>JAZRWY010000102.1:0-17671 GCA_045599945.1 Anaerovoracaceae bacterium | reverse complement strand
TTGCAGCTGTTGATAACAGTACAGGAGAGGTAACAGTAAAGAATACCGGAAGCGCAGTAATAACAGCGAAAGCCGGCGAAACAGAGAAGTTCAAGGCCGCAGAGGCAAGCTATACGGTTGTGGTTTCAAAGTCTGTCATGGACTATTCATATGCATTTAAGAACTTTGGTCTTAATGCGCCGCTTTCCATATGCAAGTTAATGTATGGTGACAATACAGTAGCAAAAGCCGTATATGACATGAACATAGGACAAAGCGGAAATTGCTATGGAATGACCGCGACATCCGGTCTTTTATGTGTCGATAACGATGTAAGCGTAAGTGATTTCAATTCGTCAAAGAGAAAGATCAAGGAGCTTATTCAGGAAGATCAGAGCGAAAGCCTTGGCTTAAGCGTGCTTGACTTTATTCAGGGAATGCACATCACGCAGGTTTCCAAATACATGGGAGCAACAAAGATCAGCAATGCCGTTCCGGAGGACATGGAAAAGTTCATCGGTGTTCTGAAAGAAGAGACAGAAAAAGGAAAGCCTGTCATGGTATGTGCGACAAGCAAGGGAGCAGGCCATGCGGTGCTGGCATATGGAATCAACCAGGTATCTCCTTCGAGAGGAGTAGAGGAATACCAGATATTACTCTACGACAACAACTATCCGGAACAGGAAAGGATCATGACCCTTGAAAAATGGGAAGAAGGAGCATGGAGCTGGAGTTATAGAATTGCAAATAGTACATACTGGGGAACTTATGATTCCGGTGGAACATTGCAGTACACAACATATGATGAGTACTACAAGATCTGGGAAAACCGCGGAAATCTGACAAGTTCAAATAAGAATCTGGTAAGTGTATGCTCCGGAAACTTCAACCTGTATGCATATTTGGATGACGACGATGACAAGGATCTTGTTGCAGAGGTGAAAGATGGCGAGCTGAAGGCAGAAGCCAAGGATATATTAAATGTAACACCTGTCGATATCACCATTGATGAAAATGGAGAAGCGGTGGAGCAGACTATTGAAAGCACTGTACTTTCCGTCCCTGTAGACTACTATATCCTTGAAAACACGGAGGAGAATCCGAAGGGCTTTGAAGCGACAATTGTAAACGAGGAGCTTGGAGTGACTGTATCTACTGAAGCAGGTCAGATGTCTCTTTGTGCAGATGATTCCGAAGACAATGCATTTGCAAAGGTAGATGGGGATCTTGACGAAACCTTTAACATAACCGTACAGTCAAGCAGGCTGGGTGATCATTCATATGTTAAATATTCCGGCGAAGGAAAGAGCAATATCATCAACTATGTAAATGGGAATGTTCCTCTGGATGGAGAACCGGTTGAAGAAAAGGGTGAGCGTAACATTCTGGACCTTTCACAGGAGGGAATACAGGCAGTCCTTTTACAGGATGCATATATCTATGATGGAACAGCAAAAACTCCATCTGTGACAGTGAAAAACTATGGAGAAGACCTGGACCGTTCAAAATATGCGGTTACATATGAAAACAATGTGAATGCAGGAACAGCAAAGGCGATTGTTACCGGAAATGAGGATTCATTTGTAACAGGAACCATTGAACTGGAATTTACAATAAAGCCTTCAGATCTCTCAGGTGGCGGTTTTACAGCAGCACTTGCACAGAGTGAATACACCTATGATGGAAGCGAAAAGACTCCATCCGCAACCGTATCAGAGAATGGAAAGACATTGGAAAAAGCAGATTATACGGTAAAATACCAGAATAATGTGAACGCAGGAACGGCAAAAGCAGTGGTAACAGGCACAGGAAACTACAGCGGAACGCTTGCATTAAACTATGCCATCAGACCTGCAGAGCTTACCAAGATGACCGTATCGTCCGGCACCCTCTATTGCACTGGAAAGAACAGATATCCTTCGGTCACTGCATACGCCGGAGATCAGAAATGCACATCCATAAAGGTGACAAAGCCTTCCAAGGCAAAGAAACCGGGCATCTACAAGATTACGGTAAAAGGGACAGGAAACTATGCAGGTACGCTTTCCAGGACATATAAGGTGAAGGTTAAGCCTTCGTATGTGAAATCCAAAAAGGCTCTAAAAAAAGGTTTCAAGCTGACTGCAAAGAAGAGGTCTACTACCAATGTAACCGGCTACCAGTTCAGATACAGTACGAAAAAGAGCATGAAGAAGGCGAAGAAGACTTCTCGTTCAAAGAAGAATTACAGAACTGTAAAGAAGCGTAAAGCGAAGAAGACATACTACGTACAGGTAAGAACATATAAGACCATTGATGGAAAGAAATATTACAGCGCATGGTCGGCGAAGAAAAGAATCAGAACAAAATAGAACGAGAAACGGAAGACAGGCGCATGATGCAGCCTGTCTTTTCACATGAGCAATCCAGCAAATGGTAATTGCCTTCCGGTAATTTTTTTGTGGACGGATGAGAAAAACAGGTGTATAATATCATATTACTATGGGAAGCAAGGAGAGACAGTATGAGTAAAGGCAAGTTATTTGTCCTTTCCGGTCCAAGCGGAGTCGGCAAGGGATCCATATGCAGAGAACTCCTCAAGAACGTTGCCATGGAATTATCCATATCCATGACGACCAGAGAGCCGAGAAAGGGTGAAGTGGATGGCGTCCACTACTATTTCGTTTCAAAGGAGCAGTTTGAAGCAAAGATCCAGGCAGATGGATTTCTGGAATATGCTCAGAATTTCGAGAACTATTACGGAACACCAAAGCAGCCGGTCATGGATAAGCTGGCAGAAGGAACCGATGTCATTCTTGAAATTGATGTCAAGGGAGGTATGCAGGTCAAGAAGGCATATCCTGAGGCAGTACTGATCTTTGTTCTTCCGCCATCATTGGAGACTTTGAGAGAAAGACTTCTGAAGAGAGGTTCGGAAAGCGAAGAAAAGATGAATCTCCGGCTTTCTCTTGCAAAGGACGAGATGGAATATCTGGACAGATACGAGTATTATGTAGTGAATGATTCTCTTGTTGAAGCGGTTGAGCTGGTGGCAGAGATCATAGAAGTAGAGCATCACGCAGTAGACAGTGCTGCAGAGGAAATATTAAGAACATATAAGGAGGGCTAAAGCCATGATGTTATATCCATCAGTAAATGAAGTCAGAAAGAAAGCAGATTCAAGATACACGCTGGTAATTCTTGCTGCAAAGAGAGCGAGAGACATTACAAGAGGATTGCCAAAGCTCACAGAGCAGGATGTGGAAAAACCGGTATCCATCGCTGCAAATGAAATTGCAGAAGACCTGATTACCTACAGAAGAGAAGGCTAACCCTGCAAAATAGTGCTTGCAAGGGCAGGCCATCTGTGGTAGTATGGTTATGTTAATTTATTAGTCTATAGTTTAAAGAGCAGATCACGTCTGCTCTTTAAGTTTTATTTAAGGAGATAGAATGGCAAAGGCAAACATTAAGAAGATTACAGAAGAGCTTCTGGCGGATTTCCTTTCTGAAAACCGGTTGGAACTGTATCATACAGAGTTTCAGAAAGAAGGAAAAGACTGGTTCCTGCGTGTATTTATCGACAGACTCGATGGAGAGTATGTGAGCACGGATGACTGTGAACTGGTATCCAGATTCCTCAGTGAAAAGCTGGATGAAAAAGATCCGATCGAACAGAACTATTATCTGGAAGTTTCATCACCTGGCATGGACAGACAGCTGTATACCATGGAGCACTATGACAGATCTCTCGGTCAGCCGGTTGATGTCAAGCTATATACCGCTGTTGGCGGAAGAAAGAATTATCAGGAGGCAATACTGAAAGCTGTTACAGAGGACACCATCACGCTGGAGTCTGAAGGAGCAGAGATTGAAATACCTCTTGACAAAGTGGCAAAAACAAACTTATCAGTAGTTTTTTAAGGAGAAGAAAAGATGAACAAAGAATTTATCGAAGCAATCAGCGATCTCGAAAAAGAAAAGGGAATATCCAAAGAGGTCCTCATTGAAGCCATAGAAACAGCACTTGTATCGGCATACAAGAAGAACTATGGAACTTCACAGAATGTCAGAGTCAGCATTGACCGGGAAGAGGGAGACATTGACGTTTTCATGAGAATGGATGTTGTAGAGGAAATCGAAGACGAACTGACACAGATGAGTCTTGACGAGGCGCTGGAAATTGACCCAAGATACGAAATAGGCGATATTATCGAGTATCAGGTTACACCAAGGGACTTCGGCCGGATTGCAGCACAGACGGCAAAGCAGGTGGTTGTCCAGAGAATCCGGGAAGCAGAACGCGGAATGGTATTTGATAATTTCATCGACAGACAGGGTGAAATGGTTACCGGTGTTGTTCAGAGAATCTCAGGAAAAACCATCTTCGTAGACATCGGAAAGACAGAAGGTCTTCTTCCTGCAACGGAACAGGTTCCCGGTGAAGTATATAATGTCAATGACAGAATCAAGGTATATATCATGGATGTCAAGAAGACGGCAAAAGGGCCGCAGGTATTTGTATCCAGGTCACATCCTGCCATTGTCAAGAGACTGTTTGAGCTGGAGGTTCCTGAAATTCAGGATGGAACCGTTGAAATCAGAAGCATTGCCAGAGAAGCAGGCTCCAGAACAAAGATGGCGGTATATACGGAAGACGACAGCGTAGATCCTGTAGGCGCATGCGTTGGAAGCAGAGGCGCAAGAGTGCAGGCGGTTGTGGATGAACTGTTTGGTGAAAAGATAGATATCATTACATGGGATGAAGATCCGGAAATCCTCATTCAGAATGTATTAAGCCCTGCAAAGGTAGAGAGAGTTTTTGTAGATGAAGAGGAAAAGACGGCACTTGCCATTGTTCCGGATTACCAGCTTTCTCTTGCCATCGGCAAGGAAGGGCAGAATGTAAGACTTGCAGCAAAATTATGCGGCTGGAAGATTGACATCAAGAGCCATTCGCAGTACTTCGAAAACGAGGAAGAATTCGAAGGATACGAAGAGGAAGACGAAGAAGAATAAGGATTGAAAGAAGGGAAAACCAGTGAAAGAGAAAAAGATCCCCATGAGAAAATGTGTTGGATGCATGGAATCCAGGCCAAAGGGAGAACTGATCCGGATTGCAGGCTATGAAGGAGAGGTTTCCGTCGATCCTGCCGGCAGAGCCAAAGGACGAGGGGTATACATCTGTCCGGAAGAAAGCTGTCTGAAGCTAGCCATCCGAAAGAAGGCCTTCCGCCGGGGGCTGTCCATGGATCTGACACCGGAGCAGGAAGAAAGGCTCATCCGGGAGCTGGAGGAGGTGCTGAATGGAGAAGCCTAAGAAACTCCACAGCTACCTTGGTTTTGCAGCAAAGTCGCGGAATATCGTGACAGGATATAATACCTGCATCTTCCAGATGAACAAACGGAAGATCAAACTTCTCATACTGGCAAATGACATTTCTCCGAATACCATGGATAAGATGATGTCTGAGATACGAAAGCACGGCTGCGACTACCGGATCTATGGGACAATCGAAGAATTATCCCGGCTGACGGGAAATGAATACAAAGGAATCTATGGCATTGTGGACCAGAACTTTGCCGATATGATTCGAAACGAGATAGATAAAGAACGATCTGACAGGGAGGTGTTCTAATGACAATAAAAATTCATGAATTAGCAAAAGAACTGGGCGTTCCGAGCAAGGACCTTGTGGAAAAAGCAAAATCGCTAGAGATGGAAGTAAAATCGCATCTCAGTTCAGTGGATGATGCAGCAGCTGACAGGCTTCGTGCAGTTGTTTCCGGCAAGGCTGAAAGCAAGAAGGGAGCAGAGACAAAGGTGGTTAAAGTCGCTCCGAAGAACGCAGGAAAGGAACAGGCAGAAGAGCCAAGAGTTACGGTAAAGGCTGCAAACATCAAGCCTCCGGTACCTCCGAAAAAGGCTGCACCTGCAAAGAAACCGGAAGCCAGAACAGAAGAAAGGCCGCTGGCAACAAGACCGGCAGGAAGACCGCTTCCAAAAGACAGCGGAAGAACAAAGCCGATCATGGGAACCCCGGTCATCAGCAAGGATCTGGACAAGAGAGGAAAGAAGGGTGAAGATGCTCCTGCAGAAGTCAAACCGGCAGCGGCAGAAAAGCCGGTAAAGGAAGAGCCGAAAAAGGCTGCACCTGCAAAGAAGCCGGAAAAGACAGAAAGCAAGAAACCGGAAGCCAGAAAGCAGGAGAAAAAACCGGAAAAGAGAGACGAAAGACCTGTTAGAAAACAGGAAAGAAACGAAAAATCCGGCGAAAGAAAAGAAAATAGGGAAAACAGAACAAACAGGGAAAGAAGACCGTCTTCCAGAACGGAATCAGCGCCATCCATGGAAATGTCAAAGCCAGGCAAGAAGAGAAAAGATGACAGAGACAAGAAGGCGAAAGAGCATGATAAGTATTCCAAAATGGACAAAGGCAGCAAGAAGGGAATTGACAGAAACGGCGCCGGCATGAAGTCCCTGGAAAAGAAAGAGAGAAAGAAGCATCAGAAGCAGAAGAAGGAAGATGTTGTGGAAGAAACCATGATTGTACCAGAAGGTTCAAAGGCCATTACGCTTCCAATCACTGTCGCAGGTTTCTGTGAACAGCTGGAATTATCCACTGCGACTGTAATCATGGCGCTGATGAAGCTGGGAATCATGGCGAACATCAATCAGAACCTGGATGAAACAACGGTAGAAATCCTTGCAGGCGATCTGGGCCTTGATGTTACGATTGTAAACATTGAAGAAGATGAAGTGGAAGAAGGCATCGAAGACTTTGAAGATAAGGAAGAAGACCTGAAGGAAAGACCTCCGATCATCACAGTCATGGGTCATGTTGACCACGGTAAGACTTCTCTTCTGGATGCCATCAGAAATACCAATGTTACAGCGGGAGAATCCGGCGGAATCACCCAGCACATCGGTGCATCTGAAGTTGAAATCAACGGACGGAAGATTGTATTCCTGGATACACCGGGCCATGAAGCATTTACAGCAATGAGAGCAAGAGGCGCTCTTGTTACGGACATTGCCGTACTGGTAGTAGCAGCAGACGACGGCGTAATGCCGCAGACCATAGAATCCATCTCCCATGCGAAAGCAGCAGGCGTTCCGATCATCGTAGCAATCAACAAGATGGATAAGCCATCTGCAAATCCGGATAGAGTCATGCAGGAGCTGACGGAGCACGGCATTCTTGTAGAAGCATGGGGCGGAGACGTTATTTCCGTACCGGTATCTGCCAAGACCGGAGACGGTATCACAGACCTGCTGGAAATGATTCTTCTTCAGGCAGATGTACTGGAGCTGAAGGCAAATCCAAACAGACTGGCGCAGGGTACTGTCATTGAAGCGAGACTGGATAAGACAAGAGGTCCTGTTGCAACACTTCTTGTATTAAACGGAACATTAAAGTCCGGACAGTCCATCGTAGCAGGTACATGTTCCGGCCGTATCAGGTTGATGAACAACCATAAGGGAAGCAAGATTGCGAAAGCCGGCCCGGCAACGGCCGTAGAGATTCTTGGTCTTACAGATGTTCCGCAGGCAGGCGACGAATTCAATGCTGTAAAGGAAGATAGAATCGCAAGAGAGATTGCTGAAAACAGAAAGCAGAAGCAGAGAGAAGAAGTACTTGCCAGAAATTCCGCAAGCACACTGGAAGATCTGTTCAGTCAGCTGCAGGAAGGCGAAATGAAGGATCTGAACCTGATTGTCAAGGCTGACGTACAGGGTTCGGTAGGTGCTATCGTTGCTTCACTGGAAAAATTAAAGAATGAAAATGTAAGAGTAAAGATCATACACACAGGCGTTGGTACTGTCAACGAATCAGATGTCATGCTTGCCGGCACATCCGATGCCATCATCATCGGATTCAACGTAAGACCATCAACCGCTGTTCAGGAAATGGCAGACAGAGATGGCGTACAGATCAGAACATACAGAGTCATCTACGACATCATCAATGAAGTGGAAGATGCCATGAAGGGCATGCTGGATCCTGAATTCAGGGAAGTTGTGCTTGGCAAGATTGAAGTCAGAGATACCTTCAAGGTTCCGAATGTTGGAATCATCGCAGGTGCATATGTAATCGAAGGCAAGGCGCAGCGTAATGCAGAAGTAAGACTTGTTAGAGATGGTATCGTCATCCACGAAGGAAAGATCTCTTCACTGAAGAGATTTAAGGACGATGCAAAGGAAGTACAGCATGGCTTTGAATGCGGTATCGGTATCGAAAACTATAACGACATCAAGATCGGTGACATTATCGAATGCTTCGTAATGGAGGAAATTGAAAGATAATGGGAAAAGGACATAGACAGGGAAGACTTGGAGAAGAAATCAGAAAGATCATATCCAACATGCTCATTTCGGGAATCAAGGATCCAAGGCTTTCGGGAATGATCAGCATTACAGCTGTTGAAGTAACCAGCGACGGCAGTTATGCGACATGCTATGTAAGCATACTGGGAAAGAACGGTACGCCGACAGAAGAGGAAAAGGCGGAAGTTCTGGCCGGATTTAAGAGTGTAAAAGGGCTCATCAAGAGGGAGATCGGACACCAGATCAAGCTCCGGCATATACCGGAACTGATATTCAAGGTGGACAATTCCATGGAGTATGGACTCCATATTGATGGAATTCTGAGTACACTGGACATTAAACATGACGATGACGAAGAGGAAGAATCATGGGAACACTAAAAGCAATCGCAGAAAAGCTTCTTGAAGCACAGTCCGTGCTGATCTATCCTCATATCCACATGGATGCAGATGCACTGGGATCCGCCGCAGCTCTCTGCAGAGGACTTAGGAAGCTGGGCAAGGAGAGCTTCATACATATTGAGGATGACGTGGCAGGCAATCTGCAGTTCCTTGACAAAGGATACTGTACCCTGGAGCCTGACATGGAACCGGATGTATGCATATGCGTAGACTGCTCGGGAGAAAACAGAATACCGGAAAGATACGAAGCCTTCCGGAAGGGAAAGACGACTCTGGTTGTAGACCACCACAGAACAGCCGAGGCGTTTGCCGACCTTGATTATGTAGATCCCGATGCGGCAGCTACGGGGGAGCTCATCTATGACCTGCTGGGCATCATGGGGATAGAGATTGACAAGGAGCTTGGCGAGGCACTGTTCGCAGCCCTGGCGACAGACACAGGGAAATTCCAGTACTCCAACACAACAAAAAGAACGCATGAAATCGTTATGGCGCTCTATGATTCGGGCATGGATCACATGTATGTCAGCAATGAGATCTATGAAAACAATTCCTATGAGAGTCTGCTTCTTGAAACGAAGATCATGAGCACACTGGAGCGTTTCGCTGACGGAAAGGGCATCATTGCCCATGTCACCCAGGAGATGCTGCGGGAGACGGGAACAACAATGGATGAAACCGAAGCCATCGTTGGAAAGCTCAGAGCCATCCGGGGTGTTGAAGTAGCAGCATTCCTGAAAGAACATGAGGAAAACGTCATCAAGTCGAGCCTGAGGGCAAAGACTTATGCAGATGTAGCGGTAATATCTTCCGAATTCGGCGGCGGCGGCCATATCAAGGCAGCAGGCTGCACGATGAACATGCCGATGGAAGAGGCAAGGGAGACCATGAAGGACCGCATCACAAAACAACTGGTAAGAGAATGAAGAGGCAGCAGAAGCTGCTTCTTTTTTGTAACCAGTTACATTAGAAACGATGATATGCGTATAAGAAACGCGATTACGATGCCCCCTTGTTTGGGGGATTTTTTCTGTTATATTGTACATATATGCCCATGCGGGAAGGGGAAGTTTCCGCATGAAAATGACAGCAAGGAGATTACAAGGAGGAATTGCAGATGAGTGAAAAAGCATGCAGCTGCAAAGAGAATAGAGCAGCACAGTTCGCCGAACTTGCTCCTGTTCTGAAGCAGTATGCAAAAGAACCAGGCAGTCTGATAACCATTCTGCAGAAGACACAGGAAATCTACGGATATCTGTCCGTGGATGCCATCAACTACATTTCGGAATGTACCGGAATCCGGCCGGCCAAGATTTACGGGGTAGCAACATTTTATGCCCAGTTTAGACTTCAGCCGATCGGCAGATATCTGATCATGCTCTGCAAAGGTACAGCATGTCATGTAAATGGTGCGGATCAGATTGAAGAAGCAATAACAGAACACCTTTCCATCAGGGACGGAGAGACAACAGAAGACGGACTGTTCACATTGAACAATGTGGCATGTCTGGGATGCTGCTCTCTTGCTCCTGTAATGATGGTGCGCAGTGCCGAGGAGGATGAGACATATGGCAACCTGACAAAGGATAAGGTGAAGGACATTCTGGATGAAATCAGAGAAAGAGGATAGGAGGTAGCATCATGAAAGTTGTAGTAGGTCAGGGCAGCTGTGGTGTTGCCACTGGAGCCAGAAAGACTGCGGCAAAGTTCGAAGAACTCATTGCAGCAAAGGGCATGGAGATCCCGGTGCAGGTAACAGGCTGCGTAGGGACATGCTATCTGGAACCCATCGTAGATATCTATGAGGATGACGGCGAAATGACCAGATATGTCAAAGTTCAGCCGGACCTTGTAGAGCAGATTGTGGAAGGACATCTTGCAGGCGGAAAACCTGTAGAAGAGCTTTCCATTTCAGAAGAGGACAAGCAGTTTGTCGGCAGACAGCAGAGAGTGGTGCTGAGAAACTGCGGTATCATAAACCCCGAGGATATGGAGGAATATCTTGCGGTAGACGGATATAAGGCAGCAGCAAAGGTTCTTTCAGAGATGAAGCCGGAAGACGTCATAGAAGAGATTAAGATTTCAGGATTAAGAGGAAGAGGCGGCGCAGGCTTCCCGACATGGTTTAAATGGAATGCCGCAAGAGAAAATCAGGGCAATCCGAAGTATCTGGTATGTAATGCCGATGAAGGAGACCCGGGTGCATTCATGGACCGTTCTGTACTGGAAGGCGATCCCCATTCACTGCTGGAAGGCATGATCATAGGAGGCTATGCAATGGGAGCGGCAGAAGGCATCATCTACTGCCGTGCAGAATATCCGCTAGCAATCCGAAGACTGGAGATTGCCATGGAGCAGGCAAGGGAAAGAGGATATCTTGGAAAGAATATCTTCGGCAGCGGTTTTGATTTCGACATCAGAATCAAGGCAGGTGCAGGAGCATTTGTATGCGGCGAAGAGACTGCACTCATCGCTTCTCTGGAAGGCGAAAGAGGAATGCCTAGACTTAAGCCGCCGTTCCCTGCGCAGAAAGGATTCTGGAAGAAGCCTACAGATATCAACAACGTTGAGACGCTGGCAAACGTTCCATGGATCATATATAACGGCGGAAAAGCATTTGCGGCCTTTGGTACGGAAAAATCTCCGGGAACAAAGGTATTTGCTCTTGCTGGAAAGATCAAGAAGGGTGGCCTTGCAGAAGTTCCAATGGGAATGACCATCCGGGAAGTCATATTTGGCATCGGCGGCGGCATCAAGAACGACAGACAGTTCAAGGCTGTACAGATGGGAGGGCCGTCCGGCGGATGCATTCCGGAAAGTCTGGCAGATACACCTGTTACATATGAGGATATCAGTAAGACCGGGTCCATCGTAGGCTCAGGCGGAATGATTGTCATGGATGAAGATACCTGCATGGTTGACATGGCAAGATACTTCCTTGATTTTACAAGAGATGAGTCCTGCGGAAAGTGCAACTATTGCAGAATCGGAACGAAGAGGATGCTGGAGATTCTTGAGAGAATTACAGAAGGAGAAGGAAAAGACGGAGACATTGAGCTTCTTGAAGAGCTTGGAAACAAGATTAAGGAAGGCTCACTCTGCGGCCTTGGACAGACCGCTCCAAATCCGGTGCTTACAACAATCCGCTATTTCAGAAATGAATATGAGGACCATATCTATCACAAGAAATGTACGGCAGGATCCTGCAAGGCGCTGATCCGCTATGACATCACAGATGACTGCAGAGGCTGCACGTTATGTTCAAAGAACTGTCCGGTAGATGCCATTACAGGTGCAGTAAAAGAAAAGCATGTCATTGACCACGATAAATGCATCAAGTGCGGAAAATGCATGGATCACTGCAAGTTTGGTGCAATAACAAAGGCATAGGAGAGGAGGGATCCAATGGAAAAATACAGACTGAATATTAACGGCAGAGAAGTAACCGGAATTCCCGGGCAGACAATTCTTGAGACTGCAAGAGATCACGGCATTTTCATTCCAACCCTCTGCTACGATGAAAGAACAGAAATCTACGGTTCCTGCGGAATCTGCATGTGCGAGGTAGAAGGAAACCCGAAGCTCGTCAAGGCATGTGCCACACAGATTGCGCCGGGAATGGTAATCAGAACAGATACAGAAAGGGTCATTGCGTCCAGAAAGATGAATCTGGAGCTTCTCATTTCCAATCATACGGGAGACTGCAGACCGCCATGCGTTCTTGCCTGTCCTGCCGGAACAGACTGTCAGGGCTATGTAGGTCTCATCGCAAATGGAGAATATGAAGAAGCAATCCGTCTCATCAAGGATAAACTGCCTCTTCCGGCATCTTTAGGAAGAGTATGCCCGCATCCTTGTGAAACGGAATGCAGAAGAGGCCTCGTAGACGAGCCAGTCTCCATCCAGTGGCTCAAGCGGTTTGCAGCAGACCAGGACCTTGAAGAGGGAGCGCCTTTCATTCCTGAAATGAAAGAAGATACAGGAAAGAGCGTTGCCATCATCGGCGGCGGTCCAATGGGTCTTTCGGCTGCATATTTCCTTAGACAGAAGGGCCATGCGGTAACAATCTTTGAATCAATGCCAAAGGCAGGTGGCATGTTAAGATATGGAATTCCGGAATACAGGCTTCCAAAAGCAGTCCTTGATGAGGAAATCCTGACCATTGAAATGATGGGCGTTGAAATAGTTACGAATACCAAGGTAGGCGTGGACATTCCTTTTGAGACCATCAGAAAGGAGCATGATGCGGTTCTTCTTGGAATCGGAGCATGGATCTCCACAGGTGTCGGCTGTCCGGGCGAAGATGCAGAAGGCGTAATCGGCGGCATAGATTTTCTGAGAAAGGTTGTGAGAAATGAACCCATCAGTCTTGGAAAAAAGGTTGCCATTGTAGGCGGCGGAAATACAGCAATGGATGCATGCAGAACAGCAGTAAGACTTGGTGCGGACGAGGTATATAACATATACAGGAGAACGAAGGATGAAATGCCTGCAGACAGAGTTGAAATAGACGAGGCGGAAGAAGAAGGTGTAATCTTTAAGAACCTTACAAATCCTCTTGAAATCGTTAAAGACGAAAACGGCCATGTCAGAGAAGTAATATTGCAGTGCATGGAACTTGGAGAACCGGATGCTTCCGGCAGAAGACGTCCGGTACCTGTTGAAGGAAAGACAGAGACCATAGAGCTGGATACAGTAATCCTTGCCATCGGCCAGGCAGTGGATGCCAGCATGTTCGGCTGCGATAAGACAAGAAAAGGCGGCATCAAATATGACAGCAATACTTTCATGACTTCCATTCCGGGAGTATTTGCAGGCGGAGACTGTGGTAACGACAAGATATCCATTGCAGTGGAAGCAATTGCGGATGCAGGCAAGGTAAGCGAAATCATTGATGCATATCTGAACGGAGAAATCGTCGGATATGAAGCGCCTTTCTTTGTAGAGAGAGATGACATCGATGAAAAGACCTTTGAAGACCGGGAAAGAATGTGCCGGCCGGACATGCCGCAGCTTTCAGCAGAGGAAAGAAAGGACAACTTCTCAGAAGTCATTCCGGAAGGCTATTCTGCAGAGGATGCAGAAAAAGAAGCAAACCGCTGCCTGGAATGCGGCTGCCATGACTATTTCGAGTGCAGGCTCATCAGCCTTGCAAATGAATATGGAGTAGAACCTTCAAGATTTGCCGGAGACAAGAATACGGTAGAATATGAGGATGACCATCCGTTTATCGTAAGAGATCCGAACAAGTGCATTCTTTGCGGCCTTTGTGTAAGAGTCTGCGATGAAGTAATGGGCGTTGGCGCTTTAGGCCTTGTAAACAGAGGCTTTGATACTGTGGTAATGCCGAATCTTGAGAAACCGCTGGCAGAATCCGGCTGCATTTCCTGCGGCCAGTGCGTCAGCGTTTGCCCAACAGGCGCTCTTCAGGAAAGAACATCCATGGTGAAGGAAGTTCCTCTTGAAACAGTTGAGACAGATACCACTTGCTCCTTCTGCGGTGCAGGATGCTCCCTGAAGCTGGAATCCTGCGGAGATATGCTAATAAAAGCAGTGCCGGATAAGGACGGCGCAGTAAATGCAGGGCTTCTGTGCGGCAGAGGAAAATGGGGCTTCGATACGGCGCTTCTCGACGAGAAACTGGACATGCCGCTGATCTGGAATGGAGATTCCTTCCGTGAGGCGGACGATCATGAAGCGCTCACCCTTGTAGCCAAGAAAATGCAGTCAGCAGCAGCAAAGTATGGACCGGAACAAGTTGCAGTAGCGGTTTCTGACAGATATACAAATGAGGAAGCCTATGCCATCCGATGCATGGCTGAAGCGATGGGAGCGAAGATCTTCTGCGCAAACAGCCGCAGAAGCGGACTGGAGAAAGTTCTTGGACTGAGCGCATCACCGAATACAATTGATGAGCTTCTTTCAACAGATTTCATTCTGGTGGCAGGATTCAGCGCTGCAGACAGCCCGCTCATACGCATCAAGCTCAATCAGGCGGCAAAGAACGGCGTCAGGGTCATCATCGTAAATCCGCCGGAAGAAAAACTGGATATTGCAGGCTGCATCATGAATGTGGAATCGGAAGATCTTGGAATGCTGAAGGAGATTGCAAAGGCCATGACTGATTCGGGAAAGAGGGCAGAAGGAATCGAAGAATTCCGCGCTTCTCTTGAGGATGTCAAGGTCAGCGAAACCGCGCAGCAGATTGCAGACATGTACATGAATGCAAAGAAGGCAATGATCGTCTTTGGACAGAATGCAGTCTCTGTTGATGCAGCGACGCTTCTGGCAGACCTTGCAGTTCTTTCCGGCCATATAGGATCTCCTAGAGACGGAATCCTTCAGGTGAAGCCAAAGAACAACTCTCAGGGCCTTGCAGATCTTGGAATCACCGATGGTGCAGAAGTGCTGGAAGATGTGAAGGCGCTCTTGGTATTCGGAGAAGACTTCGAAGTGGATGATGAGGCACTGGATTTCCTGGCAGTATGTGATACACACATGACAGAACTTGCATCACATGCAGATGTGGTTCTTCCGGGCACAGGATTTGCATCCGCGGACGGAACATATACGAATACAGAGAGAAGACTTCAGCTGGTACTTGCAGCAATCGATGAGGGCATCCACCTTTCAAACTGGGAGATTGCAGCAGAGATTGCAGGAATCTTTGAATGTGACTGTGCATGGGATAGTACGGAAGATATCTCTCTGGAGATGGAAGAAACCGTCCCTGCATACAGGGAGGCCGTCCTTGAAGACATTTCCGGCGGAGTCCTCGTACCGCCGTTTAAGGTGCTAAAGCCTGTGGACGGAAATGTGTTCGGTGACAGACTTGCATGTACCGATTCTCTTATGAAAGAGATTGATGAAAGACTTCCAAAGCCGGTAAGCGCAACGAAATAAGGAAGAGAGATGACAGGAGGGCAGGTTTTCACCTGTCTTCTTTTTTCTGCTCCATAGTTTCCCCGCTGTGGTATAATGGGAGATAGGTGATTGGAGGAAGAGAGAATGATATCATCGCTATGCGCGCTTACAGCAGGAATGGGAATGCCCATACAGACAAGCATCAATGCGAATCTTGGAAAGAAAGCAGGTTCGCCGTTTCTTGCCGCGCTGATTAATTTCGCTGTTGGAATCTGCGCACTGATCATAGCCGCTCTCATCATGGAGAGAAGCCTTGCCATCCCCTTTGGAAACATTGGAGCGGCCCCGGCATGGGTGCTGTTTGGAGGCGCTTTTGCCGTAGTGTTTGTTGTAGGAAACATCCTGCTCATGCCAAGGCTGGGAAGCATACAGACCGTAATTCTGCCGTCCCTTGGACAGATTATCATGGGGACGCTTATTGATACTTTTGGAATCTTCGGCGCAGAAACAAGGAACCTGACCATACTCAGAGCCCTGGGAGTCATCATTGTATTCTGCGGCGTAGTCATTGTAATCCTTTCAAAGAACAAAGGAAAAGACAGTCATGCATATACACAGCACGCATGGCTGTGGAGGGCTTTTGGCGTATTTGAAGGCTGCTGCATGGCATGCCAGACGGCTGTAAACAGCCAGCTTGGCCTGGTAGTGGGCTCAAGAGTATATGCAGCAATCATTAATTTTTCAGTCGGACTGTCAATTCTGGCGGTGCTTAGCGCAGTTCTTATTGTGCTGGGGAAAAAGAAACCGGACAGCCTGGAAGGAAAGACGCCGCTATGGATCTGGATGGGAGGCCTCATCGGTGCATGGTACTGCATCGGAAACATAATAACGGGACAGATTCTTGGAACAGGAATGGCAGTAATCCTTGTGCTGACAGGGCTTATGGCAGGCGGACTCATTGTCGATCAGACCGGCATGTTCCGCTCTGCAAAGAGACCGGTCAGGGCGATTGAAGTTCTGGGAGTAATCATAATGCTGGCTGGAGCAGCGATGTTCCATCTGCTGTAGGGAGGAAGAGAAATGAACATCAATGTAGAGTTTTTAAGCAGGGAACCCATGGAGAATGTGATTACCAGCATTCATTTCAGGCTGGACAAGGTCATATTTTTTGGGTTTGAAGAGGAGATACAGAAACAGAGAAAGGCATTGAGCCGTTTTCTGAAGGAAGACTGCAAGGTCGAAAATGTAATCTTTCAGTCCGTCTCCCATCACGACATGGACAGCTGCATCAAGGTGATGAGAAATGTGCTTGAGGCAGAAAGAAAAAAGGACGATCATCTCTATTTTGACCTGACCGGGGGCGAAAGCTTTATCATGACGGCCTTTGGGATTCTGGCAACGGAAATCAAGGCGCCGCTCCATGTGTATGATGTGGTGAAGGATCAGATCCATGAGATGAAAGAATTCTCACCGGACTCCATTCTGCAGAATGTACCGGAGCAGACAGTCAAAATGACCATTGAGCGGATGATCCGGCTCCATGGCGGCGCGGTTAATGTGAAACTGCATAAAGCCATGAAGGAAGATGTTTCTCCGGAACTGATAGAAACGCTTTGGAATATCTCAACAAAATACCAGAAGGCATGGAATGACTTCACGGCAGTCATGAGGTGTTTTTCACCGCCTGTGGAAGGCAGCATTGACGGGTGGACATCAAGAAGCAGAATGCAGAAGGAAATCCGGCAATGTGAAAAACTGGATGACGGACTGTTCCGGAAGATTGCAAGAGAATGCAGGGAAAAGGGACTGATCCGGGATATGAAGCTGGACGGAGAATCCTGTACCATCCAGTATCCAAGCCAGACAATCAAAGATTTTCTGTGGGACGGAGGAGCCGTTCTTGAAATGCATACAAAAGAAAAGATGAAACAGGAATCCGATGACTGCGAAGCAGGCATCCACATAGACTGGGACGGCATATTCAGCGAGAGAGATGTATTGAATGAGATTGATGTCATTGCCATGAAAGGCAATGTGCCGGTATTCATCTCCTGCAAGAATGGAAGGCTCGGGAAGACCCAGTCACTCCATGCTCTTTATGAGCTTGCAGCTGTAGCAG
>JAZRWY010000101.1:0-57747 GCA_045599945.1 Anaerovoracaceae bacterium | reverse complement strand
CCTTTTTTCCAAGCATATTATTGTTCAGCAGAGAATATGACGAAAATGATGCCGTCATCCACCCGGATTTCTGCCTTGCCGCCGGTTATCTCATTGCTGACCCCAAGCGGGAATGAAGCGGTGAGCGTGGCATCGTCCAGCTCATATTTTGTCCCTTTTTCATATACGCCTTTTGCAATATCTGCTGCAAAGACAGAGAGATAACCCTCTCTTTTTTTGTATGCTTTTGTTTCGTTCTTAAGAACATGGACTTCATTTCCAATGGAAAGTATGCGGATGTCCGCGCCTTTTTCCTTTGCACCTTTCATGGTCTGGAGATTGGCAATGGTATGATCGAGCCTGCCGCCGATGCCTCCATAGATGGTAATGTCATCATAGCCGTTTTCCAATGCATGGGTCACGCAGAGGCCCGTATCCGTATCGTCTTTTACCGATGGATAAGCATCCGTGCGGATTTCAGAAGGAATCTCGCCATGAAACGAATCAAAATCCGCAATGACAAGATCCGGCGTTATTCCCGCATGGAGAGCATGGCTTAGGCCGATGTCTGCACATATGATGAAAGAACTTCTGTCAATATTCTTCAGCAGCCTTTCCGGCTCTTTTTCTATGTATGTGATGATGCTGCACTTTTTCATCTCAATATCTTTTCTGCTGCGTCGGCAAAGAGCTCCATGCTCTGCAGGTCCGGAAACTTTGCCTGCGCCTGATCCTTTCTTCCGCCGCCCTTTCCGCCGAATACAGGGGCGTTATCCTTTATGAGTTTTCCGCAGTCGTTTTTTCCGCTGGAGAACAGAAGGCAGGTATTGGTTGCCCGGTCCATGAATATGGTAAGCCTGGAATCTGTAAAATCCAGTTTCTTTGCCATGTTCCGGACATCGTCCAGGGTAAGATCGTCAAATGCATATGCATGGACGGAGCCATCGCCGATCTCATCTTTGAGCATTTCAGCCTTCGAAGAGATAACGGACTGCCGGAGCTCGCTGTATTTCGTCCTGAGCTCTTTCTGCTTTTCCTCCTGGGCCTCCATTTTATCCAGAAGATCCTCTACGCCTGCAGAATACTTCTGGCCCAGCTGGGTGATGATGTCAAATCTTCTGGAATAGTCTTCCATTGCACGTTTTCCGGCTTCAAAGTATACGCGGAACATCCCTTTGTTCGGCTCTACCTTGAACACCTTGACAAGACCCACCTGTCCGGTGAATGCGGGATGGGTTCCGCAGCATGCGCAGGTGCCCCAGCCGTTTTCGGGAGAACCGATGCCGACAAGGGTGATATCCTCTTCCACTACGACCTTTTTCCGGACAGGAACCTTTTCCGCTTCTGCCAGAGTGTTGAAGTGACGGGTGATCATGGGAACATTCTCCCAGATGACCTCATTGGTGAGTGCTTCTGCCTTTAAAAGCATCTCCCATGTGAGCTTCGGATATTCCGGGTTTTCTTCCATGGAGATATCGATGGTCATGTATTCCTCTCCCATGTGAAAACCCCGGTTGACGCCGCCGAACTCCCGGTAGATGATGCCGGTCAGAACATGTTCGCCGCAGTGGCGCTGCATGTTATCGAAGCGCCGCTTCCAGTCGATGACGCAGGAAACCGTATCTCCGGCAGACAGATTTACATCGCTGCCGAGATGATGGTAGACATCCCTTTCATCTTCATGGACGTAGAAAACATCATATCCTCCGATCGTTCCCGTGTCGCAGGTCTGTCCTCCGCCTTCCGGGAAAAATGCGGACCGGTCCAGTGTGATGACTGTCTGATCGTTTTCTTTTATTACGGATGTAATCTGAGCCTCAAACTCCTTCAGATATACATCGCTCTGGTATAGTTTCAAAGTGTTCATAAAATTCTCCTTAAAATTCTTAAAATAGTATAGCACAAAAGTAAGGAAATGGTATATAATTAATTACGAATTGACAAGTTTGCGGTCAAAATCGTATCCATTGGACAGGAGCGCATTTTCAAAAAGCGCTTGATTACTGCAATATATGAAAGGCGGATTGGATACAATCAGATATAACATTGCTGCTTTGCGGTAAAGAATAGTAATTGGGGGAACCAGAATGTTAAAAGAAAAGAGTTATTATAAAGATGAATTGCCGGTAAATGTAATCGTGGCAAACATAGAGGAATATCCGATTCACTTCCATGATGACATCGAAGTGGTGTTTGTCCTGGACGGTTCCATTCACATGAAAAACGGCCATTATGAATATCTCATGAAGCAGGGGGACATATATATCCTCAATGACCGGGAAATCCACTCTTTCCAGAAAACCGAAGGAGATAACATGGTCATGATGCTTCAGCTGGACCTGTCATATTTCTCGAAATACTACGACAACCTCAGAAATTCATTCTTTGTAACAGACATGGATGATGATCCGGATGAAAGTCTGGAAGTTCTCAGAAACCTTCTGGCAAAAATCATGATGGAAATCCTTCAGAAAGGATACGGATATGAGCATAAGGTCATAGAGACGGCCCATAATCTGATCTCCTGCCTGATTTCAGATTTCCAGTATTTCGTCATGGAGGACGGAAGATTTGTCAATGAGGTAAAGAACAAAGGAAACAAGATTCTTGCAGGAAGACTGAACAGAATCACGGATTACATGTATGAAAACTATAACAGAAAACTGACCCTGAATGAAATAGCAGACAATGAGCATCTTTCCATCTACTATCTTTCCCATGTAATCAAGGAGGCGACGGGACTGAGTTTCCAGGATCTTCTCAGCTACATCCGGGTAGAGGAGTCGGAAAAGCTTCTGCTGGGAACAAACAAGAAAGTAGGGGCCATTGCAGAAGAAACCGGATTCTCGGCAGTCAGATACTATATCAAGCATTTTGAGACCTGGTTCGGCATGCATCCGATGGAATACAGAAAGAAGTATGCAGGCAAGGTCAGCGGAAGAGAAGTCATTGCAAAATATGAGAGATCCGCCCCTGCGGAAATAGAGCTTGCGCTGAAGAAAATCGTAAAAGGCGTCTATTCCGACTATATCCGCAACAACGACGTAAAACCGGTCATCATCGATGTGGACATCCATGAAGGACTGGAAGGAAATGCAAACAGATCGCAGACATCGGGCATAGAAGAATTCCTGAAAGGAGATGCCCTGAAGTTTGTGGCAAGACCATACAATCTGATCAAGAGCCTGAGGGAGCAGGTGGTAGATGTGGGAGAAAACCACATCATAACCACACCGGCCAAGCCGTCGGAGGAAATCCGCAACCTCAGCATTCTGGTATATAACTTTAATGACAAGATTAAAGAAGATTTCAATAACTCCAAAGGCAGAAGCGATGATCTCAATGCGGTTCTCAATTTTAAGGACAATGCAGAATTTCTGATCCGCTGCTCCGGAATTTCCGGCGAATTCAAGATTTCAAGATATGTTCTCACAAAAGAGAATATCATCGTAGCCTATGAGAAGCCGGAGGATGAGCAGCTTGTGCCAAGCAAGAGAAGAACGCTTC
The DNA here is from genome assembly GCA_045599945.1 of Anaerovoracaceae bacterium. Classification (GTDB taxonomy): domain Bacteria; phylum Bacillota; class Clostridia; order Peptostreptococcales; family Anaerovoracaceae; genus UMGS973. The sequence continues at coordinate 54,261 of JAZRWY010000101.1, read as the reverse complement.
TCAGCAACTGGAGAACCCTGCCGCTGGTGGAATTCGGGGACATTGCCGTCTCAGATACATTGAGCCTTTCCGCCAATCTGACAGGACTGAGCGCTGAACTCATACTCATTGACAGGATATAAGGAGAAACGAATTGACGAATTACCAGAAGGAACTGTACCGGCTGCTCTGCGAAATGGATGAAATATGCAGAGCCCATGACATCGAATATGTTCTCTTTGCAGGAACGGCCCTTGGAGCAGACCGCCATCATGGATTCATTCCCTGGGATGATGATGCGGACATCATCATGACCCTGGAGAATTATGAAAAACTCATCCGTGTGGCGCCTTCGGAGCTGAAGGAAGGAAGAGCCCTGAATTTTCTGGAAGAAGGAGACCACGACTATCTGTTTCCGTATGCCAGATATGTGAACACACAGACAACGGCAATTCAGAGGCATACCGCCTTCGGAGGCTGCGATCCGGGAATCAAGATTGATATTTTCTATGTGGTTCCCACTTATGCCAATCCCCAGAAGGCAGAAACCCACAGGCAGCAGATTCTTGCCTTTGCCGAAGCAATCAGCCCATATGGCATGCTGTATCAATACCGGGCAGACAGCTTCTTTCCGCTTTATGCAAAAGAAAAAAGCAGGCTGGAGCGGATGGGCAGGAAAAAGTATGTGGAAAAAAGACTTCCGAAACTGAAAAATGCCAAAGAGAAGCATCCCGGGGCGTATGTTCTATTATCCGGCATGATGTCGGATTCCTACATCCTCGATGCAAAAATCATGGACGAAACCGTCAGAGTTCCGTTTGAAGATACCATGCTGCCGGTCTCTGCACATAACTTCGAATTTTCCAGACAGCTCTATGGAGAAGGCTGGATGTTTGTGCCGCCGGATGCAGATGCGCCAAGGCATACCATACTGCTGGACCAGGAACGGCCATATTCGGATTATCTGGAAGTGCTGGACCGCTCGGAAAAGAGAGAAGAGAGAAGAAAGACCCTGATTGAAAGACGAAGAGTTCATCTTGTAGAGCGGGAGCTTTATGCAGATGTTTTAGAAAACCGTCAGAACATTGCCAACATGGTAGCAGAAAAATCCATGGAGGCCAGAAGAGATGAAATCATGGAAAGCAGCGACTGGAGGGAGATCCACGAGGCTGCAGCTCCATATTATGCAGCCCAGCTGGCGCGCAGAAACAGATACTATAAAATCCCGGTGGCCACCCCTCCGGACCTGTTTGAAAAGGTCATGAAAGCAGCCATCGTCATGGGACGGTGGGATGCTGCAGGAGACATCCTGAAAATCCGGGGGCATGCAGGGCTTCAGGAAGAGGTTCTTCAATGCAGGGCCATCACAGAAGCCATGTACATCCGTGAGGACAGAGAGGAAACGGAAAGACTTCTCGAAAGCAGCGCCGATGAAACCGTCAGAGAGTCTCTGACCTATGCCCTTGCAGAAGACTGGCTCAGCGGAGATCTTGCATCCATGGACCGCCATCTGGAATGGTTTGGGGATGTGGGAGAGCTTCACCTGCTGAAGGCGGGCTGCCTGAAGGCGCAGGGAGACACCGAGGCCGCAGAGAAGGAATACCGGGCAGCAGGACGAAATGTGCGAAATGCCTATGCTCTGCAGAAACAGATAGATGGAGGATATGTATCCTATGACGAAGAGTAAATACATCCAGATGCATGAAGACATTCTCGCAATCTGCAGAGAAGAAGGCATCCGCCTGATTCCCGGCAGGGTGCCATATCTGGAATGGCTGAGAGAGAGGACCTTCCGGGCGCCGAAAGTGTTCTTTGCCTGCCATGAGGATTTTCTGAAACTGTCTTCTGCATGCAGCGAAAAGCTGGAGCATGCAAACTACGATGTCCGGGTGAGCAGCAAGGAAGTAAGCGCAGTTGCCATAAAGAGAATGGACATGTTTGCATCCAATCCGCAGGAATTGATGAAATATCCAAAGGGATCATATTTTCCGACCATTACCATCCGCGAGTTCCGGGAAGAAGAAGGAATCTGCTTTACTGTCTTGCTTGGAGAACGAAAAGAAATGGCGGCAGAGATTCTGCAGAACCTTCAGCAGCAGCCATACATGGGCGGCAGCATATATTTGCCTGAGGAACTGGAGACTTTCATGAGAACGGTCTATGATAAGGTACCGGATGCGGGAGACGTGGTCTCTGAATATCTTCTCTTTGATGAGAATCTGCCATACCTTGACATGGTCATGGAGGCGCAGAAGAGAGGATATCTTTCGCAGGAGAAAAAGCAGAGAGAAAAGCAGTACCAGGAGTTTCTGAAAAATGAGAAACGGCCGGCTGTCCGCGCATATAAGATTTATCAGGACGAGCTTCTTTCCACGAAGCTATGAATAAAAGCACCTGGACCGCCAGGTGCTTTTGCTTTTAGAATAACATTTCCTCTTCTTCCGGATGATCATTTTCATGGAGAGCCGTTTCTGCAGCCTGCGCCTCCATCTGTTCCTCCAGAGTCTTTTTCTTCTTTTTCTTTTTGGCCGGCTTTTTCAGCATCTGCTTGCGAAGGGTAATGGCCTCCCCAATCGGACCGTCAAAGACAATCGTGCCTTTTTCCATGATGATGCCGCGGTCACACATTTCTCTGGCAAAAGCCAGATTCTTGGTGGTCATGACATAGGTGACATCCGGATCATTGACGATTTCCTTCAGTCTGGCAACTGCCTTGTCCCGGAGCGCCTTATCGCTTAGGACGAAATTTTCATCCATCAGAAGAATCTCCGGTTTTTTGGCGGTATGGATGGCAAAGCCCAGCATGGCTGCCATGCCGGGAACATATGTCTTAATCGGCATTTCGATGATCTTCCGTGTACCGGAGAAATCCAGGATTTCCTCCCGGTGCTCCTTGATTTCCTTATGAGTGAGCCCGACAAGACTTCCCTTGATGAACAGATTATCTGTTCCCGGAAGTTCAGATACGAAGCCGGATTTCAGATCAAAGATGGCATTGGTCTTTCCTTTGACGGTAAGCTTTCCGGAAGTCGGATATGTGATTCCGCACAGGATTTTCAGAAGCGTGGTCCTTCCTGCTCCGGTGGAGCCCAGAAATGCCACTTTTTCTCCCTTGCGGATTTCAAAGCTGATGTTGTCAAGCGCCGTTCGTTTCATACCTCTCTTCAGTCCGAACAGTACCGCTGTCAGACGCTTGCTGTTGGTCTTAAAGACTCTGTATTCCTTTGTAAGATTTTCTGCCTGTATAACAATCTGTTTTCCCATGATGCCCTCCTACAGATAATCCGAAACAACCTTGGAGGTTCTCTTGAAAAGAATAATTGCAAGCAGGCTGACTACCGCAAAGGATGTCAGATAGCACAGGAATTCCTTGGGCTGCTCCCAGAACCAGACATGTCTGCAGACTGCATTTCTGTATCCTTCAACAATGTATGTGACAGGATTGAACAGCAGGATGGTCCTTGCCGCATGACTTTCGATGCCGTTTACGTCAAACAGGATTGCCGACAGCCAGAATACTGCCTGGCTGAGTGCAGCCAGCAGGTTATAGAAGTCCTTGCTGAGTGCAGATACCAGCCCTGTCGCCGTACTCCACGCAATTGCGAAGATGAACATGAAAAATGTATAGAAAGGAATCTCCAGCCAGTAGATGGAAGGCGGAGTTCCAAAGATTCCAACCAGAATGAGGGTGATGGAGATCAAAGCCAGGTGGATCATCATCTGGGATACGGAGATGATGGTCGGCACAATCTCCAGAGGGCAGCAGGACCGGGTGATCAGCAGCCGGTATTTCCTGTAGCCACCTGCTCCGCCCAGAAGCATTGCCTGCATGTAGAACCATGCCATCATGCCGATGGAAAGCCAGATGAAGAAGTTGCAGGATATTCCGTCAATATCCTTGGCACTCTTGAAACCAAGAGAGATGGCAACATAGAATACACAGATATATGTGGCAGGGCGCACAAAAGCCCATACAATGCCCAGGTCAGAACCTCTGTAGGTTTTCTTCTGATCTGCCTTGGCCAGTTCAATGATCTGTTTTCTGTATCTGAAGTTTTTCTTTAAAATTCTCAGTATTGTACGCATTCGTCATATCCCTCATACAAATTATCGTTTCATTCTATCATAGAATGCTAAAAATGGAAAGTGCCTTCGCGAGTTTCACTAAGAAATCACACAATTACCGCAGTTCTCCTTGCATTCATTTTGACAGACGGTTAGTTGATGGGATATAATATACTAGTAAAGGTTTATGCAAAATCAGATAGTACAGAAAATGCACAGCAATACAATGATTAACGAGAAAAAACCACTGGTAGTCGTTCTTTCCAGGAACTATTCGACAGGCCTCGGAATCATCCGTTCTCTGGGGGCAACAGGCGAATATGTCATAGACATGGTTGCCAGTACAATGAAAGAGGGAAGATCCATCATTGCATCCAGCAGCAGATATCTGAGGAAGACAACAGAAGTGATCTCTTCCGAAAAGCAGATGGAATCTGCAGGAAAGATTGTGGATGCGCTGATGGCATATGAAGGAACATATGCAGGCAGAATGGTTCTCTTTCCGACCGACGATTTCACGGCAGCGGTCATTGACCGAAGCCGCGAGAAGCTGGAGAAGGTATTCCTGATGCCGCATGTGGCAGATGGACAGGCGCTTTCTGTCAGCATGCTCATGGATAAGAAGATTCAGTCGGAAATGGCAGAAAAGGCAGGGCTTGCCGTACCAAAGGAATGGACCATATCTCTCCGCGGCGAAATACAGATACCCGGAGACATGGAATATCCATGCTTCGTAAAGCCGCTGCAGAGCATTTCAGGATACAAGTCGGAAATGGCAGCATGCAGGGACGGCCAGTCTCTGAAAGCCCATCTGGAAAAGATGCAGCAGTTTGAAAGAGAAAGAGACGTTCTGGTTCAGGAATTCCTGGAAATCCGGCAGGAATATGATCTTTCCGGCGTATGTCTGGACCAGGAGATCATCATTCCGGGAATTATCGAAAAGACCCATGTGGCAGAGCATGAAAGAGGCGTGACCATGGCAGGAAGACTGGTCGGGAAAGAAGTCCTTGGAGACCTGCTGCCGAAGGTGGAGGAGATGCTCCGGGCGTTCCGGTATACCGGCATGGTGGACCTGGAACTCAATGCCTGCGGGGATGCCATATATTTCAATGAGGTGAATCTGAGAAGCGGCGGACCGAACTTCTCATACTTCCTCAATGGAGCAAACCTTCCGGACATCGTTGTAAAGAATCTTCTTGGGAAGCCGTACCGCAGGGAGGATGGAGAATTAAAGACTTTCGGAAAGACCTTCATCTACGAGAAGACTGCCTGGGAGGACTATATCAACGGATACATGGACAGAAACGAGCTGAAGGCAGCGCTTTCCGGTGCAGATTTCACACTGCTTGAGCATGCGGAAGATCCGCAGCCGGGCAAGGTATTCCGCAGAAGGATCCGCCTTTCTGCGAAGAAGCATCAGATGCTTCAGCTCATCGGAAAAGAAAAGAAACGGAAAAACAGATAAAGATCAAAGGAGCGACACATGTTCGGACTGTTTAAAAAGAAAAACGAAGCAAAGGAAGCTGTTCAGGAAGTAGCAAAGAAGGAAAAATACATTGAGAATGTCATGGAAAAAACCGGCTGGTCCCGCGAGGAGGCAGAGGAGGCCATGAAAAAGGCAAAGGAAAAGGTAGGCATTTCCTTCCGGGACTATGCAGCATACAGTTTCCATGAGGTAGCCGAAAACAGGCAGGAAGCAGGCTACGAAAAAATAAAGAGAAGAAAAGAATTAAGAGCAAGAGAAAAGGAAGAATGCATTCAGCTGTCCATGGAGAAAATGGGCTGGAGCAGGGAAAAGGCAGAAAAACATCTGAAGGCGGCAAGAGAAAAAACCGGAATATCCTACAGGGAATATCGCCGTTTCCATTTCTTTAAGATTGCAGAAGAAGACCAGATTGGAAGATTCGAGGAGATTACAAAAGAAAAGCAGGCCAGAAAGGACAAAAAAGGAGACGACAATGACAGATTTCTGGTGGAGATCAGCGAGATTACCGGCTGGACCGAAAAGCAGATAGAAAAAAAGGTCAGAAGGGCAAGAGTCAATTCCGGAGCAACGCTGAAAGACTATTATGCCTTTAAGTTCTGGGAGATTGATGAGTCGGAGCAGCGCCAGTATTTCACCCAGAAGGTATCCAACAAGATCAGTGACAGATACGATACCAACAACTTCCACAGAGATATTCTGCTCAACAAGGAACTTTCCTGTGAAGAATTTTCCGACCTGTTCCACAGACCGTGGTGCATCAACAGAGGCATCAGCCTGGAGGCATTTCAGGAAGCCTTCGGAAAGGAACAGAAAGTGGTATATAAGCCGCTGGCAGGTCACGGCGGACTGGGCATCAAGGTGGTTTCCCTGGAGAACCTGGAGGCCGCATACGAAGAACTCATGGCAATGGACCGGGGTGTAGTGGAAGGATTTGTTGTGCAGCATGAAGCCATGGCATCCCTGGCACCGGGCTCTGTCAACACGGTCCGCTTTGTAACCGTGGCAACCGATGACGAGCCGGGAAAGATTGCGCCGCATCTGGTATATGCAGCGCTTCGTGTGGGGAGCGGAACATCCTTCGTGGACAATTTCTCCGACGGAGGCCTTGTCCTGGGCGTAGACCTGAAGACAGGAAAAGTGGAGACCAACGGAGTAACCATTGACGGAACTCCATTTGAGAATCATCCGGATACAGGAACAAGATTCAAGGGCTTCCAGATTCCGTTCTTCGAGGAAGCAAAGGAAATGACCATGGAAGCAGCAAAAAGAATCAGCGGTTATCTGGGATGGGATATTGCCATCACAGGGGAAGGACCGGTACTCATCGAGGCCAATATCATGCCGGGCAACAGAATCCTTCAGATGCCGTATGTAGAGGACCGCATCGGAAAAATGAGCCTGATGGCGCCATTTGTTCCGGACGGAGATGAAGCTTATGAAGAAGAATAACGGTGGCGTGCATGAAGTTTCAGGATTTTGAAAAATATGAAATCAAGGGGCCGGATTATGATCTGGCGCCAAGAGAAGATGCTGCCATGACAGATGTATCCTTTCCGCCTGCCAGATATGCCCTGGAGGACGGATGCTGGAAATCTGCAAAGCAGCCAAAGGGAATCTTCAGGAAAAAGAGAGCAAGAATCCTGTTTACGGGAGACATTACCTGCTTTGAAAAACAGTTTGAACAGGCAAAGAAGGGAAATGCCTACGATTTCTCCTATGAACTGGAGAAAGTAAGACCGGTATTTGAGCAGGCGGATCTTGTTGTGGGAAATCTGGAGACCAGCATTTTCCCGGAAGCACCCTACCGGACAGAAAAATATGTATCAGAAATGCAGTTTCATTGCAATGCACCCATTGAATTTCTGGATGCCGTAAGAAAAGCAGGCTTCGACATGGTGACCAATGCCAATAACCATGCCATGGATACAGGAGCCATTGGAATCGGCGAGACCATCTCATACATAGAGAAGTTCGGGCTCATCCAGACAGGCTGTTTCTGCAGAGAAAAAAAGCATTATGAGTTGGTGGAAGTGAACGGAATCCGGATCGGAATCGTTGCAATGGCCACAGAATATAACGGAAAAAAAGAAAATCTCACAGAAGAGGGAGCAGAATTCCTTCTCAACTTCTATACCCCGGAAAAAGCGGAAGCCCTTTACCGGAAAGCAAAGGCAGACGGTGCAGAGGCCGTATTTGTCTGCATTCACTGGGGAAAGGAAAACAAGCTGGCAGAAAACAAGGACCAGAGAAAGAAGGCGCAGGAACTGGCGGAGATTGGCTATGACTGCATCATCGGCTCTCATCCCCATGTACTGCAGCCCTTTGGACATGTGGAAGCGAAAGGGAAAAAAGTGCCAGTATTCTATTCGCTGGGAAATTTTCTCTCCCATAATGTGGGAAATGCAAAAGGCAGAACAGCCATTGCATGCATCGACCTGATAAGAAACAGCGGGGAAGTTGCCATCGGCTGTTCATATATCCCGGCATATACCAGCAGCACGGTCGGCAAGAAGAAATATGTTGTCGTTCCGCTCAGAGAAAACTGTAAAGATGCCGGAAACAGAAAAAGACTGGAAATCATCAGGGAGATCATCGGAACGGACATCGGGATTACAAAAGACATCCGGCTCGATGAAATCCATGAAGCAAAGGTTCTTTCCGTTGCCCAGAAAGTGAAAAACAAGACAGGAGCGGCAGAAAAAACGGAGAAAGCAGCAGATCCTGAAATATGGGATGACGGAAGCTTCCGGTACAGGATCCATGAAGATCATGCGGTCATCGAAAAGTTTTCACCGCAGGCAAAGAGCCTGGCATATTCGGTGCCCGGAGATATCCGGGGCGTGCCGGTAACCGTCATTGAAGAGGAGGCGCTTTCCGGAAATGCTGCGGTAAAGAAAATCAATTTCAGCAGAAGAATCCATGCATTCAGCAGAGGAATCTGCAAAGGCTGCACCAGCCTGGAAGGCTTTCAGACAAGCCGCCAGGCAACGGTCATTGGAGAAGAGGCCTTTGCAGGATGCACATCCCTTCAGGCCATCGTCATGAGGAAGAAGATGGAGCGGATTGAAAGCAGAGCATTTGCGGGATGTACGTCCCTTCGCTCCGCAAAGCTTTCTGCGGCCATCACCTTCATCGCCGAGGATGCCTTTGAAGGCTGCGGAGATTTTACCATATACTGTGAAATGGGTACTTACGCCGAGGAATATGCCGAAAGACACGGCATCCGTCATGTATCCATGGTATTTGAATAAGAGAAGAAAGAGGAGTAAGGAAGGAATGAACATCAGAAATCAGGAACTGGAAAGGTATGAGATCAAGAAGCCGGACTATGACCTCCGGGAGCGTCCGGATGCAGCCGGAAAAGATGGGTTTCATGAACCGGAAAGATTTGTGCAGGAAGGCGGTATCTGGAAAATGAAGGACCCGGTCAAAGGCTTCTTCAAAAAAAAGACGGCAAAGCTCATCTTCACCGGAGACATCACCTGCTTTGAAAAACAGTTTGATGAAGCAAAGACAGAAAGCGGCTACGACTTCACCTATCAGTTTGGACAGGTGGCTCCTGTGTTTGCGCAGGCAGATCTGGTGGTAGGCAATCTGGAAACCATGATCTTTCCGGAAGCACCATACAGAACGGAAAAATATGTGGCAGAACAGAACTTCCACTGCAATGCACCCATTGAGTTTCTGGATGCCGTAAGAAAAGCAGGCTTCGACATGGTGACCAATGCCAACAACCATGATCTGGATACCGGTGCCATCGGAATCGGTGAAACCATCGATTATGTGGAGCAGTATGGGCTGATCCAGACCGGAACATATAAAGAAGAAAAAAAGCATTATGTTCTCATCGATGTAAATGGAATAAAAATAGCCATTACCGCATTTGCCACAGAACATAACGGAAAAGGATGCAATCTTACAAAGGAAGGAAGAAAACTCCTTCTGAGCGATTACAGTCCGGAGGCGGCGGAGGAGATTCTCCGCCAGGCAAAAGCGGAAGGTGCAGAAGCAGTCATCTGCTGCATGCACTGGGGAAGAGAAAACAAGCTGAAGACCAATGAAGGGCAGAGAGATAAGGCAAAGGAGCTGGCAGAGATGGGCTATGACTGCATCATCGGCTCCCATCCCCATGTTCTCCAGCCGTTCCGGAGAATCAAGACGGAACGGGGACTTGTTCCGGTCTTCTATTCTCTCGGAAATTTCGTCTCCCATAATGCAAACAATGCAAAGGCCCGGTCTGTCCTGGCATGCCTGGAGCTCAGCCGGAAGGGCGGAGAAGTGAAGATCGACTGTTCATATATCCCGATCTATACAAGCAACAATTATGGAGACAGAAAATATGTCATCCTTCCGATACCGGAAAATGCAAAAAATCCGGGAAACAGAGAAAAAATGGAAATCATCCGGGAGGTCATTGGAGACAAGCTGGAAATCAGCAGAAGCTATTCCGTAGCGGAATCCAAAGAAAATGAAGAGGAGCTTCCGGTAAGAGAAAAGGCGGAAAAGCCTGACCTTGAAGGCGTGGAAAACTTCCCGGTTTCCTTCGATGATGGAAGATTCATATATTCCATCTTTGAAGATCATGTGCGCATTGATGCCATGTCGGAAAGTGCATGGACCCTGTCCTATTCCACACCGGAAAAACTGCTGGGGCTTCCGGTGACGGACCTGGCAGAGTGCGTATTTGAAAACAATCTTCAGATGAAAAAAATCAATCTGAAAAAAGAGCTTCCTTTCGTCAGCAGGAGAGCCTGCAGAGGATGCACCCATCTGGAAGGATTTCAGCTGGGCAGCAGCATCCATGAGATAGGAGAAGAGGCTTTTTCCGGCTGCACCTCGCTATGTGCTGCCGTCATGGGAAAGAATGTGAAGAAAATAGGGGCGGGAGCTTTTGCAGGATGTACCGGTTTAAGATCTGTAAAGCTTTCCGCAGGCATTGAAGAAATTGCAGAAGATGCCTTTGCCGGTTCTGAGCAGGCAGTATTCTACTGCGAAGAGAATACATATGCCGACCGGTTTGCAAGAGAACATGGCTATGAAGTCATAAACATGGAGCTGGAATAGAATGGAAGAAATGAAGAAACCTCTGGTTGTTGTACTGACAAGAAATTACTCAACCGGACTAAGCGTCATCCGGTCACTGGGCGCAGCAGGATATGCCGTTGACATGGTGGCAAGTGCATATAAAGAGGGGAAATCCGCATATGCAGCCAGCAGCAGATATGTCAGGCATTCTGCGGAAGTTGTCTCAAAGAAGGTCAAGGAGGACGGTGACCAGCCTCTGCTGGACGAACTGCTGAAATATAGGGGAATGTACAGCCAGAAGCCGGTGCTGTTTCCGACAGACGACTATACCGCCTCTGTCATGGACCTGAATAAAGATAAGCTGGAAGAGATTTTCATCATGCCGGGAATTGCAGGCGAAGGAGCAGGAAGTTTGACTGCGCACATGGAAAAATCCCTGCAGGCGGAGCTTGCCAGGCAGGCAGGACTACCGGTTCCGGAAGGATGGACCATATCCCTCCGGGAGGAGGAGATTGCCATTCCGCAGGACATGATCTATCCCTGCTTTGTCAAGCCGATGGAAAGCATCTCCGGATATAAATCGGAGATGGCGCGGTGCGAGGATGAGCATGCATTGAAGGACCATCTGAAGACCCTTGCAGAAGCCTTCCGGAACAGAGATGTCTTAGTCCAGGAGTTTCTCACCATTGAAAACGAGATCGACTTAAACGGTGTATGTCTGGGGGATGAAATCATCATTCCGGGAATCATCCGCAAGACCATGGTTGCCCAATATGAAAAGGGGGTAACTCTGGCAGGAGAAGTGCATCCTTTTGAAGAGCTTGGAGCGCTTTGCGGAAACATCCGCGACATGATGCGCCGGTATGGATATGTGGGCATGTTTGACCTGGAACTCAATGTCACAGCGGACCGGATCTATTTCGGTGAAGTGAATCTGAGAAGCGGCGGACCGAATTTCGCATACTTCAGAAGCGGCATCAATCTTCCGGCGCTCTTTGTGAAGCATGTGACCGGCGAGGAAATCGGAGAAGAAGAAAAGGTGCTGGACGGATACGGCAGAAATTTCATCTATGAAAAAGTTGCCTGGGATGATTATCTGAACGGATACATGACAAGAGCCCAGCTGGATGCCATGTATGAGGAAGCGGATATCAAGCTGATTCAGAATGAAGAGGATCCGGCGCCCGAAGGTGTATTCCTTGCAGCAAGGAAGGAAAGAGAACAAAAGAAAAATCATGCCATCGCCATGGCAGCAGCTTCCGGAATGACAGAAGCTGCTGCAGAGGAGCATGTCAATGCGGCAAAGAGACGCCTTGGCATCAGCTATGGAGATTATGAAAAGCTGGAGCTGTGGAAACTGGATGAAGCGGCTCAGGAGAAAGCCTACGCGGAGCTTCTGGTGAAAAAGGAAAAACGGAAAGAATTAAAAGAAGCATGCATCCGTTCCGCCATGGAACAGACAGGATGGAACCGCGAAGAGGCGCAGACAAAGATTGCAGATGCCAGAGAACGTCTCGGCATTACATATAGAGAGTATATGAAGTACGATTTCTGCCTGATTCCGGAACGGAAACAGGAAAAAGCATACAGAAAGCTGAAAAAGAAAAAGATTTAGAAAAGGACAGAAGATAACGTGGATAAGGAAGAACGAAAAGACACATTGGTTGTGGTGCTGACCAGAAATTATTCAACAGGGTTAAGCGTCATAAGGTCACTGGGCGCCGCAGGATATACAGTCGACATGGTTGCAAGCGCATACAAGGAAGGTCTCTCGGAAGTTGCTTCCTGCAGCAGATATGTGAGAAATTCCGTGGAGGTTGTATCGAAGAAGGTAAACGGCGGCGGAGATGCGGAGCTGGTTGAAGAACTTCTGAAATACAGAGGAAAGAACGCAAAAAAACCGGTACTGTTCCCGACAGACGACTATACAGCTGCCGTCATGGACATGAACCGGGATGCGCTGCAGGAAATCTTTATCATGCCGGAAATCGTTGGCGGCGGACAGGGAAGCATGACAGAGCACATGGACAAGACCGTCCAGGGTGCCATTGCAAGAAAAGTGGGGCTTCCGACACCGAAAGAATGGACCATTTCTTTGAGAGAAGAACCGATTCAGATTCCGCAGGGCATGGTCTATCCATGTTTCTGCAAGCCGGTTGAGAGCATCACAGGATACAAGACGGAAATGAAAGCCTGCGCGGAAGAAGAGGAACTTCGTCTGCATCTGGGCGCCCTGCGCAGAGCCTTTTCCGACCGGGATGTTCTGGTACAGGAATTCCTTGAAATCGATAATGAAATCGATCTTGGCGGCGTATGTTTCGACCAGGAGATCATCATACCGGCCATTATCCGGAAGACAAATGTTGCCCAGTATGAAAAGGGCGTTACCCTGGCAGGAAGAGTCCATCCTTTTGAAGAACTGGGAGAACTGCAGGATAAAATCGTTGCCATGCTGCAGGAGTTCCATTTCTATGGCATGTTTGACATGGAATTCAACATTGTAGGAGACAAGATCTACTTCAATGAAGTGAATCTGAGAAGCGGCGGACCGAACTTCTCATATTTCAGAAGCGGTGTCAACCTGCCGGCTCTTTATGTAAAGAAAGTGACCGGGGAGGAGATTCTTCCGGAGGATAAGACCGTGGAGAGCTATGGCAAGAGCTTCATCTACGAAAAAGTTGCCTGGGACGACCACATCCATGGATTCATGACCAGAAAGGAACTGGAGGATTGCATTGCAGCGGCGGATATCACCCTGCTCGGATATGATGAGGATCCGGCGCCACTGGAATGGTTCAATAAGGACATCCAGCAGATAATCAGACAGGAAAAAAAGAGAGGCATCAAGAACTTCATCAAGAAGCATGTCTTCCCGGTTCTGGATAAAATCGCCATTGTGCTGTTCCGGCTGCCGCAGGGGAAATCCTCCAACAGAAGAAATCCGGATGCAGAGCATCCAAGAGTCATTGTGGCAGGAAGAAATTACTGCTCCAATCTCACCATGGCAAGATCTCTGGGCATGGCAGGATATGAGGTTGAGATTCTAAGAATCTTCCAGGTAAGGCCGCGGTGGAGAAAGAATCCTCCGAGAAAACTTCTCCGTCCGGATGCATACAGTAAGTATATCAAGGCATACCATGTATGCGTTGCACATAGAAAAAGTGAACAGATTGTTGAGAAACTGCTGAAGATAAAAGATCCGGGCAGAAAGATGCTTCTGATTCCCGGCGATGACCTGGTAACCGGCGTAGCCGACGATTATCTTCAGGAGCTGGGAGAGCATTACCTGATTCCGAATGTGAACATGGAGCCCGGAAAGATCAACGAGCTGATGACCAAGGATGTACAGAAGAAACTGGCAGAAAAAGCCGGTCTCTCCGTGGTGAACAGCTGCGTCATCTCCGCATATCACGGGCGCTTTGAGCTTCCGGAGGGAATCACATATCCATGCTTCATAAAGCCGAATGTGAGTAAGGACAGCTCAAAGAGCAGAATGAAGAAGTGCAGCAATGAAGAGGAACTTTGCGCATATCTGACCGAATTCTCAGAGAAGAAGGAAATCGAGATGATCGTAGAGGATTATGTGGATATCCGTAAAGAGTATTCCCTTCTTGGTGTATGTACAAGGAACGGAGCCAACGGCCCTGGATTCTTTGCTGCAGAAGAAGGTGGACAGAATGAACATAGAGGCGTAGCCATTCTTGGCAGAATGCTTCCATGCAGTCAGTACAGACAGCTGATCGACCAGCTGATTGTATTCCTGAACTCCCTCAGCTATGACGGACTATACGATATCGACCTCATCGAGGATCAGAATGGAAAGATGTACTTCATTGAAGTCAACATGAGATTCGGAGCTTCCGGATATGCAGTAACGGAAAGCGGCGTGAACCTTCCGGGAATGTTTGCAGATTACATGTATGACGGAACGCCGATTGACCTTACCTGCGAAGCACAGCCCGGAAAGACCTTTGTCAGCGAAAAGGTCCTCATTGAAGAATATATGATGGGAAGAATGAGCCGGGCGGAATTCGACCGGATTATGGATGCGGCGGACATTCATTTTGTAAAGAACGATGACGATCCGATGGCATACAGACATTTCAGAAGGATCATGCCTGTCATGAGCCTGATGAGAAAGTACTACAAAAGGAAGGCAAAGAGAGAGGAATCTGATGAGGATGCCTCCAACTAGGGAGAGGACATGAAGAAACTCTGTGTAAAAGCTGCAGTGGCAGTACTCTGCTTCATAAATGTTTTTTTCCGGCCGCTGAAACTGAAGGACCGGGTGGTCATTATCAGCAGGCAGTCGGATGAGCCGACGCTGGACATCCGTCTTCTCAGCGACAGGCTGAAGGAAAGAGGCGTGGAAACAGCAGTATTATGTAAAAAAATAAGCGGAATCTCCTATGGATTCCATATCCTGAAGCAGATGTTCCATCTTGCCACATCCAGAGTTGTCGTGGTGGACAGCTATTGCATTCCGGTTTCGGTGCTGCCGAAGAAAAAAGGACAGAAGGTCATCCAGACCTGGCATTCTCTTGCAGCCATCAAGAAGTTTGGCTGGCAGAGCGCGGGAAATGTGGATGGACGGTCCAAGGAAGTATCGGAAATCATGAAGATGCATGCCGGCTATGACTATTTCCTTGCGCCTTGCGCAAAGACCGCAGAACATTTTGCCCAGGCATACCGGACCGCCGCAGACAAGGAGGTGCGGATTGGCCTTCCGAGGCTGGATTTCATCAAAATCCAGGAGCCGGAAATGAAAGAGAAGATAGAGGCAGCATATCCCCAGATGCGGGAAAAATGTAATGTGCTCTACGTTCCGACGTTCCGAAGGCATGCCGGGCTGGCACTGGAAAAGCTGGTGGAGGGATTCGATTTCACATCCTTCAACCTGATCATCAAGAAGCATTTCCTGGATACCGGAGATTATACATGGGCAGAAGAGGCAGGCGCCATTGTGGATACGAAGTTCGGTTCTCTTGACTGGATGAAGATCAGCGACAAGATTGTAACGGATTATTCGGCAATATCCATCGAAGCGGCATCCATTCTGAAGGAACTGTATATCTACCAGCCGGATGTGGAAAGCTATGGCGCGAATAACGGACTGAATGTGGACATGCATGAAGAAGCAATCCGTGCATATGTATGCGATACGGAAGAGGAACTTTTTGCAGCACTTCAGAAGCCATACGATAAAAATGACATCCTTGCATTCAGGGACAAGTTCCTGGATGTGGATCTGAATGACTGCACCGGTCAGCTCTGCGACCTGATTGAATCGCTTTTGCATGAAACGACGGGGGAAAGCAATGGGTGAAAAGAAAAAGGATAAAAAAAGAGTGCTGGTCATCAGCCGAAACTATAACAATCTCATTGGCATGGCAAGATCCCTTGCAGGCGGAGATTACGACATTGAGCTGGTCCGGCTGATCCAGCTGAACTATAAAGTGATGAAGGTTCTGGCAAAGACATATCCGGAGCGGCTGTCCAGACATGTTTCGGCATACCATGTATGTCTGACGGACTGGAAAGCGGAAAATCTCATCCGGTTCCTGATGGAGCTTTATGATCCGGAGAGGGAGACGCTCCTGATCCCGTGTGATGATCTTGCACTTCCATGGCTGGATGAAAAATATGATCTTCTCAAAGATTATTTCATCCTGAGTGATGTCAGGAAGACACCCGGAAAGCTGGCAGAACTGATGAACAAGCAGACGCAGAAACGGCTGGTTCTGGACTTTGGACTTCCGGCAGCCAAAAGCCATGAGATCTGCATCAGAGACGGAAAATATGAGATTCCGGAAGGCATATCCTACCCATGCTTTGTGAAGCCAGCGGTGCTTGTCATGGGCTCCAAGGATTATCTGAAACGGTATGACCGGGAGGAGGATTTCTGCGATGCCATGGAAAAAATGGCAGCAAAATTCAAGGATATGGATATTGTCGTAGAAGACTTCATAGACATCCGGAATGAGTATGCAATCCTTGGACTGGCAGCAGGAGACAAGGTTCTTCTGCCGGATGGATGTTTGAAATTTGTTCAGGGCGGACATGGCAGCAGAAAAGGAATCATGGCGGTTGGAGAAGTTGTCTCCGGGCCGGAGATTCTGGAATTCATGGACCGGCTGAAGGAATTTGTGGGAACCCTCGGATATACAGGAATGTTCGATGTGGACGCCCTTGCTTCCGAGGACGGAATCTATTTCTGTGAAATCAATCTCAGATTCGGCGGCTCCGGCTATGCCATCACAAGAAGCGGCGTAAACATCCCAAGGATGTATGCAGATTACATGCTCTACGGAAGAGAACTGCCGGATGAATGCAGACTGACAGGAATCGGAAACCGGTTTGTCAGCGAAAAGATTCTTCTCGAAGACGTGACAGAGAAATATGTCTCAAAGGAAGAAGCAGAAGAAATCATTGAAAATGCGGACATCCATTTTCTGCTGGACAGGGAAGATCCCAAGCCTTATGAAAAAGTTAGGAAGCAGTTCCGCTACAGTGCAAAGGCAATGATGACGCTGAAGGAAATGTATAAAAAGATCAGGCATCACTGATGGGGGAGGAAAAAATGAAAAGAGTCATAACATATGGAACGTTTGATCTGCTCCATTATGGACACATCAATCTTCTGAGAAGAGCAAAGGAACTGGGAGACTATCTCATTGTTGCGCTTTCCACCGATGAGTTCAACTGGAACGAAAAGCAGAAGACCTGCTATTTCACCTATGAGCAGAGGAAAAACCTGCTGGAGGCAATCCGGTATGTGGATCTGGTGATTCCGGAGACATGCTGGGAGCAGAAGCGGACAGACATCCATGAGTATCACATAGATACATTTGTCATTGGAAATGACTGGGAAGGAAAATTCGACTTTCTGAAGGACGAAGGTGCAGAAGTCGTGTACCTGGAGAGAACACCGGACATTTCAACAACAACAATCAAGAAAGACATCAAAGGAAAAAAATAGGAAGGAAAACGTATAATAATGGGGAAAAAAGCAGTTTCTGCTCTGCTGGCAGTGGTCATCTCTGTGGCATTCATGCCGGCAGGTTCATTTGCAGAAGAAGGAATGACAGAAGAAACCATTGAAAATGAAATTGTAATCACAGAGGAACAGCAGGAAGAAATGGTGGAAGAGGAAACCGCAGCGGAAGAAGAGCCGGCAGAAGTTCCGGAAGTAAAAGAAGAGGAGAAGAATACAGAAACAGAAAAGAGCATAAAGCCGGTCAGCAAGGCAGCAGTTAAACTGGAAAGCAATGGAGAAAAGACCTCCGCACCTGCAGCAGCAAGTGTAAAGAAACCGTCAAGGCCTGCCATTTTATCGCTGAAAAAAGGAAACAGAAACATTGGCGTAAAAATGGCGAAGAAAGCAGGGGCATATAACGGATCATATTTTCAGGTTGCGTACAGGGTAAAAGGCGCGAAGAAGTGGAATACCATGAGCGGCTACGGCCAGTCATTCTCCATTCAAAACATCTCAAACGGAAAAACCTACCAGGTGAAGGTGCGGGCATACAAGCTGGCAAACGGCTCGGTCATCCGGGGAGAATGGAGCGCCATCAGAAAAGTGACGCTTCCCGTAAAGCTGGCCATTGCAAAAATAAGAGCGGGACAGAATTATGTAACGCTTACATGGGACAAGGGAAAAAAGGCAAAGTCCTATACCATATACAGAAAGACAGGCTCCGGAAAGTATAAGAAGCTGAAGACTGTCAAAAAAACAACAGTAAAATATACAGACAGGAAGGCAAAGGCAGGAAAGACCTATACCTACAAGATTGTAAAGAATGGAAAGAAGAAAGAAACGGCAGTCAGGAAGGTAAAGGTTGTGAAGCTGAACAAGCTGCTGTCCTCCCTGAAATATGTCACATCGGGGAATACAGCGTTAAACCGGCTGGAGCTGAATACAAAAAAAGGATATACCTACAGGATCTATAGAAAAACAGGATCCGGTTCCTATAAAAAGATTGCAACAAGGGTCGCAGACTCCGGGAAACTGGTCTTTAACGACACCAGCATCGTAAAAGGAACAAAATATACATATACGGCAAACTGTTACAGAATTTCCGGCATTGTGACCAATATCAATGCCTATGACAGCGAAGGGATTTCATCCATCCCATACGCGCCTTCCGTCTCCATTTCATGTACCAATCTGCACAACAGACTGACATGGAAAGAAGTGCCGGGTGCTACGAAATACAAGGTCTACAGAAAAATCGGAGCAAATGGAAGCTACCGCTATATCGGAACATCGAAGAGCTTATCGTATGAGGATGTATTCCGACAGTCTCTCAATGATTCGGAGCGGAAGGCACTGGAGTTCTGGATGATTTCCACCTTCTTCATCGATCCGTCGGGAAATCAGCTGTATTATGCCGTAAGACCATGTTATGTGAAGAGCGGGAAGGAGAGTCTGGGGGATTACGATAAATTCGGGGAATTCCATCTTTCCGAACCGGGTATCGTTTCCGCATCCGTCACGGATGGGACGCTGACAATCAAATGGGGAAACACATGCAATGCAGAAAAGTATGAAGTTCTCGCATCTACTGATGGAAAAAGCTTTCAGACCATCGCATCCGCACCAAAGAGCAATGATGTCTGCCAGACAAAAACCGTAAGCGTCGGTCCGGAGTACAGCCACTTCTCTGTCCGGGCAGTGGCAACGCGCAAAGGGAAAACCATCACGAGCGGCTACGATAAAGGCTTTACCATCATACACCAGAAGAAATATGCAGAAAGCAATGTTCTGTTCCTGGGAGACAGCATCACCTTCGGCTCTCCATACAAATACCAGGGGAAGAAAGATATCTTTGCATATCCAAACAGAGTGGCAGAGCTGACAGGCATCCGCTTCTACAATCCGTCCATTCCGGGATCCACCTGGACAGCGGCATCACAGAAGCAGGTGGAAGAATATGATCAGGAAAAACAGGCAGCCGATGAAGAAGGCCTGGATTATCCTGCCATTGGCTCAAACTGTGTCATGAAGGATACGGACACCTGTTTTTATGAAGACAGAGTATCCGAAGCCTCTCCGGATACATATCCAAGAGACAGAATTGTCCTTCAGGTTGCAAGACAGATCCGGGATGGAAAATCCATGGCAATCCGGACAGATTCCGGACAGACCGTAACGGGCCATGTCAACAGCGGGAATCAGACATTTAAGGATTTTGATGTGGTTGTCATGGCAGCAGGAACCAATGACTATCTGGATGATGCGCCGCTTGGAGCACTGGACAGCGAAAATGCATGGGAATTCAATGGAGCGCTCAATGAGATCATGGGATATATCGCAGAAGGCTCCAGGCAGAGAGTGGAAGAAGGAAAAGAGCCGATCCGGGTGGTATGGATGGACCTTTTCTACAGCGACAGAACCGTCCATTACAAAGAAAAGCATAACCGGTTCGTGACAGAAAACGGCCTGGGACTTACGCTGACAGACTACCAGGAGGATGTGAACGAGCTGATCAGCAGATACTCGGACATGTACGGAGATGAAGCATGCGGTCTTACCTTTACAAGATTCAGCACATTATATTATCCTGACGGCAGAGATTTCATCAACCGGAAGACCTGCCCATACATGTCATCGGACAACCTGCATTTCACAAGATATGCGTATGGTCAGATCGGAAATGAACTGGCAGAATTCATGATCCGAAATGACATCATCAAAGAATAGGATAAAAGGAAGCCGGAGAGGCGAAAACCCTTGAAATCTCCGTTTTCCCGGATATATCGCAAGTTGACGTTACAGGCCAGATGTGCTAGTATAAAATGATGCACATCTGCAAAAAAGAACAAGGTGGTTAGAATTATGAAAGATAATAAAAGAGTGGTTATCACATATGGAACCTTCGATCTGTTCCATCAGGGACACTACAACATTCTGAAAAGAGCAAAAGAGCAGGGAGATTACCTGATTGTCGGTGTAACAGGAGAGACATACGACATTGAAAGAGGCAAGCTTTCTGTACAGGACAGCCTGGCAACAAGAATCAAGAACGTTGAAGAAACAGGCTTTGCTGACATGGTTATCGTAGAAGAGTATCTGGGACAGAAGATTCAGGATATTATCAAGTACAGCGTAGACGTACTGGTCATTGGTTCAGACTGGAAGGGTAAGTTTGACCACCTGAGAAAATACTGTGAGGTTGTATACCTTGAAAGAACAAAGAACATTTCAAGCACCATGCTCAGAGAGAGCAGGGAAGTAAAATCTCTCGGCATTGTTACAGATGATCTCAATGACGATGATTTCATCATTGAATCCAAGTATGTAAGCGGCATTCATCCGGAATCGGTATATTCGGCAGATGAAGAGGTTGCAGAAGGATTCTTCAATAAATTCGAACTGGACAGATATTTTACAGATTATGATGAATTCCTGGACAATGTGGATGTTATCTATGTCAGATGCGACAGAGCGAAGAAATATCCGCTGATCAAAAAGGCACTGGAAAAGAATATCATTGTCATGAGCTCACCGATGCTCAGCAATTCTGCATGGGAGATTCAGGAATTATACAGATATGCAGAAGAAAAAGGCGGTATCCTGATGGAATGCGTTTCCACATTCTATCTTCAGGCATTTGTTCAGCTTCTGTGGAATGCAAAAGGCAATCTGATCGGAGACATCGTAAGCATCCGCTGCGGAATCAGAATCGGGGACCTTCCGGGTGTCGAAGCAGCAGATTTCCAGAATCATCTTTATGTTGCCATGCTGACGGCAGAAAAATTCTTTGGAACAGATATCAAGTTCCATCTGGATTCTGTCAGGGACGCAGATGACTTTGTGAAATACGGAGTCCTGACAGGAAAGGCAGAAAACGGCATTTTCCTTTGCGAAATGGGAGACAGCAATACAGATACAACAATGAAGATCACAGGAACAGAGGGCACGATTATTATTCCGGAAGACTGGTGGTATACCTGCCATTTCGAACTGAACGATAATGTAAAGACCAAGAGATACAGCTGGAACTTTGAAGGAAACGGCATCCGTTACATTGTCATGTCAGCGCTGAACAAGGCAAAATCCGCATCAGCAGCAACTGACCTTAGAGTTCCGACCAATGAAGTTCTTAAGGCAATCCAGTCCATAGGAAATGAGATATAGCAGATTGTAATATTTACGAAAGGAAAAAAAGATGACAAAGTTATTTACCATAGGACCTACAGAAATGTATGAGGTTACAAAGGAAACAAGAAGACAGGATATTCCATATTTCCGTAATCAGGATTTCTCCGATGTCATGCTGGAAGCAGACCGCATGCTGAAAGACTGCATGAAGACTGCAGAAAGCTCACAGGGAATCTATCTGACAGCATCGGGTACAGCGGCAATGGAAGCTGTTGTCATGAACCTGATCCGTAAGGGCGACAGAGTGCTGGTTGTAGCAGGCGGCACTTTCGGCAAGAGATTCTCGGAAATCTGCAGCATTCACGGTGCAGAAACAGACGTCATCAGTCTTGCAGACATGGAAGTTCTGGAATGGAAGCATTTCGAGCCGTTTACAGCCAATGAATACAAGGCAGTACTTGTAAACCTTCATGAAACTTCCACGGGACAGCTTTATGACATCGAACTGTTCAAGAAGTTTGTGGCAGGAAAGGATACACTCCTGATTGTGGATGCAATCAGCACATTCCTCTGTGATGATTTTGCCATGGATGCAAACGGAATCGATGCAGTCATCATCAGTACACAGAAAGGACTCTGCGTATCTCCGGGCATGAGCGTTGTCATGATGAATGAAAAGACTGCCGCAATGGTAAAGAGTACAGAAGAAATCGGAAATATCTATTTCGACTTCAACGATTACATGCTGAACATGAAGCGCGGCCAGACACCGTTCACACCTGCTGTAGGTATCTGCTTTGAAATCCGTGACATGCTGAAATACATCACAGATCAGGGACTGGAAGCAAGACTTGCAGAGGTAAAGGGAAGAACCGATGCTTTCAGAAGCATCATTGCTGCAGCAGAGGGAATCTCCATTCCTTCCTTCAGCAAATCCAATGCAATCACTACCGTAATCTTTGATAAGCCGGTGGCAAAGGCAGTGGAACAGGAATTAAAGGATACACTTGGATATTTCATCAATCCAAGCGGCGGAGAAGCTGGAGAATACAGATTCAGAGTATCTCACGTAGGTGCGCTGACAGAAGAAGAAACCGTAAAACTTGCGGAAACAATCGTAGAAATATATAACAGATTAGCATAGGAGTAAAGATGATCAGACAGGCGGCAAATGAGGAACTGAAGAAGGTGTTGCAGTTCCTGAAACCTGATGTAAAAAACTGCATCTACATGTATACAGATATTTTTCTGTATGATGAAAATCATGAAAACATTCCGGGCCTGAAAGTGTGGGTGGAAGATGATAATGACAGCTACAGACTTGTTGTCATGAAGTATCATGACAGCTTTTCCGCATATTCCAATGCGCAGCAATGGGACATGGAAGGGCTGGTTCAGCTGATCCGGGAATATAAAGTTGCAATGGTCAATGCAAGAAAAGAAATCATTGACCGTCTTGCGCCGGCCTTCGAAGGTGAATATAAGACGCAGTACGGATATATTCATCATCTCACAGGCGATGCGGTAGAGACCGGCGAAGAAAAAGAAGCATATATTGCAACGATGGAAGATATTCCGGAAATCGCTGCGCTTCTGGCAGAGGATGAAGAATACCGGGATTCCTATACAAAGGAAGAATTGATGGAACAGTTCAGAGAACGCATGCAGGGAGGCCTTGGCAGCAGCATTATCCGAAGGGACGGAAAGATTGTGGCTCATTGCGGCGCCCTGACAAATTCCGACGGCATTGCCGTACGTGGCATGACCATCTGCCATAAGGATTACAGAGGGCAGAAACTCGGCCCTGCAGTAGAGAATCACATTGTCAGAGAATTGAGGAATCCGGACGGCAGCAAAATAGAATGGTTCACTTTTGTTACAAAGGAAAACCGCAGAGAGTTCTTTGAAAAGACAGGAAATCCTGTGGTAGCGCGGTATGGAAAGCTCATTCGGAAATAGGAGATTGACGTGAATCAGTTACAATCAAAGTTATATACACTATTAACAGAAATCGATGAAATCTGCGCAAGAAACCAGATCACGTACTATCTGGCAGCAGGCTGCTCCCTTGGAGCAGTGCGCCATGGAGGGTTCCTTCCATGGGATGATGATGTGGACATCTACATCACCAGGGACAACTGGGAAAAGCTGTGCCGGGTGATGCCGGGAGAACTGAAGGAAAACAGAGATTTCATCACCAATGAAAATACGGAATATTATTGCAATCCAATCGGCAGATATGTGGACAAGGAAACCACATTCATGCTGAGGTCCCAGGTCATCTGCGGAAAATGCTGCGGACTGATCATTGAATTCTTTGTCATGGATCCGATGCCGGAGGACCCGGATGCACAGTGGGAACACAGGAGAAACATGAAGGTCTATGCAGAGCTTCTTTCTCCATATTTTGTTCTGAACAAGAATACATTGACAAAGAATGTGGACTTTGATATCGATCTGTATGATGAATGCCTGAAGAAAACAGAAAAGGAAGGCCGGGAGGCAGTCCTTGCAGAACTGAAGGAGAAATTCACGCAGACACCGGAAGAAGGCTGCGCAGCCTTCTGTATGAGATGGGGACAGAGATCCCTCATGTATCCGGCGCACATGTTTGGAGAGCCCAAATATGTCCGGTTTGAGGACAGAGATTTTCCGCTGGTTGGAAAACCGGAAGAGACTTTCAGAATTGCCTACGGCGATGACTGGATGTTTGTTCCCCCAACAGACGGCATGATTACCCATAATTCCAGTCTTGACCTGAATGAGCCGTTTGAGAAATTTGTTGAAATGTACATGCCGAGAATTGATCAGGCGAAGATCTTCAAGGCATATGAACATCGCAAGACCATCCTGATGGAGAATCTGAAGAGCAAGGATCATCTGAATCAGATCTATGGAGAGGTCAAGGCAGACCTCTATGCAGAAAGAATCAGGAGCAGATACAGCGCTCTTGCGCCGCTGGAAGAGGCATTAAAGTCCAGAGATCTGGATGCACTGGGAGAACTTCTGGAGGAATATTTCCTGGTGCAGAATGACCCGTTCCTTGGTACCAGCGATACTTATGTGGAAACGGATGAAGACCTGCTGTATCTTGCAATGATGTATTACATATACGCAGGGAATTATCATAAAGCAGGAAAACTGCTGGCGAAGAGAAACAGACGCTTCCGCGAGCCGGTATCCGAAAGGGTGCAGAAGGCTGCCGACGCAGTGGAATTCTGCAGAAATCTGTCCATTCAGATCTTTGACATGAAGGACCGGAATAAAGTCCGGGAGCTCCTTGCATCCGGAACGGAGTATTCAGATATCATAGACTACAGTAAAGCAGAACTTTGGCTTTCCTATGAAGAGGCAAAAGAAAAGAATGATGAAGCTGCTTATGAGAGATTACAGAAGCAGGCGGAGAGTGCGCTGAAAATCCATGGCGCAGACGGCGAACTGGAAAGATTTGCAGCATATGCCCTTTATGGTCTTGGACGAAAGGAAGAGGCAAAGGCGCTGTATGAAAGAGCAGTCAATGATACGCGGAACGGATTTGTCTGGAAAGAGGCAAAGGAACTTTTTGGCATAGTGCCGAAGGAAGAGATCTATGAAAACGAATAAAGAAGCATTAAAAGATTTACTGTATGAATTCGATGACCTGTGCAGAGAAAACGGCATTCAGTATTCTCCGGTCGGTGCTGCAGGCCGCGACCTGATTGAAAACGGCGCACTGATGGAGGATTACAGAAGAATACGTGTCATGATGCCGCATGGAGAAATCCGGAAACTGATTTCCGCACTGGAAAACAGTCCGAAGCAGGGCAGAAGAAAACTGGAATATGCCGGTAACAACAGCCATGCAGTAGATTTCAGATACAGGTATGTCAATCTGGATTCGGGATTTGTAAACCTGATAGATTGTGATACGACAGAAGACTATGGGGCATTTCTGGTGATTTCAGAAATAGAAAAGGCAGACCATAGAAAAGAAGTCAGAAGCCTGAAAAGAAAACTGGAACGGGAAAACAAAAAGACAGGACTGAAAGCAAGGCTCACCAGAAAATCCAGCATCAGAAAGATTACAGGGAAAAAGGATTCTCTGGTATCCCTGGAAAACTGGGAGGATGTATTTGCCCAGGAGTATGTGCGGGTGGAAGATACGAAGCTGCAGGCAGCGCCGCTAAAGAAAATCACAGAGGTGGCAGTGGACGGCCATGTATTTGAAATCCGCGAGGCAATTCTTGGCAGACTCAAAAAAGCAAATCACAGCAAGGGCCTTGGATATTTTGCCTACGATATCGATATGCCGGAGTTTTCATCAGAAGAACTGAAAAAGATGATTCCCCGGGAGAAGTGGGAAGAACTTCTTGCGGAACGCAGAAAATATGAAGACAATTTTCAGAAGGCAGTAAAAGCGAGCAAGGAGATTGACCATGCCTTTGACACCTACCTGATGACAAAGGATATTGTTGAAATCAGGAAACTGCTTGCGGAATCTCCGGAAATATCTGAAGAGCTTGCAGAAAGATATGCAGGATATGTAAAAGCAAACCGCAGAAGAAAAGTTGAATATATCAGGGAAGAGGCGCTGGAAGAGGCCATAAAGAAGATGGATCCGCGCATCAGAACTAGAGAGCAGGAGGATGAAGCGGAAACCGCATCATCCATGACGGAAGACGATGAAGCCTAGGATTAGGCATGAGGGAAAGAATGAGTTTAAATCTTAAAGGTGTAGAATTAAAGAAAAAGAATGATTTCATCTTTGAATATGCGGACGGAAATCTGATAGATGTCAGCGGTTCAGAAAACAAGGTGCTCAATGCATTGGTGGACTTCAGAACATCTGTAGAAAAGATTGAAAAGACACAGCAGGGATTCAGCCTTGACGGCAGTCTGTATACGGCGATGTCGAAAGAGCCGCTTCAGGGCTGCAGTCTGGAAGTGGCAGGGCAGCCGTTTGAAGTGCAGTTCCGTTCATACAGAGAAGAAAAGGGCATGCATGTCCATGGATTTCATGTGGACATTGAAATTGATCCCATGGCATTCAAGGCGAAGAGTTCTACCATTCTGTTCATTTATGAGGACGAGCAGGGATTGGGATACCGCCGGGCGCTGGAATATCTGTATCTGAGAGATTATGCGGATGACAGAAGCACCCGCTCCCATGTTCTGAATGGAGAAAGACCATACTTCTCGGACGTTTTTGTAAAAGATGACAATGCGGTATTTCTGTATAGCAATGCAGGAAATGCCATGTGCATCACGTGCAGGGAGACCAGCATTCTGGACAGTCCGAAGGAGAAAAGAAGAATCCGGTGGGCTTCCATTCTTGCAAAAGTTTTGAAGTTCAAATATGGAAAGGCGATTCTGTTCTTTGAGAAGTTTGCATCAAAATACGAAGAAAGCGCTTCCGTCCTTTATGAGAAATTCCTGGATGAAGGTGAGACGAATGCATATTTCCTGATTGACAGAGAATCGGATCATCTGCCGCGCATTCAGGAGAAATACAGAAAAAATATCATATATAAGAATACATTCAAGCATTATCTGATGTTCTTTGCAGCAGATACATTCATTGCAACAGAGACCATGAATCATGTCTTTGATCTGAATGTCAGCGACTGGAGAATCCGGAAGAGAATCGATGATGAGCAGTACAACTATTACTTCCTGCAGCACGGAATCATGTACATGTATACACTGAAGGAGAATCCGTACTTCAAGAAGAACTCCAAGGGATTTGGAAACAACTGCAAAATCGTTGTATCCTCTCAGGCGGAAGCCGATCATTTCATCCAGGGCGGCAATTTCACCCAGCAGGATCTGATTGTTGCGGGGCTTCCGAAGTTTGACCAGTCATATAGAAATGAAACCCATGACAAGATTCTGATCATGCCGACAAGCAGAGACTTTGAATATAACATCATCAGAAACAGTCCGGAAGAGAGCACCTACTATCAGTTTGTATGCAGCATCTTAAATGAGATTCCGGAAGAGCTGAAGGATAAGGTTATCTTAACGCCGCATCCGCTGATCAAAGACTGCTTCAATGAGACACCGATCGGGAAATACATTCCGGAGCAGTGGATTTATGATGAGCTTCTGAGAGAGACTCAGCTCCTGATTACAGACTATTCCTCCATTGCATATGATGCATTTTATAGAGGATGTAATGTTCTGTTCTGCTGGGAAGATAAGGAAATGTGTCTAAAAAAACTGGGCTGCGGCCTGATGCTGGATGAAGAGACTGCTTTTTCGGATATCAGCAGGGACTTTAGCGATCTGAAAGCGCTGATTCAAAAGAATTATCTTGCGCAGGAGCATACGGAGGAGCAGCTGGAGAAATTCCGCTTTATCGTGGAATTCCACGATAACCAGAATACAAAGAGATGCTATGACCAGATCATAAAGGACATAAAGAACAGGGAAAGAGTCAGCATCAAGGCGACAACTCTGGAAAAAGAGGGAAGAGACCTTCCATACTGCGGACGTCCGGTCCGTCATCAGAATTTCAATCTGAAGTACAAAGACGAGTATCTGACGGAAGGCGTGGATTACAGAAGGCATTATCTGAAAAATATCGATGCCGGAAAAGGCACTGTACTGCTGATAGGGAAAGGAAGATTTCATGGCATTCAGCGGAAGAGATTTAAGATTCTTGAAAACATCAATGCGGCAGAATTCAGAAATGCTGTGGTTGGAGATGCAGCAAGAAGGCTGGCGAAATGCGATGTTACATATAACGGCAGGCTTTTGGCAGAAGGAAAAGATTATGTCATCAAATCTGTGAGAACATATCGCTCCGGAGCATATGGCATTGTCATCCATGGAAAAGGAAAATTTACAGGGACAAAAACCGTTCTTACAGAGCGGCTCGAACCGGACGAATATAGAATCGGCATAGCAGACAGGCTCGGAAGAGACGAGCATTACGAGAAGCGGAAAGAGATGATGGAAGCGGAAGCAGAAAAAAGAAAAGCATCCATCGCCGGACGAATTGCGGACATGCCGGAAGATGTCATTCCATATACACTGGATGAGATCAATGAAGCAGAGTCGGTGGAGCAGCGATTTGAAATGCTTACAGAATCCTACTGCCAGCTGCTTAGAGTAAACGCAGAACGGGAAATCATCTCCAAGAGAAGAGGAAACCGGATGCTCAGAAGCATCAAGTATGCGTTCGGAAACGGAATTCCTGCATATGTGAACACGCTGAGCGACGAGGAGCGCGCAGAGTATGATGAACTGATCCGGGATGTGCTGTATCTGGTATCCAATAAGAGAATCGCAGTCGATACCATGCTTCCATATAACAAGGAATATCTGTGGTTGATGAAAAAGACGCTCGAGCCGGATGATGAGGTCTATCTGAAAGGAAAGGATATCATCTATCGGTACAGCAGGAAAACAATCAGCACGCAGAAAGGAAAACTGGTCTATCTGATCATTTCGGAGATCCGCGGAGGAAAACTGATCTTCGAGGGCTATGATTTTCTGAGCATGTTCGGCGGAAGAATCCGTCTTATGGTCATGGATGAGCAGGGAAACTACTACGGGCCTCAGATTACCAGCTGGCCGCTGAGAAACGGCAAGGGACTGTTTGATGAAAAGACCTGCGAAGCTGAAAGATTCCGCTTTGAACTTCCTTGTGAAGATGGAAAGAATTACAATTTCGCATTGACCGACGGTTTTGCCGTATCGCCGGTACATCTGAACTGCGGCGAATTCTCAAAGGTTGAAAACTATAACCCGTGGAACTATTTTGCAGGCGGCGGGCATCTTGTTCTGTATCACGAAAAGCATTTCAGCATTTCAGCAGATACGCCGGAAAACCACAGGCTGCATGAGAGCAGAGTCGCTGCTTTTCTGAAGGAAAACGGAGAAAAAGATGCTGTGGCATTGAGAAATAAGTATCACGAGCTTGCAGCAAAGAAGGAAAAACCAATCTGGATTTTCAGAGATAACGAAACAAGAGCAAAGGACAGTGCCATCGAAGCATTCAAGTTCTTCTCCACCTGGGAAGACAGAGATCAGTATGATGCATATTTCATCATTGATGAAAACTGTGCAGACTACCGGATTGTCAAGCAGTATGGCAGGACCATACAGCCATATACGGAAGACTATAAGCTGAAGATGATGCTGGCAGATAAAATCATCGATACAAGAGGAAGTCTGTCACCGGATTATGTTTTCGGTGCAGACAAGAAATTCTACAAAGATCTCTGTGACTGGGATTACATCTGGCTGATTCATGGTGTCATGACAAGAAATGAGTCTTCATGGACCAGCAAGTTTGCTGTCAATGCGAAGCTTTATGCAACCTGCGGAAAACGGGAATATGAAGCACTTCTGGATGAGGAGAACGGCTACGGATATGACCACGGAGAACCAATGATTACAGGTCTTCCAAGGCATGACGGGCTGGATAAGAATACCCAGAAGAAGATTGTATTCCTTCCAACCTGGAGAAAGGAATATGCAGGAGCGCTGATTCCGGGCACAAGTGAAAGAGAATACGTTCCGGATTTCAAGGAAAGCGAATATTTCAAATACTATAACAGACTGATCAACGATGAGAGACTTCTCGAATGCATGCGCAGCCATGGATATACCGGAGACTATTATCTGCATCCATCTTTCATGAAGCAGTGCAATGACTTTGATGAGAATGATGTCATCTGTGTGGGCAAGGAAGCAGCAGATACCAACCGGCTGATCGGTGAATCCGCACTTCTGCTGACGGACTACTCCAGTGCAGCTTTTGAAGCGGCATATCTTGGCATTCCTGTAATATATACGCAATACGATATCGATACCTTTGGCGAAAGGCATACAGGTGCAGACGGGTACTTTGAGTATTACAGAGACGGATTCGGTGAAGTCTGTGTCGATTATGATGATGCAGTAGACACCATCATCGGATACATAGAAAACGACTGCAGACTGAAGGATATGTATAAGGAAAGAGGAGATGCATTCTTCGTATACAGGGATAAGAATAACAGCAGACGTGTTCTTGAAGCAGTAAAGAAATTAGATGAGGGAGAAAAAAATTGATCTGGCTATTAATCATAGTACTGGTTGTTTCATTCATGGGGAGCAGAATCAAGGAACAAGGATTCTATGAAGACTATATCTCCATTGAACAGACAAGTGCAGTCAACGGAATATTGACACTTTTCATATTTTTGAGCCATTCGACGGGATATCTGGATCTGGAAAATACCGTTCCGATCAATGACATGTATTTTGTAGTCAGGTATTACATGATGCAGCTGGTTGTCGTTACCTTCCTGTTCTATTCGGGATATGGAATCATGCTTTCCATCATGAAAAAAGGAAACAGCTACGTGAGAAAGTTCCCAAGGGACAGATTCCTGAAGGTGCTGATCATGATGGATATTGTTGTAGCCATATTCTTTGTGGTAGGACTGATGCTTGGCTCGGAATTTACGGTTAAGCAGGTGCTGCTGTCACTGATTGGGCTGCAGGATCTTGGAAATTCCAACTGGTACATCTTTGTAATTCTGGTCATGTATGTATTGACATACTTTGCTTTCATGATATTCAGAAAGAGAAATCTTCTGGGCATCTTTGCAGTATTCGTACTGGTGGCAGCATATGTATGGATTGCCATGACCTGTGAACTGCCTTCAAGATTCTGGAATACGGCAATCATGTATCCGACCGGAATGCTGTATGCATATCTGAAGGAGCCAATTGAGAAGTTTGTCATGAAGAATAACATTACATACTCTGTCATGTTTGCCATTTCATTCTTTATCTTCCAGTTCGGATATTTCACAAGGGATCATGGCGTTGAGCAGTATGGCATATTCTGCGGCGGTTTCATGGCGCTGGTTCTTCTTTTCACCATGAAGGTGAAGGTAGTGAACCCATTCCTGGTATGGATGGGAACCAATCTGTTCCCAATCTACATGCTGCAGAGGCTTCCGATGCGAATCTTTGCTCTGACAATGCCAGACGTTGTCAGCGCACATCCATATCTGTTCATTGTATCCAGTTTCGTGATTACCATGGCTCTGGCAAACATATTCATCAGATGCATGGAGTATGTTCCGATTGTAAGAAATAAAAAACCAGTGAAGGAGAGTTAGACATGATTGTTCGCAGCATAGAAGAATTTGATGCAGTAGAAAACAATAAAATCATCGGGAGACCGGTATCCATGAAAGGAAGCAAGATCAACTTCCGCGGAGAGAACAACATTCTTTTCATCGATGAAAAGGTGAATCTGGATGATACAAGTCTCAATTTCCTCGGAAGCAACAGTATTATCTTTCTTGCATCCAACCGGCATGTGACAAGGGTACAGCTGGACATATACAACAATAGCGTATTCTATCTGGGAAAGGATGCCAATACAACAAGGGCCATCCATGTCATATTGTCGGAAGAGCGGCATGTCATCATAGGAAATGACTGTCTGTTTTCAAGAGATGTATGGTTTAGAAATGGAGATCCTCATCTCATTTATGACTGTGAAACAAAAGAAAGAATCAATGTGAGCAGAAGCATCTATCTGGGGGACCATGTATGGATTGCGCAGAATGTACTTCTGACCAAGGGAACGCAGATTGGTTCCGGTACCATGGTGGGCGGATGGTCCATGACAGGCGGAAAGAAAATGCTTTCCAACTGTGCATATGGCGGATGCCCTGCAAAACTGGTAAAGAAGGACATCTTCTGGGACAAGCCTTCTGTTCATGTCTATACTCGGAAGGAAACGGAAGAGAGCATGCATTATGAAGGCAAGAAAAAGCTGATCTACAAAAATGATGGAAAGCAGCTGCCGTTTTCCGTTCTGGACGAGAAACTGTCAGCCATTGAAAAAGCGGATGACAGACTGGAATATCTCATGGAGAATGTATATAATAATAAGAGCAGAAACAGATTCTGCATCAAAGAAAAGGCGGTTAAACCGCAGAATGGCGGATCAGGGATGAAACGCAGCTTAAAGAAGCTGCTTGGCAGATAAGAGGAGCACACCGGCCATGGTAATTCGTGAATTAGC
This sequence comes from Anaerovoracaceae bacterium, assembly GCA_045599945.1. Lineage (GTDB taxonomy): Bacteria > Bacillota > Clostridia > Peptostreptococcales > Anaerovoracaceae > UMGS973. The sequence goes on along the minus strand of JAZRWY010000101.1, from coordinate 21,582 downwards.
AGGTAACCATAGAATAATAGAGGGCGAAAAGCATCGGGCGCTGTATGATGGAGATAAACTGAAGAGAGTATTTCTCCAGAGTGGCAAGATGTTCATCTATAACTATGTCTTTTCATTGGATTATTCCATGAAAGACATACGGATGGGGAAAGAAAGCTTCTCTATTATTTTCATGTTCCGCAATCATGGACTGCCGCTGGAACGCTTCAGAATCAGGATAGAAGAAAAGGCATTTCCTCTGGAAAAAGGAAAAGAAGAAGGAATATGGTCTGTAGAAGTTCCATATGCGCAGCTTTCTCCGGAAGAAAAATTCAGCAGCCTTGAATTCTTCTTTGAGGATGAACATGGATACTATTTCCAGCATCCTGTTGTGCTCAAGGGATATAAAAAGAATGACCATCTGCTGTATTTCAGCAAAATTGTGGAGATTGACGGAAAGAGCGTCTATCTCTATGAAACAAATGCCGGAGCGCTGAAGCTGGCCTGGAGAGAAAAGAATGTGACAGATTCCGGGAAGAGCAGTTTCATGATCCGGATGGCATATCTCATGAGCAGGAGAACCAGGGAGAAAGGCGAGCCCGTCATCCTCATGTTTGAAAAGTTTGCTGCCAAGTGTGAGGAAAGCGCCAGAAACGTGTTTGAAAAACTGATGGCAGACGGCCGGAAGAATGTATATTTCATATTGGATGAAACAAGTCCGGACTATCCGGAAATGTCCAGAAGATATGGGAAGAATGTGGTGAAAAAGCATACACTGCGGCATTACTATCTTTTCTTCATTTCCAGAGGAATCATTGCAACGGAGACGGTGCAGCACTGCATGGACCTGTCCATCCACAATGAACTGGTCTGGGATAAGATCTTCAGTGAAGAATATTACTATTTCTTCCTGGGACACGGCATCATGTATATGTATTCCCTGGAGGGACGATACCAGTTTTCCAAAGGATACGGCTTCAGAAACAATGCTTATGTTGTTGCTTCTTCGGATGAGGAGATCCGTCACTATGTGGAAAAGGGAAATTTCTGTCATGGAGATTTCATCAAGTGCGGACTTCCGAAATTTGATACTTCTTTCAAGAAGGAAGATGCAGATAAGATTGTGATCATGCCGACAACAAGAATGTTTGAGTATGGAACCATCACGGATGCGCCGGAAGAATCCACATATTACCGGTTTGTAGTGAGAATCATCGATGCAGTGCCGGAAGAATACAGAGACAAGGTGGTTTTCATTCCGCATCCTCTATACAAAAAAGCTTTTGAAAGAAGCAGCGTCGCAAAGTTCATGCCGGAAGACTTCCGCTATGACCAGCTCCTGCAGGAGACAAGGCTTCTGATCACAGACTATTCCTCCATCAGCTATGATGCTTTCTATAGAGGAGGAAATGTCCTGTTTGCATGGATGGATAAGGACATGTGTCTTGCAAAGCTGGGATACCAGCTGATGCTCAATGATGAGAATGCTTTTGCAGATATTGCATATGATGATGCATCTTTAAGGGCCCTGATTCGAAAGAATTATGAAGGAAGGCATGAAGAGCGGTATACTGACAGATATCGCAGGATTGTGGAATTCACAGACAACCGGAATACCGAAAGATTTGTAGACTATCTGTACCGGACGCCGCTGTTTCATCATGAAATCCGCGACATCTCCGGCGGAAAGCTGAAAGTGGAAGGCTTAAAGGATCAGATTTATACCGGTGAAAAAATCAGGCAGGACCAGATGGTTCTCACCTATGAAGGCATAAAGATGACGGAGAAACTGGATTACAGGATTTCCTATGAGAATAACAAAGATGCCGGAACTGCCCGCATGATCATTGAAGGAATCGGAGCATACTGCGGAAAGGCAGTCTTCTATTTCATCATTCAGAAATCCATCAATACATGCAGAATCTCCATGGAAGATCATGTCCTGCATCTAAGAGATGGAAAAGACGAACTGACAGAAGGAACAGATTATACGGTAACCTGTGAACGCTTTGATGACGTGGGGCTTACCAGATATGTGGCATCGGGAATCCATCCATATGCAGGAACAAAGATAAAATATGCAGAAAATGAATAAAGGAACTCTGATGCATGCATGAGAGCTCCTTTTATTATTGGGAAATGGTTTCAGAGATGGCCTTCAGCAGGGAATAGCGGCCATCTGCATCCTGATCGATGGACCAGATCATGATACCGCCGTACTTCTTGGAGAGTGCGGCTTTCTTTTTTATGGTGTCTATGCCGTTGTAGCGGCAGGTGCCGCTTTCATCGGCAAACTGGGAATCTTCATTGTATTTTGCAATCTCTCCGAAGGTGACTGCCTCTCCGGTGCAGGAATTCCCCTGGTAGCGGTATCCGTAGAACGGGACGCCAAGGATCAGCCGGTCTTCATCGATGTTGCGGACATGGCTGAAATACTCCATCTGCTGCAGAGAATAATCATAGGATGCATGATTGTAATCTCCTTTGTTATCGTAGGCCATGATGGAGATGAAATCAAAGCAGTCAAAGGTATCGCCGGAAATGTATGAATCAAACCAGGATGCCGCTGCGCAGGATAGAGTCAGATCCTCTTTTTCACAGAGTTTCTGCAGTTCCAGGACCCATGCGTGGTAATAATTCCAGAACCGGGGCTCAATGTCTCCTTCAATGTTAAGATCGATGCCGTCCAGATCATGGCTGGTGATGAAATGGAGAATCTCCTTGTTCAATGCTTTTCTGGAAGCCCTGTTTTCTATAAGATGCAGATAGTTCTGAAACCCGTTTCCGCCGCCCAGGCTGACCAGAACACGGACATCGTTACGATGCGCTTTCTTTACAATTCTTTTGATGGTTCTGTCGGGAATGGCGATGGAAAGATTTCCTTCTCCATCCGGGTTGGCAAAAGCAATGTTCAGATGGGTCAGAGCTTTCATGTCAATTTCATCATAGCATTCATGGTTCCAGGACGGAAGATAGGCAACCACCCTGGTCCCGTTGAAATCCGGCGCCGGTCTGTCTGCGTGGGAGAAAATGAAGACCGCAGCAATGGAAATCAGGATGACAAGAAGGATTTTCAGTTTCCCTCTGTATTTGTATCTGCTGTTTCGTTTCTTTTTTGTTTTCATACATGACTCCTTGAAACTATCATAACACAGCCATGTGAAAATGGGATGAAGAAATGCGGGGTGTGTTTTACGCAAACTAGTACATAAAGACAGCAAATGCATAATTGTAAGGCATTCGTAAAGTGCTACAATAATAATAATGAAGCAGTATAAAAAACATATATATAACACGGAGGTAGTCTATGAATATTGTAATAATAGGAGCTGGCGGAGTAGGAACTTCAGCAGCAATGATTATCAAAAGAGCGGGAGCAGAAGCTGACTGGGCAGAAAAAGTTGTAATCGCTGACTACGATTTAAGCAGAGCAGAAAAGGTTGCAAACGAGATCTGCGGCGGCGGAAAATTCATCCCGGCAAAAATCGATGCCATGGATCCGGCAAGCATCAAGGAGGTAGTTGAAAAGTTCGATATCGACTTTGCAATGAACTCATGTGACCCTAGAATGAATGAAACCATTTTCGATACATGTCTGGATCTGGGAATCCATTATCTGGACTGTGCCATGACATTAGGTACAGAGCATCCGGAAAAGCCTTACGAACTGCCATATATCAAGCTTGGAGATTATCAGTTCGCAAAGCAGAAGGAATGGGAAGCATCCGGTAAAATCGCAGTATGCGGCTCCGGCGTTGAACCGGGCATGGCAGATGTATTTGCAAAGTATGCAGAAAAGCATCTGTTTGATAAGATTGACGAAATCAATGTCAGAGATGGAGACAACTATGGGAATACAGATTCCGATTTCGGATTCTCTGTATGGACAACCATCGAAGAATGTCTTCAGCCACCAGTAATCTGGGAAAAGAACGAAGAATTTCCGGAAGGTCACTGGTTCTGCACAGAGCAGTTCTCAGAGCCTGAAATCTTCAATTTCCCGGGCGGAATCGGTGATGTTGAAGTAATCAATGTTGAACATGAAGAGGTACTTCTTGTTCCAAGAGAAATCGAGTGCAACAGATGTACATTCAAGTATGGCGTTCCGGCAGACTTCAGAAAGAAACTGCTTGTATTATTCGAATATGGCCTTTCCGACAAGAAGACAAAGATCAAGGTTGGAGACAGCGAAATCACTCCTAGAGATTTCGTATGCAAGGTTATCCCTAGTCCGGTAGATGCAACACTTACAATGACAGGCAAAGGCTGCGCAGGTACATGGGTGACAGGCTGGAAGGACGGTCTGTACAGATCGGTATACCTGTATCAGATTGCAGACAATCAGGAATGTATCGCCAAGTATACGACAAATTCCGTAGTTGCTCAGACTGCAGTATCCCCTGTTATCATGATGGAACTGATCGCAAAGGGCATCTGGAGTGATGCAGGTGCATGGGGTCCGGAACATTTCGATCCAGATCCATTTGTAGAAAGACTTGCAAAATATGAATTCCCTGCAGCAATCAAGGAAATGGATTCAGAATATGCAGATGCATTAAACGAAGCAGCATTTCTGGAAGCGGTTTCAAAATAAAGCAGGAAAAAAGTGAATACATGAGGCACAAGGCTCTGCCATCTGCGGATGGCAGGCCTTTTCTGCTTTTTTTGTAGGATTTTAAAGGAATCTGTAGTAGAATGAAGGAGGAAGGGAGGCGAAGATGCATGAAGAGATTCATCAGGATACTGGCAGGAGCCATCATCACCGGAAGCATGGCAGGAGGATGCATATGCGCTGCAGCAGATGGGATTGCCATCAATGAAGAGAATTTCCCGGATGAGAATTTCAGAGCGGTCATAGAAGAACAGGCAGATGGAATTACGGGAACAGAAAAAGATGGAATTCTTACAGAAGAAGAAATTGCCGAAGTCCGGGAATTCCGTTATGTGCTGCCGGATTCCGAGAAGCTCATCCGTTCACTCGAAGGCATTGCGTTTTTTACAGAACTGGAATCGGTAGACTTTAGGTCCAATGGCATTACTTCTGCAGATTTTTCAGGGAACGGGAAACTGTCCCATGTTGACCTTGAAAACAATGAACTTACGACGCTGAATATCTCTGAAAATGCGAACCTGTCATATCTTTCGTTGGCATATAACAAGCTGGAGCAGCTGGATGTCAGCGGCAATCCGAAGCTGGACTATCTGGGCTGCATGGGAAACAGGCTTACCTCTCTTGATCTTACTGAATGCAAGGCATTGACCACGCTGGAATGTGGGAATAACAGCATCAGGACGCTGGACCTTGGAGAGTGTTCCTGTCTTGGAACGGTAAATGCGGATAATAACGGGATGGAGACCATCATCCTGGATGGATGCAGCAGCCTCTGGTCGCTGGATGTCAGCGGGAACATGCTGGAAACGCTGGAGCTGAAAAACAGCAGCGGGCTGACCCATCTGGGAGCTGCAGACAACCGTCTGACGTCTCTTGATCTTGGAAATAATAAAGAACTGGTAGACCTCAGCTGTTCCGGGAATCTGATGAAGACCCTGGAAACAGGAGGAAATCAGAAACTGGAAACCATATATTGTGAAGGAAATCAGCTGACAGAGCTGGATCTTTCCTGCAATACAGGTCTTCTGAACCTGTATTGCGGAAATAACCGTCTGCAGAATATCAGATTTGCCAGCGGCTCAAAGCTGCTGAACTTCAGTTGCCCCGACAATCTGCTGGAGGGAATGGATCTGAGCAGAATCCGGGGACTGGAATTCATGGACTGCAGCCATAATCGGATTGCATCGCTGGATGTGCGCAGTCTGACCAATCTGAACTATATGAACTGCGATGGCAATGGAATGAAAACACTGCTGCTGTCAAATGCCCGGCTGGAGAATTTATCTGCAGCGGAGAACAGCTTTAGCAGTCTGAACGCCTGCGGCTGTCCGAATCTTGTGACGCTGGACTGCTCCAATGGAGCAGCAGGAAGCCTGTCCATCGGAAAATGCTCAAAGCTGGAGGAGTTAAGATGCAGCGGCAATAAGATCCAGAAGCTGGATCTTTCCGGAAACAAGGCACTGTATCTTCTGTATTGTGACCAGAACCTTCTGACTGCCATCAATCTATCGGGCACTCTGGTATCTGACATCGCAATGTGCGACAGTCAGAGAGTCCCATATGGGGATTTCTGTCATGCTGGAAAGCAGAAGACAGGAAAGAATGTGACAGTAACTGTAAGAAACAGTCAGGCGACCATCTTCCGCGCAAACTATCTGAATAACCAGGAGAACGGAAGTGTAACGCTCAAATGCCTGCCATATGTCATCAAAACAGGATATGCCACCGGAATCTACAGCGGAAAACACAAGAAGCCTTGGGTCAAAATCTATGACGGAAACCAGCAGGTACCGGCTTCCGACTACACTGTGAAATATACCAACAATAAAAATGTTGGAACTGCCGGAATTACGGTGACAATGAAAAATCTGTATTCAGGAACGGTAAAGAAAGAATACAAAATTATTCCGAAGACTACCTCCATCCGCAAACTGACAGCATCAAAGAAAGGATTTACTGTAAAATGGAAGAAGCAGTCAGCAAAGATGGCAGCATCGAAAATTACCGGATACCAGATCAGATACAGCACTTCTTCGAAAATGACGAAGGCAAAGACAAAGAAAATCAAGGGCTATTCCAAGACCTCGAAGAAGGTGAAAAAGCTGAAGGCCAAGAAGAGATATTATGTTCAGGTCAGAACGTACAAGACCGTGAAAGGTATCACCTATTATGGAAAATGGAGCAAAGCGAAGTCTGTGAAGACGAAATAAAGCATGAATGCTGCAGGACACCCGGAAAGGGTGTCCTGTTTTAATACGATTCAATCTGAAGCATGACAGGGATATCTCTGGAGGAGATCAGAGCGATGAAGGAAAGGAAATAGGAGCCCATATCTGGATCCTATTGTTATGATCTGCTATTTACCAAATTCCTCGGCAGCTCTCTTCATGATATCTGAAATCGGAAGGTGCTGCGGACATTTCTCTTCGCACTTCTTGCAGTCGATGCAGGTGGATGCGAATCTTGGATTCATCCAGCCATATTCCAGATAGATGCCGGGTGCCTTGTCATAGATGGTCAGTTCGTTAATGTATTTAATGACCGTTGGAATATCTATTTTCTTTTCGCATGGCAGGCAGTATCTGCAGGATGTGCAGTCGAATTCCACAAGATTCCGGAAGGTGTCTGCTACTTCATACAGGATTTTTTCATCTTCTTCTGTAATGCAGCCGGGTTCGAGTTCATCAAAGATACGAAGATTTTCATCCAGCTGCTCGTAGGAACTCATGCCGCTCAGAATGGTAAGAACTTCCGGTCTGTTCGCTACCCAGCGGAAAGCCCATTCTACCGGCTTCAGGTCTTTGCTCATCTTTTCCCAGAAGTGGTCGGTCTGCGGAGGAAGCTTGGATGCAAGTCTGCCGCCCTTTAACGGCTCCATGATTACAACAGGAATGCCCTTGGAAGCGGCAAGCTCCAGTCCTTTCAGACCTGCCTGGAATGTAGTATCCACATAGTTCAGCTGAATCTGAACAAAATCCCATTCATATTTATCCAGCATCTCTTCAAAGAATTCATAATCGTCATGGTAAGAGAATCCAAGAAGGTCAATGACACCTTCTTCTTTTTTCTTCTTCAGGAAGTCCATGGTATTATACTTTTCGGATATTTTCCACAGTTTTCTGCTGATGTTGTGAACCAGATAGAAGTCGAAATGATCGGTTCCCAGTCTTTCCATCTGCTTGTTAAACATGGATTCTATGTCGCCCGGTTCTTTTGCAAGAAATCCAGGCATCTTGTCTGCCAGGACAACCTTTTCTCTGTATCCGTCCTGTAAAGCTTTTCCCAGTATTTTTTCACTTCCCGGATAGGTAAATGCTGTATCTACATAAGTCACGCCCTGATCGATTGCATGGCGGATGATACGGATGGATTCCGCTTCATCCAGTTTTCCGTCTTCTCCTTTTGGAAGTCTCATGCATCCCATGCCAAGCGTGGAAACTTTCTTCCCTTTATATTCTTTATATCTCATGATACGCTTCCTTTCGTGTTTTTTCGCTATGATTGACATACTAAATATATCATAGAAAGAGGGGTAAAGTAAAGATAATTGATTCTAATTGTGGCAAAATTAAGGCAAAACATATTTACAAAGAAACATGAGTCGTGGTATACTCGAAATGTACACGTATATGTATTAGAAGTAATTGAGAGGAATGCATGATTAACATATTTAAATCGAAGAAAAGCGCCGGAAGCGGAAAAGGCCAGAAAACGGGCGGCAGCCAGGAAAAATGGGTCCGTCTGGTCATGGAAGAATCCGGTCTTTCCAGAGAAGAAGTGCTGAAGCGGATGGACGAGGCAAAGAAGACCTTTGGTGTGAAGGCCAGCCTGTTCCATAAAAAGAAGATGTGGGACATGACGCCTGCGCAGATTGCAAGAAAAGTGCTTCATGAAAACAGAAAAGAAGAAGAACGGAATGCCGTTTATGAGGATATTGAAAAGAATATTGGGAAAAGCAGGGAGCAGGTCAAAGATGACCTGAAAACAATCAGAAGCCATGAACTGAATTTCATTCCGACGACGGAATGGTATTACAGATATGGCATCTGGAGCCACATGGAAGAACTGGACAGGGTTCTTGATGACATGTGCAGACTGAGAAGTCTGCGGGATGAAGCGAGAGAAAAGCTGAAGCTTGCCGACCAGGGCGAGATTGCTCTCTCCGATCTGGATTCCCGGATTCAGGAATATTATGATATCACAAGGAAATATATTTCCGATCTGAAGATCAGATATTTCTGCGAGAAGCTGAAAGACTCCAGACCGGAGATCATGGAATCCGAAGAAGCCCAGAAAGAAGCTGCAGTAGACATGCTCTGCACCATGGAGCTTCTGGAGTTCTACGAATCGGAATATGTCTCCTTTGAACTTCTTGGGAAATCCATTGAGGAAAAAAGGACATATATCACTTCCGTGGAAAGAGCAAAGCTGGTCCGCCTTATTTCATCAAAGGAAGCCATTGAACTCATGAACGATAAATACGAATCCTATCTGAGACTGAAAAAGTATTATGGAAGAGAAATCATTCAGGTTGAGGGCGAAGAGGATTTCGGAAGATTTGAAGACTTCTGCAGCAGACATCAGACTTTTGTAAAGAAGAACGGCTTCGATTCGCTGGGAAGAGGCATTTTCAAAGTGGAAATAGAAGAAGATACGGATCTTAGAGAACTCTACACCAGGCTGACAGATGACATCGGACCGGTGGTGCTGGAGGAACTGATCCAGCCTTCTGAATTCATCCGGAATCTGAATCCGGATTCGGTCAATACTGTTCGAATCATTGTCTTCATGGATGAAGGAGAGGCGAAGGTCTTCCAATGCTTCATGAAAATCGGAAGGAAAGGTTCTTTTGTAGACAATGGCGGCGCCGGCGGAATGTTTGTACATATTGATCCGGATACGGGAATCTATGACAGTGACGCCATCATTGAAAACGGTCAGCGTTTTGAAACCCATCCGGACCATGGGTACGATTTCCGCGGAATCGTGCTTCCTGACTGGGAAGAGGCGAAGAAAACTGCAAAAGATGCCATCCGCGAGATTGAAGGCCTGGGCTTCATTGGCTGGGACCTGACATATACAAAAGACCATCAGTGGATCATCATAGAAGGAAACAGCATGTCCCAGTTCATTGCACAGCAGGGAACAGTACGCAGGGGACTGAAAGATGAAATATATAAAGAAATGAAGTTTGAGAAAAGACTCGAAGAAGGAAAGGAGTAAGGGATGACAGAGATAAGAAAAAGTGCACTGACAGTGCTGCTGATGCTGATCTTCATCTGCTGCTTCATGGCAGCATCTGCAGAAGAATCCAGCGCAGCTTCCGTTAACACTCCGCAGATTTCAGGAATATCCAGCAATTTTGCAGGGGAACTGACCGTTGAAGCACCGCTGGACAGCAATGTATCCGGATACAGAATCACATATTCCAAGAGTAAAAACTTTAGCAATGCAAAAAAGAAATATGTGACGGGAAAAACATTGAACAAGACAATTGCAAATCTGACAAATGGGTCAAAATATTATGTCAAGGTGCAGGCATATAAGAAGCTGAACGGAAAGAAGGTATACAGTGCCTATTCTGCTCCAAAGTCCGTAACTGTAAAAACAGCACATACGGCATACATTACCCAGCAGGAAACGAAACTGAAGTATTCCAAGAGCGGCTCTAAAGGGAAAATCGTGCCATACATGACACCGATTACCATTGTGAAGAGCACCAAATCGACCAAAAAAGGAACCCAGTACAGAGTAAAATACAAGAAGAAGACATATTATCTGTGGGTTGCATCCGGAGCATCCAAGTTTACCAATAAGAAATCGGCATATTCATATTCGGGAGAAAACTCCCTGCAGAATTCGGTTTTAAAGGAAGCCATGAGAATCTACAACCGGGGGAATACATATTATGCCCGCAGCTCAAAAGTAAAAACAGGAAAGCTCACATCCAAAGGCTATGCTTTCGACTGTTCCGGTCTTGTAAAATACATATATGGCAATTCCATGGGATACCAGCTGCCGGCAACAGCAAGCAAAATCTACCGCGCAACCAAAATAGACGGAAAAACTGTGAAGAAAGTCTGCTCCGGCAAATGGGACAATACCAAAGTGAAGCCGGGAGATATTCTCTGCTTTGATGAAAACGATTCCGGAAAATGCACACATGTAGGAATCTATCTTGGAAACAATGAATTCATTCATGCAGTCAAGAAGTATGGAGTGACCATCTCACCGATGAACGGATGCTGGTACGACTATTTCAAGGCAGCAAAGAGAGTTTCCTGATGAAATAGGCAATTGAAAAGGAAGGGTGACATTTGTCAGCCTTCCTTTTTCATCTTCATTTAGCCTTTTTTCGTCTTGGATTTCTTTGCACTCTTTGTGCTCTTGGATTTCTTCTTTGTCTGGTTCTTGTAGATGATTACTTTTGTGCCTTTATGGATGTTATCGTAGATCCATTTTGCATTTTCTACTTCCAGTCTGATGCATCCGTGGGATGCAGATTTTCCCATGGTGAAGTTCTTTACCGGCATTGGTGTATCGCCAACATAGCAAGGAACGGAATGGAACAGGAAGGACTTGTAGAATCTGGTTGCATACCAGAATTTCAGCCCGGTTCTTCTGCCGATGAATGTGTAGTCATTGGTGCTCTTTCCCTTGTTGTCAGAGCCGATGGTGAATGTGCCTGTAGGTGTCGGCATCAGTTTGGTTCCCGGTGCACACTGGAAATATTTCACTCTGTTCCAGTTATATCTGGAGCCGTTATATACGGCCACTCTGTAATTCTTCAGATCAACCAGAATCAGATATCTGCTCTTGCTTGTCTTGGAATAAGCTTTCTTATCCATTGCCAGCTGAATCTTTCCGCTGCCGCCCATGTGGTATTTCTTTCCTTTGTATACCTTGTATCCCACGAACATGGAACCGTCAGCAGTGAAATAGTATGGCTTTTTCTTAATCTTCACCCATTTTTTCTTAACAGCAATCCTGGTCTTAGGGCTGAAGTAGTATCGCTTGCCGTATACCTGCTTCAGACCGGAGATTGCAGCTTTATCTGCGCCGAAGTAATATTTGTTTCCGGAAACGGAAATCAGTCCTCTTCTGGCATATTTATATGTCGGGTGGAAATAGTATTTTTTTCCATTGATCGATTTCAGTCCGGAAACGGCCGCACCGTTGGAACCGAAGTAATACAGGTAGCCGGAAACGGAGATCAGTCCTTTTCTTGCAGCCTTTGAGGATGGATCAAAATAATATTTGTTTCCATTGATTGACTGAAGTCCGGAAACGGCAGCACCGTTGGAACCGAAGTAGTACAGATTGCCGGAAATGGAAATCAGTCCTGTTCTTGCTGCTTTTGTTGTCGGGTCAAAATAATATTTATTGCCGCTGATTGTCTGAAGACCGGAGAGTGCATAATACTGACTGGAGAAGTAGTATCTGCTGCTTCCCTTTGTTCTCCATCCGGTCAGGGCATATCCATTGGCATCCAGACAGTACAGTCTGCCGGAAGCTGTTGCATAGCCGTTTTTAACCGCCATTTTGTTATCATTTCTGAAAACATAGCCTTTGCCGTCAACCATCTGGAATCCGGTTGCAGCGATTCCTGTATCCGGATCAAAATAGTAGGTTTCTCCGTCAATGACCTGAAGGCCTTTCAATGCTTCGTCGTCTACATAATAGCATTCGTGATCAGCATCCCATCCGTCAGGATGAACATTTAACAGAGGCATTTCTTTCGTAACAGATATGTCTTCAGATTCCTGCGGTTCTTCTGTATCCTGCGGCTCCTGAATTTCCTGAAGTTCCTGGATTTCCTGCTCGGTCTGAATGTCCTGTGCTTCCTGCGGCTCGGCTGTATCAGCAAAGGAACCTGCAGGAAGCATGCTGGCAAGCATGATTGCAGAAGTGATTATGGCAAAAATGCGGTATCGTCTTTTTTTCATGTTCATTTGAAATACTTAATCCTCTCTATATATTGCATACGCAACTATTATACGCCTTTTTTATCCAAATTACCATATATGTGAAAAGAAAAAGTCGAGTTTTCATGTAAAAGAATTGTAAAAAGCGCGATATTTCCTTGACTTTTGAATGAGAATTGGAATAAACTGTAACAATAGTAAGAGAAGGGGAGAAGGGTTCCATGGAAAAAAGCATGAAAACAAGAAGAATCATGATCGCTGCTTTGGCACTGGTTTTCATTTTAACCAGCGTGGTTGTGGCAGATGCAGCAGCAAAGCCTGTATTAAGCAGCACTTCGTATGCTGCCGTTCAGGGCCAGACGGTTACACTGAAGCTGACGACGGGAACAAAGAAGGCAGTGAAATGGTCTTCCTCAAAGAAGAGCGTTGCAAAAGTCTCAAAGACAACGAAGGTCTCCGGCGGAAGCAAGTGCAAAATCACCTGCAAAAAAACAGGAAAGGCATACATTAAGGCGAAATACAAAGGAAAGACATATAAATGCCTGGTAACCGTCAGCAAACTGGGAAAGCCGACAGTTACCGTATCCAATGAACCTTCATACATTTATGTAAAATGGGGCAAGATCAAAGGTGCCACCGGATATAAGGTGTACAGAAAGGCAGGCTCCGGGAAGTATGTTCTGAAGAAAACCATCAAGAGCGGAAGTACCGTATCGTTTAAGGATACGGCCTATTCTTCCGGCAAGACATATACCTATGCCGTCAAGGCAACAAGAAGCAAATATACAGGAAAATACGGATACAAGAAAATAAAGCGTATTCCGAGAACTTCGTCACTGACTGTTTCCAGGCAGTCTTCTGCAGTAAAAGTTTCCTGGAAAGGAGTAAGCGGCGCCACCGGATATAAGGTATATGTAAAGAGCGGCAGCGCAGCATATAAGCTGGTAAAGAAAACAGCAAGTACCGCCCGTTCCGTAACAATTCCGGCAAGCTGTGACGGAAAGAAGACCTATTACAGGGTGCGTGCGGTTTCCGGAAACTATCTGGGAGCGCAGAAATCCAAATATGTGACATTGAAGCACATATATGATGAAGGATATATTCTTCAGCCATATACATGCACATCCAAGGGATACCAGTGCGACCACTGCAAGTACTGTTCCCATTACATCAACAAGAAGGCCATCTACGAAAAGAGACAGCTGAACAGCTGGAAGAGAGTTGGTTTTAAGGATGATGGAAACACCCTCACGTGGGAGGACATTCCGGGCGCTGATGCGGACGATGACTACTATTATGTAAAAGAATGCCTGGAGCATGGCACCAAGTTCTACAGACCGGAGCTAGCAGAAAATCCAATTATCGAGGAAGCACTTCAACATGTCGGATGCCCGTATCTGTATAACGGAAAGACATATACCGGAGGCGTGGACTGCTCCCATTTCATTCAGAAGGTGCTGAATGAAGCCAAAGATTCTACAGCAGGAAAAGAGGGGACATGGTATTCGGATAGCGGAAAAGCATATAAGACAGGTTCTGTTCCGGATTATAAGTATCACAGATCCATGGAGTGGTATCAGTATGGAAAGAGAAACATCGATCCGGATGACATACAGCCGGGAGATGTCATTTCCTTTGACGGCCATGTGGTTTTCTTCATGGGATATATTGAAGGAAAAGCAACCATCATTCATTCCTCCGGCGGAATGAACCCGGGCGGCGTTCAGATTACCAGCCATCTTCTTCAGGGAAATGACTATGACAAGGGCGTTGTCATTCAGGAATGGACCAGCGTGCGCCAGATCATAAACTATTATGACGGCAAGGGCGACAGGTTCCTTGGAATCAGCAGATTCTATGAACCTCCGGAAGAACCGGAAGAACCGGAAGAACCGGAAGAGCCGGTTAACCCTCCGGAAGAGCCGGATACTCTGCAGTCAGCGCCTGTAACTGCAGCACCGGTTCCGGAACAGGAACTGCCTGAAAGCGAAGAGGACATCACAGAGCCGGAAGACATTCCGGAAGAGGAAACGGAAATCGTGGAAACAGAATAAGCAACTATGTGAAACTGTCATGCCGGCAGTTTCACTTTTTTATAATTGGTCACAGAGAATTCACATGAATGATGTATTATGGTATAATATAATATTATTGAAAGTGAAACCATGAATGTAGGGAATGAATATGGCAGAAGATAGAAATCTGGATTTTGAAAGTACAATTGTAGATATTGAGGAACAGCGCAAAAAGAAAAGAGAGCAGGAAGAGTTTGAAGAGGCCAGAAGAAAGAGGGCGGAAGCGGCGCAGAAGCGAAGAGCAGCAAAGAGGAGAAGACGGTATGCCGTATATGCCCTGATTATTGCACTCATTGTTGGTGCCATGGTTCTTGCGGTTTCTGAGATTGTTAAGCTGGAACATGAAAAGGAAAAGCTGGTCAATGAGCAGCAGCAGCTGGAGCAGCAGCTGAAGGCACTGAAGGAAGAAGTCGAGAATTCAGACGATCCTGAATATATCGAGAAGAAAGTCAGAGAGAAACTGAACATGATCTATCCGGATGAGACGCTTTATGTTACAGAAAAGGACCAGAACAAGAAATGATGGAAATAAAGGAAATCATAGTGGTCGAAGGAAGAGATGATACTGCTGCCATAAAGCGGGCAGTGAAAGCGGAGACCATAGAAACGCACGGCTTCGGAATCCGGAAGGAGACCTGGGAACTCATCGGCAAAGCCCATGAGACAAGGGGTATCATTATCTTTACCGATCCCGATCATGCGGGAGAAACCATCCGCAGCCGGATTCTCGAGAAGTATCCGGATGCAAAGGAAGCATTCCTGACGAGAAATGATGCAGAAAAAGCAGGAGATATCGGCATAGAGAATGCATCTCCCGAGGCTGTCGTAAATGCCCTGTCCAAGGTCTGCACAAGGAAGGAACAGACAGAAACTCAGTTTGTAATGAATGACCTGATTCTGGCAGGACTTGCAGGTGACGGATCAAAAGAGAGAAGACAGCGGATGGGAAAACGCCTGGGCATAGGTTATGGAAATGCCAAAGCGTTTCTTCGGAAACTGAATGAATATGGAATAACAAGAGAGCAGTTTGTAAAGGAACTAGAGAATGAAGCTATATTCGGCACAGACAATTAAAGACATTCATGACAGATATGATTTCACAATGGCAAAGGCGCTGGGACAGAATTTCCTGACGGACAAGAATATCATCGATGAAATCATGGAAGGCTCCGGAATCGGAGAAAACGATCTGGTCATAGAAATCGGACCGGGAATCGGCGTGCTGACAAAAGAAGCCTGTGAAATGGCAGGCAAGGTCATTGCCATTGAAATTGACAAGCGGCTGATTCCGATTCTGGAGGAGACGCTCCTCGGTTTCGACAATTTTGAAGTCATCAATCAGGATATTCTGAAGACAGACCTGAAAAAGGTGATTGCAGATAATCCTGGATATGAAAATGTGAGAATCATAGGAAATCTCCCATACTATATCACGACACCGATTATCATGAAGGTGCTGGAAGAGGAACTTCCGGTAAAGAGCATTACTGTCATGATGCAGAAAGAGGTTGCGGACCGGATCGGTGCACCGGTCGGAACAAGAGATGCAGGTGCCATTTCCATTGCAGTACAGTATTACTGCGATGTGACCAGGATTGCAAAGGCGCCCAGGGAGGCATTCATTCCAAGGCCGAAGATTGATTCGGCAGTATTGCGGCTGGATGTACTGGACGCGCCAAAAGTAAAAACCTTAAGCACCAGAGTGTTTTTTGAATGTGTAAAAAAAGGATTTGGACAGAGAAGAAAAACCATCTCCAATTCTTTAAACGGTACCGCCGGCATTTCAAAGGAAAGTCTCCTGCAGGTTCTGGAAGACTGCGGGATTGAACCGACAAGAAGGGCAGAAACGCTTTCCATGGAAGAGTTTGGTGCCATAGCAGACGGCATAGTTAGGATAGCGGAAAATGAATAAAATCAGAATTTTTTTTGGCGGGATAGGCGACTGGATGAACCGGATGGCTCAGAAGAAATGGTGTAACAGCCTTACGGTTACGCTCATCGTGTCCATTATCATAACGCTTCTCAATGAAATATTGGCAAGACATTCACTGATCAGTGCATTATCTTTCATGTTTACCAGTCCGCTGGCATTCATCGTAAATGCATCGCTGATTTTTGCGACGCTCAGCATTGCATGCATGTTTAGGAGAAGGACCTTTCTTTTCTGCCTGATCTCTTTTGCATGGCTTTCTCTGGGCATCATCAACGGTGTCATCCTGCTGAAGAGAATGACGCCGTTTACCGTATATGACCTTGCAGTACTTGAGGACGGACTTTCCATTGTGCCGACATACATGTCTACGGCAGAAATCGTCTTCCTGGTAGCGGCAGTCGTTGCCATTGTTGCTTTCTTTGTCCTGCTGTTCCTGAAAGGACCAAAGAAGAAGACGGAACTGAAATTCAAGAGAAATCTGGTGGCGGTTCTTCTGATTGCAGCACTGACCTTAGGCATCTGGAACGGTGCAACTTACGTGGGCATTGTGGACACCTTCTTCGGAAATCTGGCCAAAGGATACATGGAAAATGGTGTAACCTATGGCTTTGTAGCCACATGGCTGGATACCGGAATCGATAAGCCGAAGAATTATTCGGAAGATGAGATTCTTGGAATTTTCAAGGATGGTGAGCTGGAAAACATGGAAAAACTCATGGAGGAAGACAGCAAAAAGGATACACCGAACATCATCATGGTGCAGCTGGAGTCCTTCATTGATCCGGATCTGGTAAACAGCATAGACTGTTCAAAGGAAACGGTTCCATATTTCAAGAGTCTGCTGAAGGAATACTCTTCCGGATATTTTACAGTTCCATCGGTAGGTGCAGGAACTGCAAACATAGAATTTGAAGTCATGACAGGAATCAGTGCCAAATTCTTTGGACCAGGAGAATATCCATACAAGGCGGTATTAAGCGAGAAGACCATGGAGGCTGTTCCATATAACCTGAAAGACATGGGATATGCGACCCATGCCATCCATAACCATAGAGGCGTCTTCTATAACCGGAATGTGGTTTTTCCGAATATAGGGTTTGACGATTTCACATCCATGGAATACATGAATGATGTGGAAAAGACTCCAAAGAACTGGGCCAGGGACGGAGTACTCATCAAATATATCATGGACTGTCTGAACAAGACGGAGGAAAAGGACTATATCTATACCATTTCCGTAGAAGGTCATGGAAAGTATCCGACAGAGCAGGTCATTGAGAATCCTGAGATTGAGGTGACCAAAGCTTCCAGTGAAGAGAAAAAATGGCAGTATGAGTATTATGTGAATATGGCGCACAGCATGGATGCTTTCATCAAGGATCTGACCGATACCCTTTCAGAGTATGACGAGGATGTTGTACTGGTCCTGTATGGAGATCATCTTCCGGCACTGGACATGACAGCGGAGGAAATGAATACGGGCAGCCTGTATAAGACGCAGTACGTCATCTGGTCAAACTATGGGATGGAAAAGAAGGACAAGGATGTTGCAGCATACCAGATGAGCGCATATCTGTTTGAACGCCTTGGCATCCATGGAGGAACAGTAACCACATATCATCAGAACCATGAGAAGGACAAGGATTATCTGAAGAATCTGGAAGCAATCGGATACGACATGCTCTATGGAAAGCAGCATGTCTACAGAGGAAAGGAATGGAAGCCGACAGACATGAAGATGGGAATCGATACCATCCGGATCGACAGCATCATCAAGATCGGAAAGAAATATTACATCAAAGGTGAGAATTTCACCCAGTTCAGCTATGTTACATTGAACGAAAAGAAACTGGACACAACATATCTGAGCCCTACGCTCCTGGCGCTTGAAGAGGAAGTGGATCCGGATAGAGCAGAGGATCTGAAGGTAAGCCAGATTGAAAAGTATGATACAATACTGTCAACGACAGAATAAAGTGCAGGGAGCCCGGGCTCCCTGTTTTCGTGAGGATATTATGATACATTTCACTACATTTCTCACCGTATGCCCATTGGTCTTTGCAGCAGGCTTTGTAGATGCTGCAGCAGGGGGAGGGGGACTGATTTCCCTTCCTGCCTATATGATAGCAGGACTTCCTGTACATTCGGCAATCGGAACAAATAAATTAAGCTCCGCAATGGGAACGCTTCTGGCAACCATCCGATTTGCACGGGATGGATATATCAACTGGAAGCGCTCTGCGGTCTGCATCCTCTGCGCACTTGGGGGAGCCGCCATCGGCTCCAGCCTTGCCCTTCGGATAGAAGAGAGGATATTCACCATTGCCATGCTGTTTATCATCCCGGTTTCTGCAGCATTCATTCTGAAAAGCCACGCAATTTCCGATCAGAAGGAGGAGTATTCCTTCCGGAAAACACTTCTGATCTCCATGGCGGTAGCTTTTATCATTGGAATCTATGATGGGATCTATGGACCGGGAACGGGAACCTTTCTGATTCTTGCCCTGTCCGGTCTGGCGCACATGAAACTGTCGGATGCCAACGGAACGACAAAGACCATCAACCTGACAACAAATCTGACTGCCCTGGCCATCTTTCTGATGCACGGGAAAGTGCAGGTGGTTCTCGGCCTTGTTGCGGGCGCTTTCAGCATTGCAGGGAATCTTCTGGGGGCACGCTTCTTTGAAAAAGGAGGAAGCAGAGTCACAAAGCCACTGATGATTGTGGTGCTTCTCATCTTTTTCATCAAGGAAATCAGTACCATCATATAAAAAAGAAAGAGAGAGAACTTCTATATGAAGCCTCTCTCTTTGAGTTTTTGTTTTATCTGCCTTTGGTCAGAAATTCCATTGCTGCGCCGAGCACATCTTCCAGAATTTCAGAAGCATCATCGGCAGTACCTTTCAGGATTCTCTTTACTTCTTTTTTTGTTTCGGAATCTGCTTTCCGATAAAGGTTGATGATTTCCTTTTCTGCAGCAGTCACCTGCATGGAGGATTTGGATCCGGAGGAGCTGCTCTTGGAGGCACTTCCTTTATAAGAAGAATGCTTTGCAGCCTCAATTAATGAACTCTGTGTTACACCTGTTGCCTTTGCGATTTCCTTGAGAGCGGTCTGTGTCAGTTCGAGCTCTCCTCTCTCAGCCTTTGAAATATCGGAGGCGCTGACGCCTTTTACTTTTCTTGCCAGCTGTTCCTGTGTATAACCTGCATCGGTGCGGGCTTCTTTGATCAATGTTCCAACTTTATTTGCCATTGAAGGTATCTCCTTTCGTGTTCTTCTTTTCCATCTGTGAGGCGTTGTCCCGGGTTTTTCGATAAAAACATTGCCGGAACCATAACTTAACCACATTGTACCACGGATTATGTGGTATAATCTTGTTTAGATAACAAAACAAATGGGAGTTTTTATGAAAATCATACCAAACATTCCGCAGGCAGTGAAACTGATCGATGCGTTCAAATATTTCAGAAGACAAAGAAAGATCATCTATGATGCCAGAGCAAAAAAGGATTATGAAAGAGAACGGGAACATATCCTGAAAGCGACCAGCGACTGGGGAAAGCATACATGCAGAATGCTGGGAATAGAAATAGAGGCGCAGGGCCTTGAGAACCTTCCGGACGAGGGACCTGTTGTATATGTGGCGAATCATCAGAGCTATGCCGATGTTGCAGTGGCCTGTGCCATGCTGGACCGGTTCCAGTTCGGGTTTGTTGCGAAAGAGGAACTGATGAAGATTCCGATGTATGGACAGGGAATCATGGATATCCGTTCTGTCATGATTGAGCGTGAAGATCCAAGAGAGGCGCTGAAGGCCATCAATTCGGGAGTGGAGCTCATTGAAAACGGTTTTTCGCTTCTCATATTTCCGGAAGGGACAAGAAGCAGATGTCATGAGATGGCGAACTTCAAGAAGGGCAGCCTGAAGCTGGCGACAAAGCCGAAGGTTCCGGTGGTTCCGATTACCATCGATGGAACATACCATGTGTTTGAAGAAAAGGGAATCATTTCCCCGGCAAAGGTCAGATTCATGGTTCATCCGGTCATTGAAACAAAGAATCTGGAGAGAAAAGAAGCAAACAATCTGGCAGAAACGGTCGAAGAAATAGTAAGATCAAAACTTTAATTGCAATACTGCCCATGAGAATGGCATATGCCGAAGATAACCTTTACGACCAATCCTAAAAAAGCATCTATATATTCAGTAAAAGCAGGAAAGAAAAAGCGCACAGTAAAGGCGGGCACAAAGGTTTCTGCAACCGGTGCACAAAGATGTTTGATGCATGGTCTAATATAAAAACAACGGCAAAAATAAATAGACGGACGAAGAAAAACAGAGCAAAAGGATATTATCATTCCTTTTGCTCTGTTTGTTTCTGGCAATGCAGTGGAGATGAAAAACTCTCCACTTTTTTTGATCAAACCCGTTTGCTCTAATTTGCTCCTGGAACGGATTCCTTTGTCTTGCCGACAATGTCTTCCGGTTTTACTTCATGATTCTGAATGTGGAAGACAGGTGCCCCGGACAGTGCCGTAAGCATTGCAACGGTGGATTTCAGGTATGGAAACAGAAGTCTGGTTGCTTCCACGTGGATATCCACCTGCTCCATTCCTTCATCATAGGAAAAGAATCCAATGAGCTCAGCAGAGATGTGAAATGGCAGAGACTCGTCCGCATCGGTGATGGTGACAGAATAGATGCAGGCGCATCGGCAATCCGGCAGATAGTTTACTCTGGTATTGAACCGCTGCCTTACCTGAAGCTGGACATTTCCTTCTATCCTGTTTTCGTAGTCCAGTTTTCCTGCTCTGTAGTTTTCCAGTCTGAGTGCCATGTTGATTTCCTCCAATCTTTGATATATATGTTTATTCTAACGTAAATTGACAGAAAAGAACAGATTGTAATATACTTTCGGTAGTGTCAAATAGGTTATGAAAACACCGGGCAAAGAAAAATGCCCTGAATTGTACTTTGAATAGTAAATAGTAGAGCTTTCAGAGCGGAGCTGCCACCCTTGACAGCGCACCGGGTCAATGCTGAACAGGCCTCACCGA
>JAZRWY010000100.1:0-2437 GCA_045599945.1 Anaerovoracaceae bacterium | reverse complement strand
TGCTTTGGACATAGCAGTTACGACTGCGATAACAAGCAGTACACTGTACAGCTCAGAGTTGGATGCGATGAGCGCATTGTTGATGAGCTGGATGGTCTGAATCACGTTTCCGGAGAAAGCAAATCCAACCAGTACAATACCAAGGATACAAGGCAGAACGATCTCCTTCTTACAAAGGAGTGCTGCCAGAATGATGACTGTCATTATGATATACGCAAAATGAACAGCGCCCAGAGTAGTCATAATTTTTTACCTCCGACTATTAAATTTTTTATGCACTGAAAACGTTGGTCAGACCAAGTTTTTCAATCTTAGTTGCGATCTCGCCTGCATCTTCCAGATAGAGATCGTTTTCCTTCATGTGGTTAAACAGAACAGATCCGGAGAAGGTATACTTCTTGCCCTTGCCCTCTTCTGTTGCCATCATTTCTCTTACGTAAGCAATACCTTCGCCGATAGCTGTCTCTCTGGGGAGAACAAGAACGGGCTCATTCTTTGCATACTTTACTGCATTGTAGCCGGCAAGAACGCCTGTTACGATTGCTTCGGTATGTCCTACCAGAAGACCTGCCTTCTCACCACCACAGAACATATTGTCAACACCGATCACCTTAAGGCTGTCATCACGGGGAGACATTGCAAAAAATCTCATGGAATTACCCTTGCCGCCGGAATAAGGATCCTCATAACGTGCTCTTTCAAATCCGGGAACCTTGTGAAGCTTCTCCAGAGGATAGTAAGGAGTCATGAGCTTGGCATGTCCGGTATCCAGAAGAACGATATTCTCTGCGAACTCCTTCAGTGCATACTGCTGGCATGCCTTAATGGAAAGGTGATTCTCAACCAATTCGTCGGGAAGGGGCACTACAGCAACACCGTTTTCATTGAGCATGTCCTGAATCTCCTGTGAAAGGGATTCCTTGAAGAGCTTGCAGGATCCGCTCATGGCTCCGATGCTTCCGTCTGCCTTCTGGCCGATCATTTCCTTTACGCCGCAAAGTCCGGCAAGACTGACTCTTCCGCCAAAAGAGGGACAGCGCAAAACGCACATGCAGCAGCCGTTTCCATACTTGATGCAATTGTTCATAGGACCTGCGGATCCTGTCACGTCAACAAATACATCACCTGCGAACTTCTCGCCGTTATCGGTTTCTACACCTACAAGCTTCTGTCCATCCATCTCTACCTTGCTGACACGAGCCATGTAGTGGATGTCCACACCGATCTCCTTGAGGAAATTCTCGATTGCCACCGGTGTATCTGCAATGTCATAAAGACTTGCATGCTTATGACCGGGGAATTCAATGTTCTTGTGTCTGCATACAGAATCGATTACCTGGAAGATCTTACCGCC
Source organism: Anaerovoracaceae bacterium (assembly GCA_045599945.1). Taxonomy (GTDB): domain Bacteria; phylum Bacillota; class Clostridia; order Peptostreptococcales; family Anaerovoracaceae; genus UMGS973. The sequence goes on along the minus strand of JAZRWY010000100.1, from coordinate 1,083 downwards.
ACCCATGGCAATCATCTCTTCTGTTACAGTGTAGCGGCCGTTATTTCTCATGATACCGCCGACAAGACCGGTACCTAAAAGGCTGTCAGTTCTTTCCAACAGGGTAACTTCCGCACCATTCTGGCGAGCCGCATATGCTGCACTTACACCGGCCCAGCCTCCGCCTACAACTACAATTCTCATATTTTTCCTTTCCTTATCTCCTGATACCCAGGCAATAAAAAAGCCATGTGAAGCAAGTAAAAGCTCACATGGCAAACAATCGGAGTACACACGATATTTGTAGCTCTCCACCCTTACAGGTGACAGTTATACAGTTCTTAGCTGCATAACCAGACAAGATATCTCCGGGGATATCTTTCTTCGGCACGACTTCCTTTCAGACTGTTTCTTCTGCTCCGGGCATCCACAGCTTACTGATAAGGCATGCTTCCTCTACTTACGATTCAAAAATATATCATTGAAAAGAAATCGTGTCAATTATTAATATTCATTTTTTCGCAAACATTACCATTTTGTGCGGCTATAGTCATGCCTCATTCATTGCCTGTTTCTTCTCATTTAGGCTCTCCAGATGTTTTTAACGATATTACTGTCAACACCCTGATATTTGTCGGTTCCTGTGAACACATTTTCAAAGCCGCATTTTCTCATAACGGCAAGGGATGCCTGATTCTCCGCGAGACAGATGCCGAATACTTCGGATATTCCGGCCTGTTTTGCAATCACAGGAAGGAAAGCCTCTACCGCTTCCGTCGCATATCCATTGCCGGTATACTGTTTTGCAATGTGATATCCAACTTCCCATTTGTCATCACCTATGGGGCAAAGCTGCACATAGCCAACATTGGCATTGGTGTCCCTGACAATGATCGGATATACTAACGGTCCCGTGAAGGATCCGTACCCGGAAATGAGGAATTCCAGGGTTTCTTCCACCTCTTCTACCGTTTCCCATACTTCATCGGGAACAAATCTTTTGTTGTCTTCATCAACTGAATTGTCCCGGACGACCTGCGCCATATCCATCGAGAATTAAGTCGGAGGCCAAGCGGTCTTAGGAAGACAACTGTGGTACCCAAC
>JAZRWY010000099.1:0-22904 GCA_045599945.1 Anaerovoracaceae bacterium | reverse complement strand
AAATAAAAGAGAGCGCCTTTAGGCGCAGCTGAGAAAGTCATGCGGTTGGCGGACTTTTCAGTGCGTCTTGAGACGCTTGCTAGTATTAGGCCCTTTTAGGGCTTGTTCATACCACTAGTTCACTAGTGGTTTTGATTGTTTATTCATCCAAAACATGAATGCCTTTCATGCGGATTTTCTTTGAATGCAGAACAGCTGCCCAGATTGCTGCAGAAACTGCGGTGAATGACAGCATTGTGATGCCAAGGCCGTAGACATATGAATGCCATGGCAAAGATCCGATCAGCATGCCGATGCTGCCAAAAAAGGTATTTGCAAAATTCAGAAGCGCTGAGGCTGAGCCGGCATCCTTATCCTGCTGATCCAGAAGGATGGACGTGGAATATGGACGCATCATGGAGTTGGATATTCCGTATGGAATGAAGCAGCACAGAAAAATCACAGGATTTCTTTCCCCAAAGAGCAGAAGCAGAATGGAAAACAGACCGCCTGCACCAAGGAGCATATGCATGATGCTTCGCTTTTGCATTTTCCCGAAAAGAAAGATATATGCCACAGGTCCCAATACGCTGAATGCAGCATTGATGGCAAAAAATAAGGAAAACCGGGCAGCAGAAAGCCCGAAGAATTCTTCGTATGTATAAGAGGCAACCGCCAGATATGCCATGAATGGTGCAGCATAAAAGGAGACTGAGAGAAGAAAAGGCATGAAGTTCCGGTTCTTTCCGATGACCGCCATCCTTTTGATGGAATCCATAATGCTGCCGCCGTTTCGCTCCTCTTCATGAATGGATTCCTGATACAGGAATCCTGTAAGCAGGAGAAGTGCGGCGATGATGAAAAGAACGATGAAAACCATTCGCCATGCTGCAAATTTCAAAATCATGGCCCCGATTACCGGAGAGGCAATGGGAGCGATGACACTCATGGACTGAACGGCTGCGAGAGCGGTATCCCTTGTTTTGCCGATGAAACAGTCCTTGATGATGGCAAGAGAAAGAGAAACCATTCCGCCTGCGCCTGCCGCCTGAATGCATCTTGCCCCAATCAGGAGCCAGATGGAAAAGGACAGAGAGCAGAGCAGACTTCCGCCTGCATAAAGAGAAAGGGAAATCAGCAGCGGCTTCTTTCTTCCTGCTTTGTCGCTGACAGGACCAAAAAAGAGCATGCCAAGGGCCATAAAAAGAAAAAATACAACCAGTGTCAGATTTGCCAGTATGGTTTCCACATTGAAATATTCGGCCATCAATGGAAGAGATGGCATGTACATGTCGGTTGAAAGCGGCGGAGCCATGCCAAGCACGGTGACAAAAGCAAGAAGGCCGCCTTTTTTCAGGTATTTCTGCTGTATCATAAAGTAATATTTCCCTCCGTATGGTATAATGGTATCATATATTTGTATTTTTTGTAAGGGAACAGTTATGGAGCAGAAAAGAGTTCGCAGAATTATCATTGGTAATGTTTTTATCTGTGCAGCATATGCATGGATTACCGTTCCCAAAGGGATCATCAATGGGGGAGTCACCAGCTTTTCCATGAGCCTCAGCAGACTGACATCGGATGTTCTGCCGGTATCTGTCTGGGCAAGCATGATTACTGTGCTGATTGCACTGCTCTGCTATGCTTTTCTTGGAAAGGAGTACTTTCAGGGAAGTCTTTTCAGCTGCATTATGTATATTCTGTTTTTTAATCTTTTCAGCATGTTCCCGCTTGTCCTTCCGGTATCCATTTATGCTGCAGTTCCGGTGGCAGCTGCAGTTGTAGGCATCGGATATTATTTCTGCCTGAGTGCAAAAGCGACTACCGTGGGAATGGATACGATTGCTGTCATTTTGCATGAAAAGTGGAACAGACTGCCGATTGCACAGACCATGTATGCAATCAACATATGCGTTCTGCTTCTGGGTTTTTATGCATATGGACTGAAATCTGTGCTTTGCGGCATTGCCTTTGCCGGGCTTCAGGCACTGGTTCTCCATCTGCTTCTGAAACGCAGCGAAAAAAAGAATAGTTTCAAGGAAGAGGATAAGGTATAATCTAGGTATGGTACATATAGGGAACAGCTGGGATCAGATTCTGGCAGAAGAATTTAAAAAAGAATACTATTTGAACCTGAGAGAGTTTCTGAAGAGTGAGTATCGGTCGCATGTGGTCTATCCTGACATGTATGATATCTTCAATGCTCTGAAGTATACGGCATTTGAGGACGTGAAGGCAGTGATATTGGGGCAGGATCCCTATCATCAGCCGGGACAGGCACATGGTCTTTCCTTTTCTGTCAAGAAGGGTGTGATGAAACCTCCATCACTGGTGAATATTTTCAAAGAACTGGAAAACGAGCTGGGAATCAGACCGCCGGAGCATGGATGCCTGGAAGACTGGGCAAAGCATGGCGTTCTGCTTCTGAATACTTCGCTGACTGTCAGAAGAGGAGAGCCGAATTCACATAGAAATCATGGATGGGAGATTCTCACAGACCGAATTATAGAAGTTCTCAATGAAAGGGAACAGCCGGTGGTATTTATTCTCTGGGGAAATCAGGCAAGAGAAAAAAAGAAACTTGTCACAAATGACAGGCATCTGATTCTGGAAGGGGCACATCCGAGCCCGCTTGGAGCACATAAGGGATTCTGGAACGGCAATTATTTTTCAGGGACCAATGATTTTCTTGAAAAGAACGAAATGGAAAAAATAGACTGGGAGATCAGATAATGATTAGAAAAATGAGTAGAAAAACATGCATACTGGCAGTCATGCTTGCGGTAGTATTTTCATTTGGGACGGTATCCCATGCGGAAGAAGCAAGTGTTATCTCCCAGTATCATATGAAAATTAATGTCAGTGAGGATAAGACCTATCAGGTCAAGGAAGAAATAACAGCAGCATTTCCTTCCGGTTCTCACAGATTTCAGAAAACAATACAGACAGATGGATTAAAGATTACGGGATTCAGCTGCACATCCCACGAAGCATCTTTGAAACAGGAAGGAATCCTGAACGGGGAAGCAGTCATTGAGATCGGTTCTGATGATGTTGCTGCAAAAGGAGAAGAAACCATGTCTTTCTCTTATGTAATCAAGGCAACTGACGGCAGTGAAAAATCTGATGATATTTTCGATTTTCCGATGTTTGAAGAGGAATGGAACATTCCTGTGGAACATTTCACCGTTGAAATGACATTCCCGAAAAAGATTAAAGAGAACAATGTGAACATTGTTACCTCAGAAGGGAAAACGACAAGCGGCGGAATATCTAAAAAAGTGAACGGCAAGGTGCTTACGATTTCAGGAAACAGCATTTCTGCGGCAGCCGGTCTGAAATGCAGCATTATTCTTCCGGATGGATACTGGAAGGGCGCTTCCTCCGACCGGATGTTAAAATATCTGATGCTTGGCTTTTTAGCATTTGTTCCGTTCCTTACTTTCATTTTCTGGGTTGCCTTCGGACGCGATCCAGGAAAAAACAGGGGAGAGGCCCACTATCCTCCAGAGGGAATGACACCGATGGAAATGGGATATATTGTGGATGGGAAAGTGGATTATCAAGATGCAGCATCCATGATCATCTATTTTGCGCAAAGAGGCTATCTGTCCATACATGAATATGAACGCGGAAAGATTATTCTCAAAAAGGAAAAGGATATTCTAAAGCTTGAGAAACCGTTTGCTGTTACTTTATTTGAAGCTATATTTGAGAATGGAACAGAAGCGAAGATCGGAGAAGTCGACCGTGTATTTGCCGGTGCATATTCTGTTGCCAAAAGAGAACTGAAGCATTATTACACAGGTTCCAGAAGGCTATATACCAGAACATCAAAGATCATGAGAACCCTCAGCATTATTCTTGGCGTGCTTCCTGCAGCAGGTGCCGTTGCTGTATCTGCCTATTCAAAGTACCAGATGAGGGAAATGATTTTTGCAGTGCCGGTGGCGCTGCTCATGCTGCTGGGCTATTTCATGATTACTCGTGCATTTGATAAAAAGTTTACCCTTTCCAGAGGAGAAAGGTACAAGAAATATCTGTTTGGCGGAGTATTGATTGCGGCAGCAGCCATAGGCGCGGCATATTATGTTACGATTACATTCCATATGATTTATGGCATAGCCGTGATTGCATCCGTTTTCGTTTGTACCATTTTCATCATCATGCTGAAGGCAAGAACGCGGGAATCTGCAGCATGGCTGGATCAGATTCTGAACCTGAAGGCTTTTATCCGGGCGGGAGACTATAATACAGTTTCCATTCTGAATGGAAAGAAGCCCGGCTACTACTATGAGATTCTGCCATATGCATATGCACTCGGTCTCATGGAAAAATGGTCAAAGACATTTACAAAGACAGATCCGGGAGCGCCTGAATGGTTCATCCAGTTTGGTGCTATAAAGGAAGCTTCCATCGAACTTCTAGATAATCATGCTGCTGAAGAGAAAAACCTTCATCTGGAAGCACCTGCGGAGGATGAAATTTCTGAAACAGAAAACCTTCCGGCAGTTGCACAGCAGGCTCCGGCTGCACCGCAGAAGAAGGGTCTGCTTGGACAGATTGCACAGTGGAGTGACAAGTGGAAGCCTCATCCGGAACTTGATTTTATCCGGAAATTTAATTTTGACGATTTTGTCAGAACACTGAAGAATGAGATGGACCGGCTTTCCGATGGAATCGTCGGAAAAACAGAAGACTGAACCGGAGTTCATGGATGTCATGGCGGAGATTGAAATTTAGCATATGACAGGAAAAAGAGGAAAAGGAAATGAAGATTGCAGTAATCTATGATTCAAAGACAGGGAATACTTCAGCAATGGCGGAATGTATCTGTGAAGGGATGAAAGAACTGGAAGGTGTGGAAGCAAGAGCATACCATTTTAAAGAAATCGATACGGAATTTGCGAAAGAATGCAGCGGATTTGTATTCGGCTGCCCGACATACATGGCAGGGCCTACGGCAGATTTTTATGCATTTCTCGAAAGAGACATGAAAAAACTGGGAGTCGGCGGAAAACTCGGCGGTGTATTTGCAACGGAGCAATACATACACGGAGGCGCAGATCTCACCATGGTCAGGATTCTTGAACATCTTCTTGTATTTGGAATGATGGTTTATTCGGGCGGCAACAATTACGGGCACCCGATCATTCATATCGGACCGGTAGAGGTAAGTCCGAAGAAAGAAGATTATGAAGAACTGTTCAGGATTTATGGAAGAAGATTTGCGCAGCAGGCTATTCGTCTAGGAATCTGATTGCTTCATCATATTTCTTTGTGAAATGCTCGATGACCTCGGGCGTAAAAATGCCGTCCCCTCTTGACATGTCGGAATTGTGCAGGATGTCGGCTCTCTTGATTTTTTCAGCAATAGGATGACCTTTCAGTTTTGCCAGGTAGTCAAGATAAGGCGCATCCTTTTCGTGGGTCAGAAGGGTCAGAACTTCGATGACTTCAGGCGGAAAAAGCTCTGCAAGGTCCGCCATGGCATAGGAAGTGTCTTCGACAACATCATGGAGAAGTGCGCAGACGGTGGACAGCTCATCATCCATCTGCTCCGCAAGATGAACGGGATGGAGTATGTATGGAGCGCCGGTCCTGTCATACTGCCCGTGGTGGGCATCATAAGCGAGTATCATCGCTTTTCGTACTAGTTTTGTATAAATCATCATGTACCTCCAGAACCATTATACCATGAATGGAGGGAAAAAAGTTGGGTGAATAAAGTGAAGAAAGTAATAACATGCGTCCTGTTTCTTCTGATTCTGGTAACGGGCTGTTTTTTTGCCTATCTGTATCTGGAGGAAATCGGACCGTTTGAGAAAAGCCCCTCTCTTACGTTAAAGGGAGAAAACAGTCTGGAACTGGTTCGAGGGGAACCTTTTGAGGAACCGGGATATGTAGCAAGAGATTATGCCGGAAAAGATATATCCCGGAAGGTTCAAGTGAAGTGTCCGGACCTTTCAGAAACAGGAGAATATGAAATCTCATATTCCATTACAGACCATAATGTCACAGTGGAAAAGAAGAGAAAGATTACGGTAGAATATGAGAAGCCGGACCCGGAAAGTCCGGATTACGGTCATGGAATACCGGTATTCATGTATCATTATGTATATGATGCAGATTGTCCTCCGGCCAAAATCAACAGGAACTTCATTTCTGATGACATGCTGGAGCAGCAGCTTCAGTATCTGGTAGACCAAGACTACTATTTTCCTACATGGGGAGAATTCCGAAAGTACATAGACGGGGAGATAGATCTCCCTGTGAAGTCTGTAATGCTGACCTTTGACGACTGTTCCGATGGTTTTCTTACATATGGCGTTCCGCTCATTGAAAAATATGATGTAAAGGCAACGTCCTTTGTCATATGCAGCAAGAATGGAGAAGAGGTTGCAGCGCAGGAGTTTGACCATCTTACCCTTCAGTCCCATTCCTATGACATGCATAAGGCGGGCGGAAGCATTGGTCATGGCGGTATTTTTACGGCACTTACGCTGGAAGAAGGCGTGGCAGATCTTGAAAAATCCAAGGATATCCTTGGAAGCGGTGATGCATTTGCATATCCGTTCGGCGACTACAGCGACCTCTGCAGGCAGGCTGTAGACCAGGCAGGTTTTCTTGCAGCTTTCACTACAGAATGCGGCAAGTCTTTTCCGGGAGACGATCCGCTGCTTCTGCCTAGAGTGAGAGTGGAAGGGAATATTACAATGGAGCAGTTCATCAAGGAACTTGAAACAGAAGTGAGAAATCCGATTGTATATGACCCAATCCCTGTATACTTTGAAGACGGTACCATGGAGTATGTGGTTCCAAGAACAGAAGATGACGATGAATAAGTCAGGCTGCACATCCGTGCAGCCTGTGTGTTACAGATCTCTGTTTTCTTTTATCAGCTTTTCAAGAAGCGCCTCTGCAGCTTTCCTGGTTGCAGCTTCGTGTTCATAGAGCTTGCCGCCGATCTTGATTCTTACGATATACTGACCGGCACTTCTTTTGATGATTTTTCCCTTATCCATTCTTTTTCCCCTGTCCTTTATAATGATTGGTTCTTCTGCCTGCAGGTCTTCTTTTCTTTGGAGCATTTTTTTTCTGTTCGGATTTTGGACGTTTCATCTGATCGATGGCAGGAGATACGCCATATGCTTCCTTTAATGCTTCATACTCGTCATGGGCTTTCTGCTGCAGTTTCCTGTAAGGCACGCCTTTTACGGCCCTGATCATGATATTCTTTGAAGTATGCTCTAAGGTAGTGAATTCAATCATGTCCACCTTGTAACCCATTTCTTCAAGTTTCAGACATCTCAGGCCGTCTGTAAGAAGTTCCGTAAATCTATCCTTGATGATTCCATGCTTCAGGATTGGATTCATGATGGAATTATCAATCTGTTTAAACATTTCATGCTGGCAGCATGGAACGGATAGGATGACTTTCGTATTCCATGCTACGGCATTGATCAGCGCGTAATCGGTTGCCGTATCGCAGGCATGAAGCGTAACAACCATATCTGCATGATCATTTGTATAATCGGCGATATCTCCCATCAGGAAGGTGAGACCCTCATAGTTTAATTCTTCTGCCACCTTGTTGCAGAACTTTATGACATCTTTCTTAAGATCCAGCCCGGTGATGCTGACGTCATAGCCGTTTTGCACGTGAAGATAATAGTAGAGTGCAAACGTCAGATAAGATTTTCCGCATCCGAAATCAATGATTCTCAGAGTCCGGTCATTTGGAAATTCATCCAGGCAGTCTTCTACAATTTCAAGGAATCTGTTGATCTGACGGAATTTGGAATAATGCTTATGGATGACCTGCCCGTCCTTTGTCATGACGCCGAGATGAATCAGGAAATCACAGGGATCTCCTTCGGGAATGCAGTAGTTTTTTTTCTTGTTGTGTGCAAGTTCCGGTTTCTCACGGTCTGCCTTTTTTTCTATGATTTTCGGCTGATCAATTTTTGCCGCCAGAACCTGTAGTTCGCTATCTGTTGTTAATATGTTCACCTGTTTGAAATTTGAACGCAGCATGGCATTGCAGAACAGCGCAATGTCCTCCTGCGGAATATTGTCGTGAATGACTTTCTTGTCATAGGTAAACTCTGCCTGATACATATATCTTCCCTTTAGAATCAGCGGCTTTATGGTTACCTTGCTGTATTCCAGAGATTTTTTTCTCTTGCTGGAGAAAATCATTTTTATCAGCTTTTCATCGTCGAATATATCATTTAATCTTGTAATAAACATAAATACCTCTCATTTTCATTAACTTTAATATTATATCAGAAAGTAGGGGATTATCACAAGAAAATTATGATATAATATGCATGGAACGGAAGATGAAAAAGGATGAAAAAACAGGGGTAGTCTGTTAGACCTTACACTTATTACAGCAGGAGAGACAAATGTCCTTTACATAACATAGATTTAATGTTACTTAATAAAACTTTACACTTCTTTCAGATAGTTTTATGAGTCATAATTTATAATTAATTATGTATAGTTTTGTGTTTTTACTGGAATTGATAATATCGATTTTTGATAGGTGAAGTATGGAGGTATTGTGATGAGTAAGGAAAGAATACTTATAATCGACGATGAAGTTGAATTATGTAATCTTATCAAATATTTTCTAGAGCATGAAGGCTTTGAGACTTTCATGAGATATGATGCAACCAGCGCCCTTGAGGATATGGCACATATCAACCCTGACATTATCATTCTTGACATTATGCTGCCTGACATGAGTGGGGTCGACCTCTGCCTCAGAATTAGAAATGAGGTATGCTGTCCGATCATATTCATGAGCTGCAAGGCAGAGGAAATCGATAAGATTATTGCTCTTTCTGTAGGCGGTGATGACTATATCACCAAACCATTTGATTCTGGAGAACTTGTAGCCAGAGTAAAAGCCCATATCAGAAGAGAGCAGAGAAATAAGAGCAGATTTGCTGAAGCAGAAAAGGGTTTCATATATGAATGTGAAGGTCTTGTTCTGGATGAGACGAAAAGAGAAGTATATCTGGATGGAGAAAGACTTATTTTTACAGCAAAAGGATTTGACATCCTGAATCTCCTCATGAAGGAACCGAGAAGGGTATTCAGCAAGGAGCAGATTTTTGAACTTGTATGGAAAGAGGAAGCGCTTGGAAGAAGTGACAACAAGACAATACTTGTTCATATGAGCGGTATCCGGAAGAAGATTGAACCGGAAGGCAGACAGATCAAATACATCCATAACATCAGAAGTGTAGGATATAAGTTCAATGAGCTTGTAAAGTGCAGAGAAGTCTAGAAGGAGGCACGACATGTTTAGAGAGATGAGAAGAAAAGACAGGCAGCTTTCAGATATGGAAGCGAAGGAGATTCTGAAGAAGGCTACAAATGGTGTGCTGGGGCTAAATGGTGATGATGAGTATCCCTATACCGTTCCAGTATCCTATGCATATGCAGATGGACACATCTATTTTCACTGTTTTAAAGAAGGATATAAGCTGGACTGCATAAGGAGAAATCCAAAAGTATCATTTACAGTTGTAACAAATGATGATATTGTACCTGAAGACTTTGGAACTTTCTTTGAAAGCGTAATCTGCTATGGCAAGGCAGAGATCATATCCGGAGATGGTATGCTGGATAGCCATATGCATATTATCAGGAAGTATTCATCAGAATACGAAAAAGAAGGGATTGATTATCTGAATTCATCAAAAGAAGCAATGGTCATGGTTGACATTGAGATTGCATTCATGACAGGAAAGGCTAAGAAGAGAGGATAGGATTTAGAGAGGCTGCTGCGCTTTGCTTTTATCAGGTGCCGGGCCTCTTTTGTTATGTTCATTATTTTCTGCGGTCTCCCCATGAGTATATCAGGCCAATCAGGCAAAGCGTGCACAGGATAATCCATAGCGCAAATACAAAGAAATATACAAGAGGGATATTTCCAAGCATGATCATTTCGCTGCTGAAGAATGGGATGAGCGGACTGGCGATAAGAGCAAAGCACGCGAGTATGGCAAGCCAGAATAACTTTACTCTGGTACTCATTCCGGTGATGTATTCTGGAATATGCAGTCTTGGAACTCTGTTAAATTCATTGCAATAGATGAGTGTATATATAACAAGATTCAGAATCAGCCCTATGATGCTAGGGTGCAGGACATAGACAGCAGGCTGCCAGAAGAAGAATATTACTGTTACAGCTTCTCCGCATATGATTCCTGCAATGGATGCAGTAGCGCTATGGTTTTTCAGCAGCAGAGCGCCGGTTACAGGAACAATCAGCTGGGCAACGCACCCGAAGGATAAAAGGGTGATGTTGAATATTGTGGACAGCTGGGTGGAAGAAAGCAGGATATATGTTACTGCTGATATGACAACGATATAGATTTTTCCCTGCGAAATGGTATGCTTTTCTGTAGCAGATGGATTGATATACTGCTTATAGAAGTTCTTTGTAACAATATGCGACAGGGAGTGAAGCTGTGAATTGATGGTTGAAAGTGATGCAGCCACAACGCATGACAGAATAAGGGCTGTAATGATTGGCGTCGCATGGTTGTTCAGCAGAGTAGGAAGCAGATAGTCTGTCTTTCCACTGTAGTCAGGTTCCAGGACACGGGCCGAGTTTCCGGCCAGCATTGAGCCGAGATATGCAATGGTTGCCACGCTGATCAGGAATGGCATGACATTGAATGTCTTCTTTTCTTTTACGGCAAATATTCTGGTCCATATCTGAGGCATCATGATTTCGCCAAGAGGCATGATGAACAGAAGGGATATCCAGAATCCATAGCCATATGTGTTGCTGATGATCTCAGGAAGTTTCATGTAGCTTGGGGATGTTTCGTTCAGGTTTTCAAGGGTGCTTGAGAGTCCCCCGCTATAGGAAATGAATATGATTCCTATGGAAAGCATGCCAACGAATATCATGATTGCATAGAGGATGTCTGTCCATACTACGGATCTCAGACCTCCTGCCCACAGGTATACAACCATGATGATGAAAAAGAAAAGAATATTCAGTTTCCATGGGAAAAGTGAGTTTGTTGCGATTTCAATTACTATTCCGCCGCCAACAAGCTGAACCATCATGTATGGAATGATGGTTACAAGAAGTATGATTGTAATCAGTATGTTTAGTGTGTTGGAATGATACTTATCATTGAAGAAATCAATGATGGTGCCATAATCAGAATCCTTTCCCATCTGCCATAATCTTTTGCCATACATCATGAACAGAAGACCGAAGAGAACGTTCCATCCCAGGGCAATCCAGTAGATGCATCCATTGAAGAAAAAGGATGATGTAGAGCCCAGAAATGCAAAAGTACTCCACCATGTTGCATCTACAGTGAAGAAGGCAGAAGGCGTTGATAAAGATCTGTTGCACAGGAAAAAATCAGACTCCGTGTTCAGCGTCCTTGTAGCTGCTGCTGAGCCGATATATAGCGGGAGTGCAGCGAAGATCAGTATGATGATTATATTTAAGTTTTCCTGAAGGAAATCTATCAGTGATGTGAATGTCATTTTATTTACTCTTTTTTAGAAATATGATTTAATAAACACATAGAGTATAGCATATATAGAGGTTAATTGGTATGAATAAATATTTCTGGATATCATCCCTTGTCATTGTCTGCTATGGCATCGGGACGATGATTATTGCTTTCATCAATGACGGCAATGATGTATTCTCAATATATTATGTTGCAGGAGAATTTCTTCAGCTTGCAGCCATAGCACTATGCCTTAAGGCATGCAACATACTGGATAATATCTCGGATACTGCCTTCATCATACGGTACAGCATGGCAATCATCATATTCTTTGGATTGTACATCTATGTAAATGGTGTCAGCAGCAGGCTGTATATCCTCATGTTCATATATAAGATCATCATTACGACAGTCATCGGATATACAATACTGATAAAGTGGAATCTTGACAGGAGATATAAGATTTCGGCGCTGATCATATATACACTGAGCTATGCATATCTTTCCATCTATGATTTTCTGCTTTATGGAGAAGACTATCAGACCAAGAGCATATATGTATCGGCTGCAGTAGTATTTGCACTGCTTCAGGCTGTTGAATGTGCAGTGCTCTACAAGGCGCAGAGTGATCATAATTCATCCATCCGAAGTGAATATCTGAACATCTTTGCGGAAAACTCTTCCGATATTATCTTTTATTATACTTTCAAACCTTATCCAAGATTCTCATTCGTCAGCGTGGCATGTGAGAGGATTCTCGGGTATAAGCAGAAGGACTTCTATAACAATAACGGTCTGATGATCGAGATGGCAAAGGAGGAATACAGGAATACTGTAAAGGATATATTCACGGAGAATGACATAGAGTATGAGGATGTGACCATTGAAGTTGAATCAAAGAACATGGAGAAGATCTTTCTCCAGTGCATAGCAAACAAGGTAAAAGACGGCGGAAAGGTCGTAGCCTGTGAAGGCGTTTTCAGAGATGTAACATACAGGATAGAAAATGACAGGAAGATGGAGGAAAACAATACCAATAGAAATCTGATGCTGTCATACATATCCCATGACCTAAGAACGCCTATAACATATATCATAGGATACATCGAGGCAATGCAGAAGAACATCCTTGCCAGTGAAGAGGAGAAGAAGCTGGCAATGGACTCCATTCACCGAAACGGAAAGACGCTGCTTGGTCTTGTGGATGATATCTCGCTGCTGAGCAAACTGGAATCCGGAAGATTCAACTATAACTATGAAAAATTCACATGCATGGAGCTTTTCGAGCATCTCGAGGAGACCTGCAACATCAAAGCTGCCGATAACCTGAAAGGGATCAATGGAATCGGCGAAAGAAAATTCAGCACAGAAATAGATTTCAGGAATGCTGAAAATTCAAGTCTTCTGGTTGACATTGACAGAATCGATCAGCTTTTTGATAACATCATGAGCAATGCAGTCAAGGCGACAGACGAAAGTGGAATCATCAAGCTGAAAATGAAGGTGGAAGACGGCCGGGCTGTCATGGCAGTATCCGATAATGGCATCGGCATAAGCGAAGAAGACCTGCCTTTCATTTTCGACAACTTCTACAGAAGTCCGCAGATGAAAAACAGAAGGAACGGTTCGGGTCTTGGACTGAGCATTTCAAAGCAGATCGTAAACGGACATAATGGTACGATATGTGTGGAGTCTAAGCAGGGAGAGGGAAGCACATTCAAGGTGACCCTGCCGCTTTACGAACCATCGGCCTGATCATAATTAAGAATTATTAAATAAAGTTAAAGGCATTTATCATTTCAAATGCCTTTTTTTTTCGTTTTTGTGTACTTTTATGGAAAAGCAGTGGCATCGAAAGTGCTGACATAGCAAGGTATCGTCCGTTTTTGGTCTATATGGAGAAAAAGAAAATGTCTGAATATTACGACAAGAGCTGCCGGGCGATAGATATGTTTTTGGCTTTATCTTTTAGTCTACTTTATTTTTCTTTATTTCCTATTATGATGACCTTAATATAGCGCAGGTATAATCGAATCAGATAAAGGCCAATATCTAAAAAATATATAGAAAGGAGATAGTTATGAGACCTAAAAACGCAAAGATGTCCACAACATCAAAGATTTTGTGGATATTAATCATAATTCCATTCTTGTTCATGGAATTTCCTGGCGTCTTTTTCTTCCAGCATATGACGGAGCCATATATCTTTGGCTTCCCGTTCATCTATGGATATATCCTCATCTGGTGGGCAGTGCTGGTAGTAGTAATCGGAATCGCATACTTCAAGAACTGGGGTGAACCAAAGTTCGATCCTGATAAAGAAGGAGGTGCTTCCAAGTGAGTCAGAATGTAATAGCATTATGTGTAATCGGTTTCTTTATGATTTTCCCACTCTGCATCGGATTCGCTGCAAAGGGTAAGTCATCAGGTTCCGCAGAAGACTACTTCATCCAGGCAAGAGGCATGGGAGGAGTTGCAGTATTCTTCTCAGTAGCAGCTACATGGTGGTCTGCATTTGCTTTCCTTGGATCAAATGGTTACTTCTATACATCAGGACCTCTTTACTGGACTGCAATCGCATGGAATGTACTGTTCGGACTGATGTACTTCGTTGTTGGTAAGAAGATCTGGTACTTCGGTAAGCTGAACGGCTATGTAACAGCTGCAGACTTCTTCAGACATCAGTACGGTTCAAACAAGCTTGCAAATGTAATTGCAATCATCATGATCGTTGGTACTGTACCTTATCTGCAGGTACAGCTTCAGGGAGGATCATACCTTATCGAGGTTGCTTCCGGTAACATGATTCCGCATGCAATCGCAGCACTTTTATTCTATGTAGTAATTATTATCTATGTATGGGCAGGCGGTATTAGAGCCATCGCATGGTGCGACATCTTCTACGGCGTACTGCTGTTCTTCGGAATGGTATTCGCAGGCTTCTATGTTGCATCACTTGTAGGCGGACCTACAGAAATGTTCCATCAGGTTGAGGACATGTTCCCAGGACATACTCAGCTGGCAGAAGGAAAGTGGATGGCTTGGCTTTCCATGTTCATCATCACTCCGGTTGGCTCCTTCATGGGACCTCAGCTGTGGTCAAGATTCTATGCTACAAAGTCACCTCAGACCTTCGACATCATGCCATTCCTGCTTGCTTTAGCAGCAATCGCTTATGTTGGATCAATGCTGACAGGTAATGCCGGCAAGCTGTTATATCCAGAGGTTGAAGAATTAATCAACGAAAACGCTGACTATATCCTGCCAACAGTACTGTTCAACAAGGCTCCATTTGTTATAGGATCACTTCTTATGGCCTGCGGCGCTGCAGCTGCAATGTCAACTGCAAATGCTCAGGTACTGGCAGTATCCAATGTATGGACATTCGATATCCACAGAAGATATATCAATAAGAACATGACTGAAAACAGAACCATCTGGGTAGGACGTATCACGCTGTTACTGTTCTCGGCAATGGCATATGTAATGTGTCTGTTCGTTCCAGGTCTTCTTGTAAATATCGGACTTGTTACTCTTGGATTTACCGCACAGGTAATGGTACCGACTTGTGGTGCATTATTCTGGAAGAAGTCAACAACCGCAGGCGCTGTTGCAGGCGTACTTGTTGGCGGCGGTATCAATGCTGTTTGCGGACTTGGATTTGTTACAGCTCCAGGTGCATTTGCTAACGGCGGTACAGGATTATTTGCATTCATTATGAATATCATCGTATTCGTAATCGTTTCACTTTGCACTAAGCCAAGAGATGAAAAGCTTATGGCTGAATTAGAGCAGCAGTATTCAGACTTCTATAATCAGAAGAACATGTATGACTAATGAGATAGTTATTGCATGACAAACTTACATATCAGGTGCTGCATCTCATGATGCAGCACCATGATTCATTATTATGGTATTATTTATAACTTATTGTATTAGCGAGGAGGGATAGCATGGCAAACCTGGTTCCTGAAAGAGCTGAGGCTATCAATAGAAATCTGGTGGATTCTGTTATGGAGAATTATGAGAGATTCTACAGATTCACATACAGCCTGGTAAAGAATGAAGAGCAGGTAAAGAATATCCTGGAAAAGACCATATATTTCAGCCTTAGAAACGGAAGAAAACTAAAAAGTACTCCAAGGTCAACCATATGGTTTTTCCAGCTCATTGCAAAAGAGGGTCTGAACAGGATTCATGATTACAAAAAGTATAAGAGAGATTTCACATATGATTCTCAGATTTATGCTTTCATGGAGACACTGGAGCCTTCAAAGACAAACTGCTTCAAACTCTACTATTTTGAAGGGTTTAATGAAAGCGATACAGGAGAGATCCTTAGACTTAAGCCTGAAGAGGTTAGATTCAGGCTGAAAGAGGTCAGGAGAACGCTCAGGATACAGCCTGACCTAGGGGATGATGATTCAAGGGGAAAAATGCAGGAACTCATGGATGTCTATGAGTCAGTAGAGATTCCAGAGGACCTTGAAAAATGCATCATGGATGCAATACAAAAAGAAAGAAGAGAATATGAGAAGTTAAAGAAAGGGATCAAAAGAAAGAGAATAACCAAGCCGTTACTGTTGGTTCTGATGCTTGCAGCATTTTTCTTTGGAACAATCCATATAGCACAGGACAATGATTCATTCAGAGAGATGGTGCTTTCCATGCCGATTTTAAAATCGCTGTTTGCACCATTCATATAGGAGGCAGATGGTATGGCAAAGTCTAAAGAATCATGGAAGACGCTGATGAATCAGTTATCTCGCACAAGGACATTGAATCCTGAATGGATTCTGAAGGAACCGGATGTTGCGGCATTTGGACTGGAAGAATTTGACCTTGGGGCACTGTATAGAAATTACAAGCGTTTTGTAGAAAAGAAGAACGAAGCAGTAAAAGCCATAGAAAAAGAAAGACCAAAACCGGTTAGAGGGACCTTCAGCTGGGAAGGATATGTTGCCATTCTGTTCATGCTTGGGATGGTTACCTATCAGGGCATCGCAAAGAATCCTACATATCTGATCTTCGGATTCCTGGCAATCGGATCTTTATTCTGGTTCTTCCTCTACTATTTCAGAAGAAAGAAGAAGATGAGTGAGTTCAAGAGACTGAATGCTGAACTGGACCAGAAACAGAGACTCATTGACGGGAAAGAATTTGAATATGAGAAAGAGTATGACGATCTCGTGAAATATGCCCGTGCCACATATGATCATGAAGCCTGGGACAGAAGAAAGAAAGCTTCTTTCTGGAAGGAACAGAATTCAGAAAACTTTTCCAATGAACTTATCAGCATGTTTAAGACATACGGCATGGATGCATATGCAGAATTCCGAAGATGCCTGTCAATCGTATATGAAGATGGAGGCGAATACCACAGCCTATATGTCACATTGAAAGAAAGAGTGAACAGAAGGGAAATAGAGGAATTCGTGAAAGCTGCTGAGAGAAATTCCGTAAAGCCTGGAATTGTAGTGGCAACAAGAGGTTTTGAGCCTGATGCTCTTAAGGCCTGCGAAGAAGCGGATATTGAGGCCTGGAGAATTGAAGATGTCATTGATTTTGAAAAGGAAATAGAAAAAGAGGTACTGAAGGAGATGAAAGCAGATGAGAAAGCATAAGCTTATTCTGACAATCAGTCTCACTCTGCTTGCTGTGGCTTTCCTTACCGGATGCAGCAAGTCCGATAAAGAGCCACTTCCTGTCGGAGAATATGATGCCGGTTCATATACCATTGTAATTCCAGACACATATGAGGATAAGAGTTTTGCCGAGTATGAAAATGGCAGACTGGACATATATGACATGAAGACATATGAGACAAGCGGGGGCCTTCTGGTATCGATTGTGGAATATAGAGATGATTCATATAAAGAGCATGTAGTTGAAAGAGAGAATAAGGTGGAAAACTATTATGACGTCCTTGGAGAAAAGAAAGGTGTCAAGTACGTAGCCATCTATCCAATACAGGCGCAATATAACATAACGAATACCATTGAATATTACAGATACACGAAGCTTATTTCAAAAGTAGACGATATTGTTAAATCCTTCGAATTAAAGTAACCTTGAGTGGAATGTAGAAGAATGTATTCAGTGTGTGCCACAAATAAGAGCAGGGCACCTGCAGCAGGGTTGCATTGCCCTGCTGCAGGTGCGGCCGTCATGCGTCTGTTCTTAACAAATCTTTATTCTTGTTAGTATATGATTACTTCCAATTTATACGGAATTAAGATTGATTCTCTAGAATATAATAAAGATTTTTAAATGTTCTGAATTATTGAAAGGAGGACTAAGAATGGCAGCAGATTTAGTATTTGTAAACGGAAGTGTTATTAGTGTAGATAAGAAAGATACGATCTACGAGGCTATCGGTCTTACAGGAAACAAGATCAGCTTTCTGGGAACGACAGAGGAAGCAGCTGGCGTGATAGGAGAAGGCACCAAGGTCATAGACCTTAAGGGGAGATCGGTTATTCCTGGATTCATTGAATCGCACCTTCATTCAGGAGTAGCAGGCTGTAATGCGCTGACGATTGACTGTAGACCATCCGCAGTATCTTCAATTGAAGATATAAAGGAAGCTGTATTCGAGGAAACAAAGAAGATTCCAAAAGGAAAATGGATCAGAGGCTGGGGATACAATGACCAGTATCTGAAAGAAGGAAGACATCCAAACAAGTTTGATCTGGATCAGGTAGCACCGGATCATCCGGTAATGCTTACAAGAGTTTGCAGCCATATCTCAACGCATAACTCAAAGAGCCTGGAGATTGCAGGACTTACGGATGTAACAGGCTACAATCCTCTTACTTTCATGCATGAAAACGGCGAATTTACCGGAGTAATGAGAGAAGAGGCACACATGTACATGTGTAATGCATCGCTCATGGGAATTGATGAGCTTATCCCAGGAATGATCAAAGCAAACGAACTTCTTCTCAAGGAAGGTATCACATCACTCCATGATTCGGGCGGATATGGGCCTGGACAGATGCGGGCATTCCAGGAAGTAGTTGAAAGCGGAGATTTCAAGATCAGGCTCTACACAATGGTATTCTCATTTGTAGATAATCTTGATTTTGTGGACGATTATCTCAAGATCGGAATCAAGACAGGATACGGTAATGAGCATCTCAAGATGGGACCGATCAAGCTCATGATTGATGGATCATCATCAGGACCTACTGCAGCTACCATTCATGAATATGCCTGCGAAGCAGGAAACCACGGAATCTTATCATTCAGCCAGGAAGTCGTAGACGACTATATTGAAAGAGGTCACAGAGGCGGCTGGCAGTGCACCTCCCATGCAGTAGGAGACAAGGGTGTAGAAGTCATCGTAAATGCCATTGAAAGAGCGCAGAAGCTTTATCCGAGAGAAGGCATACGTCATAGAGTAGAGCACTGCGGCATGGTTAATGATGAACTTCTTACAAAGATTAAAGAATTGAACATTGTACCTATTTCAAATCCGATATTCCTGTATGAATTCGGCGACGGCTATGTAAAGAACTATGGCAAGGAAATGTCAGATAGAATGTTCACATGCAAGAGCTTCTTTGACAGAGGAATCATCACGGCAGGCGCAAGTGACTGTCCAATCACATTCTCCAATCCGCTCATGGGCATACATCTTGCAGTAAACAGAGAGACACAGGGAGGACAGATCATCAATCCTGATGAAAGAATCACTCCAATGCAGGCGCTTAGAATGTTTACCATCAACGGTGCATATGCATCATTTGAAGATGATATCAAGGGAAGTCTTGAACTTGGAAAACTTGCGGACATTGCCGTTCTTGACAGCGATTTCTTACAGACAGCTCCGGAAAAGATCTGGGATATCAAGGTTGACATGACAATTATCGACGGAAAGATTGAATATGAAAGGGAGCAGTAGAAATGAACAGCATTATTAAAGAAATAGCGCTGGAAAAGCATGAAGAACTGATAGATTTCTGCAAGAGAATCATAGAGATCAAATCAAACTCCGGCGAAGAAAAAGAAATAGCCGATGAGTTTGTAAAAGAACTGGAGAAACTTGGATATGAGGGAATCTCCATAGACGACTGGGGAAATGTTACAGGTCTTGTTAGAGGAACGCTTCCCGGCCCGGTTATCATGTATAACGGCCATATGGATGCTGTAGATGGTGCCGATCCGGATTCATGGGGCAAGTATTCTCCATACGAGGCTGTAATAGATGAAGTGATGATGCCTGATACATTCTCCGGGGAAGAAGAACTTACAGAAGTCATTCACGGAAGAGGAGCAGGAGATTTAAAATGCAACCTTGCAGCGTGTTTATATGCAGGCGGAATTCTTGCGGAATTAAAGAAGAGAGGCATGGATTTTCCTGGCGTATTCCTGCTTACAGCAGTAGTTCTTGAAGAGAATGGCGAAATGATGGGAACCATCAAGCTTTGCGAGGAAGAACTTCCGAAGAGAGGAATAGAGCCGGATGCCATGGTCTGCTGCGAACCATCAGGACTCAAGGTCATGCTGGGACATAGAGGCAGAATGGAAATCCGTGTGGAAGTAAAGGGCAGAAGCTGTCACGGCTCAAGTCCATGGCTGGGAATTAATGCTGTTGAAAAGTCGGCAAAACTCATTGAGAGAGTCAGTGAAATGATGGCTTTGAAGACAGAGGAAGATCCTTATCTTGGAAAGCCTGGAATGGCACTTACAATGTATCATTGTGAACCCAATGAATTATGCATAGTTCCAGATAAATGTGTCATTGTTTATGACAGAAGACTTGTTCCTGGTGAAACTGTAGAAGGTGCAATAAGGGAAGTTCAGGATATCGTTGATGAACTGGCAAAGGAAGACCCTGAATTTATCGCAGAAGTTAGCGTAAATAAGAATCTCAGACGTGCTTTTACAGGGAAAGAAGAAGTCATAGAAAGTTCTAAGCCGGTATGGATCATTGACAGAGAGCATCCGTTTATCCAGGCATGCAGTGAAGGTCTTGCTGAAGTCGGTGAACCGGTAATCTATGATTATTGGGCGTTTTCAACAGATACGCCGCAGCTTGGACCTATCATGAAGAAACCTGTAATCGGATATGGTCCCGGCCAGGAGTTTGTAATCCATACGACGGAAGAGAAGGCGAGAATAGATTACATTAAGCGCAGTCTGCTGGCATATGTAGCCATGTTCCTTAAGGCCGGAGAACTTCCGATGGATGTATTCTTTGTAGAATGACATGAAGTCCATAACTCTTCGCTGAAAGAGTAATAAATAATACCAAGCAGTAAAGGCGGTGCAAAGCATCGCCTTTGTGCTGCCCAAAGGAATAATTAAACTAGTGTCATCCTTATTTCCATTGCATCATGCGGTGATATCCTCAAATGGCACCATAAACAAGGAAATGTGTGATATAATGTGCATGGGAGGAAAGAAATGAACGCAATCAACAGGATTCTTTATGTCATATATGTTTTATCACTGATTACAGCCATGGTATTCTTCATTCTGGTAGTCATATCCGGGATCTACCGGCTGGCGACCGGAACCGTGATGATGTTTCTCTACGGATGGAGATTTACGGTTCTTGGATGGGCCATAGCAGGGACATTGCTGTCTGCATTGCTGTCGAATCAGGTGGATAAATTATTGCTGAAGAAAAAGGATTGATACCATTGACGGAGCGCGGGTTCAATGGTATCATTTTTTTGTAATCAACAATTGCTTTATCGCAGTAAAGCGATAAATACTCGTACAAATAAAGGAGAAAAATCATGAAGAAAAGAATTATTGCATTTGTAAGCATCATGGCTCTTTGCCTTGGCATGGTAGCATTTACCGGCTGCGGATCATCAGATGAAGAAGCGGCAGCAGTACAGGATGTAGCATATGTACAGGATAACGGAAAACTTGTAGTTGGTATCACAGACTTTGAACCAATGGACTACAAGGATAAGAATGGTGAATGGATTGGATTTGACGCAGAC
The DNA here is from genome assembly GCA_045599945.1 of Anaerovoracaceae bacterium. GTDB lineage: Bacteria > Bacillota > Clostridia > Peptostreptococcales > Anaerovoracaceae > UMGS973. The sequence goes on along the minus strand of JAZRWY010000099.1, from coordinate 1,459 downwards.
ATGGCTAAGGCATTCGCTGAATCACTTGGAATCGAAGCAGAATTCATCGAAATCGACTGGGACAACAAGCAGCTTGAACTTGACAACAAGAACATCGACTGCATCTGGAACGGCATGACATTAACTACAGAAGTTGAACAGTCAATGTCACCATCTCAGGCATACTGCAACAATGCGCAGATTATCGTTGTAAATAAGGATAAGGCTGACAGCATCAAGGAAGCAGCCGATGCCGCAGATCTTGTATTTGCAGTAGAAAAAGGTTCAGCAGGTAAGGATGCAGCTGAAGATAATGGATATGAATTTACAGCAGTGAATACTCAGGCTGATGCAGTTATGGAAGTAGCAGCAGGAACAGCTGACGCATGCATCATCGATTCGCTCATGGCTGGTGCCATGATCGGTGAAGGGACTTCATATGCAGATCTTGCAGCAACAGTTAGTCTTACTGAAGAATTATACGTTGTAGGCTTCAGACAGGGATCAGACCTTACTGCAGCATTCAACGAATGGCACAAGAAAGCATACGAAGAAGGAACAGTTGAAAAGTGTGCAGAAAAGTACGGAACGCAGGAAAGCATGGTAAAACCTGAATAATATATTACTTTAAATTAGGAGAACTCACTAAATGTTTCAACAGGTAATGCTGGAACTGACAACAGGTTCCATCAAGACTCTGGAAATCTTCTTTCTGACTCTTCTTGGAGCGCTGCCATTGGGATTACTGATCTCATTCGGTTCCATGAGTAAGTTCAAACCACTTAGATATGTAGTAAAAACAATCGTCTGGATCGTGAGAGGTACGCCTCTCATGCTCCAGCTTATTATTGTATACTATGGACCTGGTTTGATTTTAGGAAGTAACATATGGGGAATGGGTAACAGCGGCAGATTCATTGCCGTTTTAATTGCATTTATCATTAATTATGCATGCTATTTCTCAGAAGTATATAGGGGCGGCATTGAGAGTATTCCGCAGGGACAGTATGAGGCAGGAGAAGTGCTTGGCCTTACAAAGAGGCAGACCTTCTTTAAGATTGTACTTCTTCAGGTTGTGAAGAGAATCATTCCTCCTATGGGAAATGAATTTATCAACCTTGTGAAGGATACATCACTTGCAAGAATCATTGCGGTATATGAAATCATCTGGGCTGGTCAGATTTTTATCAAGTCAGCAGGTATTATATGGCCATTATTTATGACAGGACTTTACTATCTTCTGTTCAGCGGCATCATTACGCTTGCATTCGGTGCGCTTGAGAAGAAGCTCAGCTATTTTAAGTAAGCAGGGTTAGATATGCCAGTTTTAGAAGTATCCGGACTACATAAATCCTTCGGAAAGCTGGAGGTTCTGAAGGGTGTAGATGTATCGCTTGAAAAGGGTGAAGTAATGGCAATCATCGGTTCATCCGGCGGAGGTAAGACAACCCTTTTAAGATGCATAAACTTCCTTGAAATC
>JAZRWY010000098.1:0-9909 GCA_045599945.1 Anaerovoracaceae bacterium | reverse complement strand
GAGGGCGCACTGCTGGTCTCCGGCGGCTCCTGCGATGGGGATTCTGCCGCCGAACAGTTTCTCATCGGCATATCCGAAAATGTAGGAGCTTGGCTTTACTTCCGGCAGCATGCAGGAAGGGATGTCCAGTTCCCTGAGGATATCTTCATCCCATGAAAGGGTGGAGATATTGAACATCATGGTTCTGGATGCATTGGAATAGTCTGTCACGTGCACTTTTCCCCCGGTCAGTTTCCAGATCAGCCAGGTATCTATGGTTCCAAAGAGAAGATCTCCTTTTTCTGCCTGCTCTCTTGCTCCTTCCACATTTTCGAGAATCCATCTCAATTTTGTTCCCGAAAAATATGGATCAATGGGAAGACCGGTTTTCTTCCGGAAGGTCTCCTCCAGACCTTTTTTCTTTAATGCATCCGCATATTCCGCCGTTCTTCTGCATTGCCATACAATCGCATGATATACCGGCTTTCCGGTCCTGCGGTTCCAGACAACCGTTGTCTCCCTCTGGTTTGTGATACCGATGCAGTCGATGTTTTCTGCTTTCAGCCCGGCCTTTTCCAAAGCTTCCTTTGCAACACCTGCCTGCGTCGCCCAGATTTCCAGCGGATCATGTTCCACCCAGCCGGGCTTTGGAAAATGCTGCTCAAAAGGTTTCTGTCCGGACGAAACGATTTTTCCCTGTTTATCGTATATGATGCAGCGAGAACTCGTGGTCCCTGCATCCAGTGCCATAATATATTTTTCCATCATACAAACTCCACAAATATTTTATTGGAAACATCAAAGCCCTCTGTCGTCAGACAAAAGCGAAAGTCCCGTTCATCTCCATAAGTTTTCCCGGTGCGCGTAAAGCAGCACAGGCCTTCCTGCTCCCACCGGGCAATTTTTTTCTCCGTTTCCCCGCCAAAGACATCAAAGAAATGTCTCCCTGTAAAATCGAAGAAGTCCGAAAGAGCAATGCCACTGGTTCTTCTCAGTCCCGTAAAAACAAATTCCGATGCATCATCAAAGAATGTGTTCTCATGGAAGGATGCATTGCAGTCTGCAAGAAGAATAGCCCCATCTCCCGAAAACTTCCGTTTTCCGGACCGGAGGACATATTCCTCCAGCGAGGATGTATTTGCCGCCCGAAAGCTCATTCCTGCGCCCAGAAGGGGTCTTCCGTCAAGCCCCTGGTAAGGTCTCAGGTAGGAGCTGGCTCCAAGGCCAAGTCCCAGATATTCCTCCATGGACCAGTATTTCATGTTATGCCGCGAAAACCTTCCCGGCTTTGCTGCATTGGATATTTCATACTGGCTGTATCCCTTCTCCTTCAGCCACTCTATGGCATAATGATACATGTCCCGGTCTGTTTCCACATCCGTTTCCTTTAAAATCCCTTTTTCATGCCATTCCCAGAAGTCCGTTCCCTCTTCAATCTGCAGAGAATAGAAGGAAATGTGTTCCGGATCAAGGTCTGCTGCCTGCTCCAGCGTATCCTGCCACAGTTCCATGGTAAGACCAGGCACTGCAGACATCAGGTCAATGGAGATGTTATCAAAGCCTGCCGCCCTTGCCATGCGAAAAGCTTCTCCAGCCTCCTCTGCCGTATGAATTCTTCCAAGTCCCTTCAATATCTGATTGGAAAAGCTCTGCACGCCGATGGAGAGCCTGTTGATTCCGCTCCTTCTGTATGCCGAAAGCTTCCGCTCACAGACCGTTCCCGGATTGACTTCAATGGTAATCTCTGCATCCGGAAGAAGATCGAAGTTTCTCCGGAGCTGCTCCAGAATGCGAAGGACATGCTTTTCATCGATGGAAGAAGGGGTTCCTCCTCCAATGAAAATGCTGTCCACCACATATTCGTTTTTCATCTCCCTGTAGACAGCCATCTCTTTCAGAACAGCATCCACATAATCTGCAATGTTCTCTTCCCCGTGCATGCTGCACGGAAAGGAAAGAAAATCGCAATAGCTGCATTTTCTGATGCAGTACGGAATGTGGACATAGATTCCCAGGCTTTTCCTATTTGTTATCATCATATTTTAATACCGCAGTGAAAGCTTCCTGAGGGACTTCAACCGTACCGAACTGTCGCATCCTCTTCTTGCCTTCCTTCTGCTTTTCCAGAAGTTTTTTCTTTCTTGAAATGTCTCCGCCATAGCATTTGGCAATTACATCCTTCCGATATGCCTTGACCGTCTCTCTTGCAATGACGTCTCTTCCGATTGCCGCCTGTACCGGCACTTCAAACTGATGTCTCGGAATGATCTCTTTGAGTTTTTCACAGACAAACTTGCCTCTCGCTCTTGCCTTTGACTCATGGACAATCATGGAGAAGGCATCCACCAGTTCCTTATTCAGCAGTACATCCAGCTTAACCACATTGGATTTTTCATATCTTGCAAATTCATAATCCAGAGAGCCGTAGCCCCTTGTCTTGGATTTCAGCGCATCGAAGAAATCATAGATGACTTCATTCAGCGGCATCTCATAATGGAGCTGCACCCTTGTCGGCGTGATGTATTCCATGTGAATCATGGTGCCGCGCCTTTCCTGGCAGAGTTCCATGATTGCTCCCACATATTCATTGGGGATCATGATGTCCGCCTTGACAATCGGCTCCTCAATATGTTCAATCTCCAGGGGATCCGGAAGATTGGTAGGATTCTGAATCATCTCCTCCCTGCCATCCTTGAGCACCACCTTATATATTACACTTGGAGATGTAGTAATGACACCAAGATCAAATTCCCGCTCCAGTCTCTCTACAATGATTTCCATGTGAAGAAGTCCCAGAAAGCCGCATCTGAAGCCGTAACCCAGTGCGGAGGATGTTTCCGGCTCGAAATGAAAGGCTGCATCATTCACCTGCAGTTTTTCCAGCGCATCCTTTACATTCTCATACTTTTCCCCTTCTGCCGGATAAATGCCGCAGTATACCATGGACTGCACCCTCTTGTATCCGGGAAGAGCTTCATCTGCCGGATTCTCATTCAGGGTGATGGTATCTCCGACTCTTGCATCCGCAACCTGCTTGATGGATGCAAGGATGTATCCTACTTCCCCTGCGCGAAGAGATGCCGCCGGCACATATCCCGGTGAAAAAGTTCCCACTTCCGTTACTTCATACGTCTTTTTTGAATTCATCATGCGGATGACATCTCCGCGCTTTACAGAGCCGTCAAAGATTCTGGCTGTAATGATGACGCCTTTATAGTTGTCATAATATGAATCAAAGATCAGAGCCTTCAGCTTTCCGTTTTCATCGCCCTGCGGTGCCGGAATGTTTGCTACGATTGCTTCTAGAACCTCGTCGATTCCCATTCCTGCCTTCGCAGAGATCAGCGGTGCATTCTGGGCCTCGATTCCAATCATGTCCTCAATTTCATCTTTGACTTCATCCGGCCTTGCAGAAGCAAGGTCCATCTTGTTCAGCACCGGAAAGATCTCCAGGTCCTCATCAAGTGCCAGATAGACATTGGCCAGCGTCTGCGCTTCCACTCCCTGGGTCGCATCCACTACAAGCACTGCACCCTCACATGCAGCCAGTGACCTGGATACCTCATAGTTAAAGTCTACATGGCCCGGGGTATCGATGAGATTTAAAATGTATTCATTTCCATCCTCTGCCCGATAGACCAGTCTTGTCGTCTGCAGTTTGATGGTAATGCCCCTTTCCCTTTCCAGATCCATGTTGTCCAGAAACTGTTCCTTCATGTCTCTTTCTGAAACAAGCCCTGTCTGTTCAATGAGTCTGTCTGCCAGCGTGGACTTGCCATGATCTATATGTGCAATGATACTGAAATTCCTGATATATTTCTGATAGTCGTTCATAGTTACCTCTCAAAAAACATTAATATCCAACTATATATTGTACCAATGGATCGGGCAGATTTCAACCACATGTGAAAAGAACCGGAGATTTCTCTCCGGTTTAACAGGTCATCCAATGTCCTGTCCAGCGCTCTGCAGATGGCATAGGCACAGGAAACAAATATTGCTACCATGACGCCACACATGGAAAGCACCTCTGCGCTGATTGGGAATTCCTGACCCGATATGCCTGTCATGGATGCAACCATCTCCCATACGGCAAGAAGAATAAATCCAAGCCGATATCCTTCATTTTTAATCTTTCTCCGTCTCTCATCATACTCTGTCCGGCATTTCTTATTCCGGTTCAGCACAACGATCAGAAGTCCTGCAAGCCGCCAATGGCAAGTCCCAGAATTCCAGCAAATGCATCAAACACTTCCATTACCTTCACATTTCATCTGAATTTTTTCTTCACGCAAAAAGACCGGATTACTCCGGTCTAGAATGCATTTCGTGTTCTGCTACTTGTTCAGTTTCTTAACAAGATCTTCAATTGCAGCTGTTAAACCTTCCTCATATGTAGGATGCGGTCTCATTGCCTTCAGAAGATCTTCTGCAGTCAGGTGGTTTGCCATGGCTTCGCCGATCTGAGAAATCATGTCTGTTGCATTTTCACACATGAACTGGGCACCGATGACTTCGTGGGTATCCGCATTTGCCACAACCTTCATGATGGATCTGTCTCCGTCAATGATGACAACCTTGGCATTGGCAGTCAGGATTGCCTTTCCAGCCTTTGCAGGGATTCCTGCATCCTTTGCTTCTGCATCGGTCATGCCGACACATGCGATTTCAGGTCTGGAGTAGATGCATGATGGAACGATGCTGAAGTCAGTTGTATTGTCCTGACCCACCATCTTCTGCACGCATGCAATGCCCTGTGCAGATGCAACGTGAGCAAGCTTCATCCTGGATGAAACATCACCGATTGCATATACGCCCGGCATGCTTGTTTCGTAGTTTTCATCTACCTTGATGTCCTTGCCGTCCATTTCCAGTTCAATGCCATCAGCAAGTACGCCGTCCATGTACGGCTTTCTTCCGATGGAAGCAAGCACTACTTCGCCGGTTACGGATTCGATGGTTCCCTTTCTGTTGTAGAAGACTCTCAGCTTATCGCCGTCCTGCTCCACATGGTCAACCATGGAATCTGTCAGCACATCGACGCCTCTATCCTTTAAGATTCTGCCAAGGCCCTGTCCCAGTTCCTTGTCCAGCATCGGAAGAACTCTCTTTGCGCCTTCAATCAGGTGAACTTCCACACCAAGATCGTTATAGAAGGTTGCAAATTCAATGCCGATAACGCCTGCACCGATGACTACTACAGAATCATATACATGGTCGGAACCTTCCAGAAGCTCATTGGACGTCAGAACGCCCGGAAGCTCAAATCCCGGAACCGGTGGATTGGATGGAACGGAACCTGTCGCAATGATAATCTTGTCTGCTGTATATTCTTCATCGCCAACCTTTACAGTACCAGGGAATGTGATGGTTCCTGTACCATGCAGGTAGGTGATCTTTGAAGCATCAAACATTCCTTCGATGCCAGATACGAGACGGTCCGTCACTTCTCTCTTGTGTGCGAAGATCTGCTCCATGTTGATATTAACCTTTTCTGCAGTAATGCCGGACTTTTCATCACAGGTGATGTCTCTATAGAGTCTGGATGAATGCAGGAGCGTCTTGGTAGGAACGCAGCCTCTGTTCAGGCATGTACCGCCGGCTCTGATGTTTTCCACTACAGCAACGTTCATGCCCAGCTCTGCTGCCTTTAATGCTGCAACATATCCGCCGGGACCTGCTCCGATTACAATTAAATCAAAATTTGCCATAATATTTCCCTTTTCTAAATTTCCTGTTTTTCTATCAGGCTGACAAGATCATCTGCAATATCCTTTTCTAAAAGGTTTGCCCTGATGCAATCTTCAATCGCCTGATGATTGAATTTTGTGCCCGGAAGTTTTTCATTGAGTATGCCTGCAAACTCCCAGTCCATTGAATCTGAATAGATCTTGGCATCCGAAATGATGCCGTTTTCCACCTGAAGATTGATATCCACATCTCCCCAGCCAAATCTGTCGCTGCACGTAAAACCAAATTTTGCTGTCTTTCCGAACAGCCATTCAAAGCTTCTCATGTGTGCTTCATATTCATCCAGCAGTGGTGATTCCACATCAAACACTTCTGCCTTCATGCCGTATGTTTCTTCAAACGCTCTGGCCATGCAGTCTCTTAAGTGGTCAATGGTAAGGTCCGGAGTCAGTTCAATGAGATTGATGACTCTTGCTCTTACGGAATCTACACCCTTTGCCTCCAGTTTTGCCTTGGACGGCGTCAGATATTTTGCAAGGGCCTGCGTATTGACATCCACAAGAAGTGTTCCATGATGATATGCTTTTCCATTGGATTTATAGAAAGCGTTGCCGGAGAACTTTCTCCCATCAATCAGGACATCATTTCTTCCGGATACTTCTGCTTTCAGCCCCAGATATTCACATGCTTTCTGCACAACGGAAAGCTGCTTTGGAATGCTGTATTCTTCTTCGGAAACGATAAATGTGAAATTCAGGTTGCCAAGGTCATGGTAAACAGCGCCACCACCCGAAAGACGGCGTGTTAAATGTCCGCCGTCTTCTTCGAGTTTATTTACCTTACATTCTTTCCATGGATTCTGATTGCGGCCGATAACCACTGTATGGGCATTCTGCCATAAATACAGAATGACCGTGTCATCTTCCACATTCTCCACCAGATAACGTTCTAATGCAAGATTCCTGTATGGGTCTGTACCCTTGGCATAGATTAATCTGATCCGATTAATCATCTGCTTCCGGATTCCAGCGAACAACCGGCTTACGTGCTGCCTTTGTTTCATCTGGTCGTCCGATATATGCATGATGCGGTGCGTTATGCATGTATTCAGGATCCTTGAAACCAAGTTCATACAGTTCACGGAATACTGCTGCACAGTCATCCAATGCGGATTTACCTTCTGTTTCAGTAGGCTCTACCATCAGAGCTTCATGAACAATCAGAGGGAAATACATTGTAGGCGGATGCATGCCGTAGTCAATGAGTGACTTTGCAACATCGAGAGCATTAACACCGGTCTCCTTCATGTATGGACCAACATCAAGAACGAATTCATGCATGCAAGTGCAGTCAAATGCAGGTGTGAATGTTCCCTTGATCTGTGAAAGAAGATAGTTGGTATTTAATACTGCCATCTTAGCTGCTTCAGGAATGCCTTCCTTACCCAATGTCATAATATATGAAAGAGCTCTTAATACTACAAGGAAGTTGCCATCAAATCCTCTGACCTGTACAGGTGCTGTGGATCCCTTGATTGCTGATCCTGGCAGGAATTCCTTTAAGAACTCCTTGCATCCTACTGCTCCAGCACCAGGGCCGCCGCCGCCGTGTGGAGTTGAGAATGTCTTATGTAAGTTCATGTGGATGCAGTCAAAACCCATGTCTCCAGGTCTTACTACGCCCATGACAGCGTTCAGGTTTGCTCCATCATAGTAGCAGAGTCCGCCGGCTTCATGAACCAGTCTGGTGATCTCAAGAATGTTGTGATCAAAGATACCTACTGTGTTAGGATTTGTAAGCATCAGACCTGCAACGTCTCCGTTTGCAAGAGCTGCCTTTAATGCTTCCAGATCTACGCAGCCGGATTCATCGGAATCGATGTTGATGATTTCATAGCCGCACATGTTTGCAGTTGCAGGGTTTGTACCGTGGGCGGAGTCAGGAACGATGATCTTTGTCTTTGTCTTGTCTCCTCTGCTGTCATGATACTGCTTGATCAGAAGAACACCGGTAAATTCACCGTGCGCACCTGCAGCCGGTTCAAATGTCATTCCGTCCATGCCGGAAATCTCGCAGAGATATTCGCCTGCAAGGTCTAATACCTTCTGGCATCCCTTTACGGCTTCAGCCGGAGCAAGCGGATGAATGCCTGTGAACTCTGGCATGGAAGCGATTGCTTCATTGACTCTTGGATTGTACTTCATGGTACAGGAGCCAAGAGGATAGAAACCGCTGTTTACACCGTGTACCTGCTTTGACAGTTCCGTATAGTGACGGGATACATCTGTTTCTGACATTTCAGGGAGTATCGGTGCCTTTGTTCTCTTTAACTCTTCCGGAAGTGAAACCACTTCTACATCACATGGTGGAAGTATGCTTACATTACGTCCTTTTACACTTTTTTCAAATACAAGCTTCATTATGCAAGCACCTCCTTTACGATATTGATGGCTTTATCGAGTTCTGCCTTTGAAATCTTTTCTGTCGCACACCACAGGATGCCGTCCTCTACAGGGAATCCGCCTAAGATTCCTGCAGCTTCAAGTGCAGATAATACTTCTTCAGCCTTCGGCATTACTGTTACGAATTCGTGGAAATATTCACCCTTGAATTTCATCTCTACGCCTGGAATTGCGCAAAGACCAGCTGCCAGATAATGTGCCTTTGACATGGACTGTGTAGCAACTTCTGCCAGTCCGTCCGGACCCATTACAGTCATGTAAAGACCTGCTGTGAATGCGCACAGAGCTTCATTGGAGCAGATGTTACTGCTTGCCTTTTCTCTCTTGATGTGCTGTTCACGAGCCTGAAGTGTTAATACGAAAGCTCTGTTGCCATCGTGGTCAGTTGTCTCACCAACGATTCTGCCAGGAAGGCTTCTTGTGTTCTTCTGGGTTGTAGCCATGAAACCAAGATAAGGGCCACCGAATGCAATCGGCATTCCAAGAGGCTGTCCTTCACCTACTGCCACATCAGCGCCAACTTCTGCAGGAGTCTTCATGATCCCCAGTGCAATCGGGTTCACGCCCATGACAAATTTTGCCTTCTTTTCATGTACGATTTCAGCCATTGCTTCAGCATCTTCGAACAGACCGTAGAAGTTCGGCTGCTGTACGTAGAAGGAAGCAACGTCATCAGTCATCATTTCCTTTAATGCTTCAAGATCTGTCTTTCCATCCCTGCAAGGAACAACTTTTACTTCGTTGTCGGATGCATAGCAGTATGTCTGTACAGTCTTGATTGTATCAGGATGTGCAGCTGCAGAAATAAGGGTTACCGTCTGCTTTCTTGTTCTGCACATTGCTGCAGCTTCTGCTGCTGCTGTATTTCCATCATATACGGATGCATTGGATACGTCCATTCCAGTAATTTCGCAGATCATTGTCTGATATTCGAAGATTGACTGAAGAAGACCCTGGGAGATTTCTGCCTGATATGGTGTATATGCAGTCAGGAATTCTTCCTTTGCAGGTACGTATTTAACGATTGATGGAATGTAGTGGTCATATGCGCCTGCACCTCTAAGGATTGTATCGTAGATCTTGTTTTCAGATGCGATTTCCTTGAATGCACGCATTACCTCAAGTTCACTCTTTCCCTCTGGAAGGTTTAGCTGTTCGAGAAGCATCTCTTCCGGAACGTCATGGTATAATTCGACAAAGTCCTTGATACCAAGCGCATCCATCATGGCTTTTCTCTCAGCCTGAGTGGAAGGTACATAACTTCCCATTCTTATTCCTCCTCACACTTTTTCTGATAAGCTTCAGCGTCAAGTAATTCTCCCTTTTCAGTTACAGCAACCTTGATGATCCAAGCTTCATATGGCTTTTCATTCAGAAGTTCAGGAGCATCAACAAGTTCTTCGTTGATTGCAATAACTTCGCCGGATACCGGTGACATAAGGTCAGCAACAGCCTTTACAGATTCAACATCGCCGAATGCTTCGCCGGCAACTACTTCGTCGCCTTCTTCCGGCATGTTAACGAATACAAGATCGCCAAGTGCATCCTGTGCGAAATCGGAAATACCGATTAAAGCTTCGTCGCCATCGAACTTTACCCATTCATCGTCTGCTGAGTAGAATAAATCTTTTGGATATGATAACATTTTCAATTCCTCCATTTAAAATATATTTTAATAACAAATTAATAACCAATTGTTGTAGCAAGTTTCTGAAGCAGTGCTTCCATTTCATTGTCGCTGAAGCAGTACTTCATTTCTGTGAATTCGCCTCTTAAC
>JAZRWY010000097.1:0-10510 GCA_045599945.1 Anaerovoracaceae bacterium | reverse complement strand
ATTAGACATGACAGATGATAAACTATCTGTTGTGTGTGGACATTTCATGCACTTGTAATTAATCCTTGTGCCAGGAGCGCATATGCGCTGCTGCAAGGCATCCAGACCTGGCACCATTTAGACCATAGGGAGGTGAAAAGTATGACAAATTATGAGCTTATGTTCGTTATCGATCCTACTTTAGAAGATGAGAAGAAAGCTGCTACAGTTGAAACTGTAAAGGGCATCATCGAAGCTGACGGTACAGTTGGCGAAGTAGACGAATGGGGACTTAGAAAGCTTGCATATCCTATCATGAAGAAGAATGAAGGATACTATGTAGTAGTTACATTCCAGGCAAGCCCAGAATTACCTGCAGAACTTGACAGAAGACTTAAGATTTCTGACAATGTAATAAGACACATGATCATCAATAAGGATGAAAAGTAAGAAGGGAGCCCGGAGATGAATAGCGTAGTATTAATCGGCAGACTTACAAGAGACCCTGAAGTTAGATATACTCAGAGCCAGATGGCAGTTGCAACATTTACACTTGCAATTGACAGACCTGTAAGATCAGGCGGAGAAAAACAGACGGACTTTCCAAGAGTGACCTGTTTTGGAAAAACTGCAGAACTGGTTGAAAAATACATGTCCAAGGGCAGACAGGTTGCTGTTCAGGGCAGGCTCCAGACCGGCAGTTACCAGAACAAGGATGGCAATACGGTATATACTACCGATGTTGTCGCAGACAGAGTTGAGTTTTTAGGCTCAGCAAATGACGGAGTACAGACAGAATCCAGACCGGCATTCAATCAGGAGCCACCGGCAGATGTGCCACCGGCATTTGAAGGTCTTGAGGATGACAGCGATATTCCGTTCTAGGAATTTAGGAAAGGAGAAAACTTACAATGATGGATAGAAGACGTGGCAACGGCATGAGAAGAAAAAAGGTTTGCCAGTTCTGTGCAGATAAGACTGAGAAGATCGACTACAAGGATGTTGAAAAACTCAAGAAGTATGTAACAGAAAGAGGTAAGATCTTACCGAAGAGAATCACTGGAACTTGTGCCATGCACCAGAGAGAAGTAACAAAGGCTATCAAGAGAGCTAGAATCGTTGCTTTATTACCATATACTGCTGAATAATTCGGTAGAGAAACTGTAAATGAGCCAGGACAGCTGTCCTGGCTTAATTATTTCGGGAGAATGACATGAATCAGAATGAGATCAAGGAGATCAGAAGGAGATTTAAGATTGACGGCAATGCCATTGCCAGAATCCATGGCTGCTATGTCAATGCCAATCAGGAAATCATTTCCACCTTTGAAATGATGCCGGGCTTCATGCCGGAGGAAGAGGAGGAGATGTATCTGAAGCTTTTCAGAAAGGTACTCTCCGGTGCATATGCGAAAAATCTCATGGACATAGAGTTTTCAAACCAGCAGGTTGAAAGTTCCCAGGAGCACGGACTTCTCATGAGACTGAAGGATTCAGGGCTGAAGGATGAAGACGCGCGAAAGGAACTCTTCCGGATCATCATTGAAACATTTGCATCCGATGACAGAAATTACCTGATTCTCATGGCCCATGATACCTATGATGTTTCATCAAAAGACAGAAATGATGAGGAGATTCCGGACAGCGCAGGCGAAGTGTTCCGTTACTTCATTACTGCCGTATGCCCTGTGAAGGAGCCGAAGAAGATTCTCAGCTACAACCGTGATAATGGGGCTTTTGCACAGGCAAACACAGGACAGATCGCATCCAATCCTGAAATCGGCTTCATGTTTCCGGCATTCAATGACAGATCATCGGATATCTACCATGCCATGTACTATACACGTGATGCAGAAAACATCCAGGAGGATCTGATCGATGGGCTTTTCAGAAGTGACGTGCCTGTCAGCGCGCCGCTGCAGAAGCATATGTTTGCCGATGCCATGGAAAGCTCCCTCAATAAGGACCTGTCATTTGATGTTGTTCAGACTGTTCATGAAAAGTTCAGGGAGGTAGTGGAACTCCATAAGGAGATGAAAGATCCGGAGCCTCTTGGAATCAGCATAGATGAAGCCGCAGATTTCCTGAAGGACAGCGGACTGGAAAAGGGGAGGATTGAAAGCTTCCGGGAGGCGGTATCCGAAAGAATGGGAGAGGATGCAGTTCTCAGACCGGAAAACCTCATGGATACAAGGAAGTTTGAAATTTCTACTGCAGAGATAAAAATCAAGGCATCGCCGGAGGCCGCTTCCATGATCCGTGCAAAGGTCATCGATGGAAGAAGATATATTCTCATTCCTGCAGATGCAGGATTGGAAGTGAATGGAATGGAGATCAGCATACCACTGGAAGAAGACTGAAGGGGCATTTCCCTCCAGTTCTTTTTTTATTCCACAAGATGTTGTGGTGGAAAGGAAAAAAAGAAGGAAAAACTCCAAAATTGCCCGGTTTGCATGGCAAAGGTGAGAGGATTCACTTACATCAGGGGGCTTCTATGGTATAATATAATGGACTATGTATTGAAGAAAGGTAGATTACAGATGTATTTAATCATGGCATTTGTGGGATGTATCATTTTTCCGCTGGCAGTCATGCCGAAGGGCATTCAGCTGAAGAATCCGCCATTTAGAGTAGTAGTGGTCGGAACAATCTTTGCGGCAGGAGGCGCCCTTCTGGCCATTGGCATGGGATCGGTAGCCGGGATTGACATGTCCGGAGGAGAAACCATTGATCAGATGGTGAAAAACATTACGGAAAATGATGCGGCGCTGAAGCAGCTGGGTCTGACGGAACTGTCCGGAGAGGCGCAGAAGGAACAGCTCACAAATTACTATAAAGAAGTATTCAAGCTTCTGCCGACGGCATTCTTTGTTTTCGGAGCAATTGTCTCCTATCTGGAATATGGAATGCTGGCACGCAGGAGAATAAAGAAGGGCAAGGAGGCAATTCTGATGCCTCCGATCAATGAATTTAATCTGGACCGGAGCGCATTGACAGGATGGTGCCTTACATTTCTGACTGCATGGCTTCTGGCAAGAGGGGAAGTGCAATATGCGGACGTGGTATATACCAATATCTTTGCATTGTTTGAATATGCATTTGCCGTACAGGGAGTATCCCTGATCTTCCATCATGCCAAGCTGAAGAGGATCAGGAAAGTATTTCCGGTATTGCTCTGCGTCTGCATGTTTTTCTTCAGAAGCGGAGCATTCATCCTTTGCATCTTTGGATTCATTGATGTTGCATTTGGATTGAAAGGACGAATCAGAGGAAGATAGAAATGGATAATAATTGTGCAGAAAAAATAATATGCAGATATTCGGCCTTACCAGTCTGTGTCATCAATGATCAGGGAACAATCATTGCGGAAAGTGAAAACATTACGGAAATTTTTCCATATGGAAAACTGGTGGAAAGGAACATCTTTGAACTGACCTCCTTTAAATATCAGGAGGTGGCAGATGCAGCTGGCAGAAAAGAAGAACTCAGATACAAGGGATATGAAGTCACCGCACTGCTGCGCCCTGTTTTCATGGGAAACGGAAACATTGCAGTCTATTTCAAGGATATCACGAATTATGAGAATCTGAAATTCGCCTACTATAACGAAAAAGCATGCATGGCAATTGTTCAGGTGGATAATTATGATGAACTCAAGAATGCGACAGATAATGACAGACTTCTGGAGCTGGATACAAACATTGACCGCCGGATCAGAAACTGGGGCGGAAAAATCAATGCATCCATCACAAGATACAGAAGCGACCTCTACTTCTTTGTATTTCAGTATGGCGCATATGAATGGATGATGAAGGACAAGTTTTCCATTCTTGACGATATCCGCGGGGTGGAGACACAGGCAGATTTTCCGGTAACACTTTCCATCGGAATCGGCCTGGCAGGCAGAGACTTCAAGGAAAATGACGATTTTGCCCTTGCAGCACTGGATCTGGCACTCGGAAGAGGGGGAGACCAGGCGGTTGTTAAGAGAAATACCAGCTTTGAATACTACGGAGGCAGAGCAAAGGCCGTAGAAAAGAGCAACAAAGGAAAATCCAGAATCATATATTATGGATTCAAAGCGCTTGTCAACCAGTCGGACAAAGTAATGATCATGGGTCACAGAAACCCGGACATGGATGCCTTCGGATCTGCACTGGGAATCCATAGAATTGCAAAAGAATTAAAGAATGACGTATATATTGTCATCAATGAATATAACGAAGCATTGTCCGAAGTATATGAGCAGGCAAAGGCATCGGAAGAGTACATGTTCATTTCATCGGAAAAAGCATTGTCCATGGCCGACGAGAATACCCTCGTTGTTCTGCTGGATACGCACCGGGCATATTTTGCAGAATGTCCGGAGCTTCTGAAGAAGAGCAGGAAGATCGTAAACATTGACCATCATAGAAAGGCAGAGGATGCCATATGCAATGCAGTGCTTGTCTATGTTGAGCCATATGCATCATCGACCAGTGAACTTGTGACGGAAATGCTTCAATATGCCGGAGCAAAAAAGACAATCTCCAAGCTGGAAGCAGAAGCGCTGCTTGGAGGAATGACCATAGATACCAACAGATTTGCCGTGCAGACAGGTGTACGCACCTTTGAAGCGGCAAGCTGGCTCAGACGTGCCGGTGCAGACACAACATCGGTCAAGAGATTTTTCCGGGTGGATCAGGATACATTTGCAATCCGTGCGGGAGCAATTGCAAATGCTTCCATCGAGGACGGCATTGCGGTATCGCATTTTAACCAGGTGCATACGGATGCCCAGGTGATATCTGCACAGACGGCCGATGAACTTCTGACAGTGAAAGGCGTCACTGCAAGCTTTGTAGCAGGCGTAGACATGAATGGACAGACGGTCGTATCGGCAAGGTCATTGGGCGACATCAACGTGCAGACAATCATGGAAAAACTGGGTGGCGGCGGACACCTGACAACGGCAGGAGCCCAGGTGGAAGAAACGCCGGAAGAGATCATAGAGACCATCAGAGCAATATTGAAGGAGGAATAGAAATGAAAGTGATACTTTTACAGGATGTGAAAGGCAGCGGAAAAGCAGGAGAAGTAGTAAATGTCAGCGATGGCTATGCCAGAAACATGCTTTTTAAGAAGAATCTTGCAATCGAGGCAACAGATAAGAACATGAAGGCGCTGGAAAGAAAGAAGGCAGAAGAAAAAGCAAAGTTTGATGCAGGCAAGGCAGAAGCTGAAGAAATAAAGAAAACCATTGAAGGAAAAGAAACAGTTGTCAAGGCAAAAGGCGGCGACAATGGAAAACTGTTTGGCTCCATTACATCCGCAGACATTGCAGATGCTGTGAATGCACAGTTTGGCGTCAATGTAGACAAGAAGAAGGTCCAGCTTTCCTCGCCGATCAAGGCAGCAGGAAAGACAGAAGTGGCAGTGAAACTGTTCCAGGGAGTTACAGCAGAGATTAAGGTATCCGTTGAAGCAGAATAGGAGAAGGACATGGCACAGAGAATCCCGCCCCATAATGAGGAAGCTGAAAAATCCGTACTCGGCGCTTGCATGCTGAGAAAAGACATTATGGTCGGTGTTGTGGAAACACTCGATCCGTCGGATTTCTACAATAGAATAAACAGAGAGATCTTTGAGGCAGTCAGAGACCTTTATTCAGAGAGCAGACCGGTAGACTATCTGACAGTTGCAGAGGAACTGAAACGAAGGAATTCTCTTGACATGGTAGGCGGCATCGGATATGTTGCAGAACTGGTAAATGAAGTGCCTTCGACAAGCAATGCGCTGGAATATGCCAGAATCATTGAAGAAAAGGCATCTCTGCGCAGACTGATTGAAGTATCTGCAGATATTACAGAGAAAGGATTTGATGACAGCATCGATGTGGAGCAGATCCTGGATTATGCAGAAAAGAGCATTCTGGAAATCGGTCAGGAAAGACAGCAATCGGATTATGTTCCCATCAAGGATATTCTGATGCAGAATATCAGCCATATGAGCGAGCTGCAGTCAAAAGGTGCGGAAATCACAGGACTTCCTACCGGTTTTCTGGACCTGGATAAGAAACTGTACGGGCTTCAGAAGGCGGACATGATCATCATTGCGGCAAGACCATCCATGGGTAAGACGGCGCTGGCGCTGAACATTGCACAGAATGCAGCAGTAAAAGAAAATGCAACGGTCATAGTTTTCTCATTGGAAATGGGCCGTGAGAGACTGGGAGAAAGAATGCTGGCAGCGGAATCAAGAACCGATCTTTCCAGAATCAAGACGGGATCTCTGGAGGACAAGGACTGGGATAGAATATCGCTGGCGCTGGACCGTCTCGGCAAGACCAATCTTGTCATCGATGACGACGGTGCACATACGGTCATGGAAATGAAGAACAAGTGCAGAAGGCTGAAAGCAGAAAAAGGGCTGGACCTCATTGTCATCGACTATCTTCAGCTCATGGAGTCCAAAGGGAGAACCGAAAGCCGTACCCAGGAGATTTCAGCCATATCCAGATCGCTTAAGCAGCTGGCCAAAGAGATGGATTGTCCGGTCATTGTACTGTCTCAGCTTTCCAGAGGCGTGGAAAGCAGAACAGACAAGCGTCCTCTGATGAGCGACCTGAGAGAATCCGGACAGATTGAGCAGGATGCCGATGTTGTCATGATGCTGTATCGTGATGACTACTATAACGATGAATCGGAAAAGATGAATATCTGTGAAGTAATCATCGCAAAACATAGAAATGGTGAAGTTGGAACTGTAGAGCTGATGTGGCAGCCACAGTTTACAAAGTTTAACAATAAAGTACAGGGTGGAGGATACGAATAGCGAATGTCCTTTTACATGAATAAAGATCATCACTGGTATCTGGGAGATACCGGCATAGAAAATATTTTTATCAATGAATATATGGTTGGAGCGCCTGGAGATTATGTCAAGGTATATGTTTTCGCCAGAATGCATGCACAGCTTGGCAGTGAGCTTTCGAATGCCATGGTCGCCATGGAGCTGGGCATGGAGGAAGAAGATGTCTTAAAGGCATGGAACTACTGGGAATCCAGAGGTGTGGTCAGGAAACATAGAAAAGCGCCGGATGACCGGTTCAACTATGATGTGGAGTTCCTTTCTCTAAAGGAAGCCGGCATGAAAGTCAGCGAGATACCGGAAGATAGACCGGCAGGCAGCTGTTTTCTGGAGGATGAAGAGGTTCAGGGCCTGTTCATGGCCCTGGAGTGCCAGATTGGAAGACCGCTCAGCAGGGATGAAATGGATCATGCGGCTGACTGGATGAAGGAAATGGGCGCCGATCCGGAAGTCATCCTTTATGCATATAAGCAGGCGCAGGAAAAAGGAATCATTACGTCAAGATATGTTGGCGGAATCATCCGCAACTGGATGGATGCAGGCCTTAAGAATGCAGAGGATGTGGAGAATTATCTCAACGATACCAGCGAGAGAAGGTATCAGTACCGGAGAGTATTCAAAGCCCTCGGTTTTGAGCGCAAATGGACGGAGAAGGAAAAGAGACTCATGGACACATGGTTTGATGCGTATGGTTTTACCATTGACAGAGTTCTGGAAGCCTGTGACAAATCCAGCGGAATCTCCAACCCGAATCTGAACTATATCAACAAGATTCTCTCCAACTGGAACGAGCAAAATGAAAAAGAAGGAAGCTCTTCCGGAAATGCTGCAGGAAGAAAGATTTCAAACAGCCAGATCCTGAAATATTATGAATCTGTGAGAGAGCGGGAAGAAACCGAAGCAAAGCAGAGAAAAGCAGAAGTATTTGAAAAGGTACCGGAAATCAAGGGGATTGAGGACAGTCTTGCAGAACTGAATCTTGCCATATCCAAGGCGATGTTCGGCATTGCAGACAATCAGAGAGAGCAGAAAATCCATGAAATCAGGGAGAAAATGGACGCTCTGAATGTAGAGAAGGCATTTCTTCTGACAGATAACAATTTTACACCGGATTATATGGAAATCCATTATCTGTGTGACATTTGTCAGGATACGGGAGTGACACCGGACGGCATGCGTTGTGAATGCTTTAAAGAGAGAGCAGAAGAGGCTATTCAATGGCAGAAAAGCAAGAAGTAAAGAAAAAAAACATCTGGAAAAGAATATATGAAATCTGTACGGCAAAAACATATGCCGGCGGTTCGCTTCTGTATGAGCAGGTATTTGAGTTTATCGATGTCTGCATCAATAAACTGAAGCAGCAGGTGAAATCGGACATTGAAGAAAGCAGAACCAGTCTGCGCTGGATGAAAAAAGACCTTTTAGAAAGTCTTTCCCCACAGTGCCCGGGCGGGATCTCTGAAATCTTCTATAAAATCCAGTATGCAGTAGATTACTGGATGGACCTTGTTTCCGATCAGGCAAGGCAGGACGGCCGGGAAATCCGGGGCGGACTGAAGAAAATCGGCAGATGGGCGGCGCCCGGTGAGCCGGGCGGGCTTTCGGAGCAGGCAGCATGGCTGATGGAAAAGACAGATGCCGGTGTGGACTGCCTGGGAGACCGTCTGGAAGCAGACGGCAGAAAACTGAAGGAATCCGGGAACGGTCTTCTTCATACCATCTGGGAATATAGAAAAAAGGTCATGGTATATCTGGCCGCACTGGTACTCATCTATATCTGTATCATTGCGGGCTTTAACTATATCAATGGATATGAATATTCATATAACGGAAGAACTCTAGGAATTGTCAAGGAACAGGAAGATGTCATCAAGGTACTCGATGTTGCAGCAAGAAGTCTGACGGAAGAATATGGCGTAGATGTGCAGATTGATGCACAGGAGGATTTCTCCTTTGAGAGAGTCAGCATTGTAGGAAAAACCATCGATACTGCCGATGATGTTCTCAGAAAACTGACATATATGCAGGATACAAGGGTTTCTGGATATGGAATCTATGTAGACGATAAAAAAGCGGCAACACTGGAATCTGAAGAGTCGGCGAAAAGTGTGCTTCAGATTCTGCAGGACAAGTATGCTAAGCCGGAAGAAGGCGGCGGATATATTGATGCCAGATTCAAGGAAAGCATTACAATCCATCCGGTGGAGACCACGGTCGGAAAACTGATGTCAGCCAATAAAGCAGCGGCCCTTCTTGGAAAAGGAGAAAGCAAAATAAGATATACCGTGGCTCTCGGTGATACGCCGGATGCCATTGCAGATGCCTATGGAATGAGTAAGGAGAAATTCTACGAAATCAATCCTGAAATCTCAAAGCAGGGATCTCTGCAGCAGGGAACGGTTGTCAATGTCATAAACAGAAGCCCGAAGGTTACTGTTGTGACAGAAAAATATGATGTATATAAGAAATCCATCGCCTATAAAACAAAAGAAGTAAAAACCGATTCGCTGTACGAAGGCGATAAGCAGGTGCAGACAAAAGGTCAAAAGGGAGAAAAGAGAATCAAAGCAAAGGTCATCTGTGAAGATGGTGCGGAAGTCAACAGAACCGTGGTGGATACAGCAGTCATCCAGGAGCCTGTTACGAAGGTTGTTCTGGTTGGAACAAAGAAGAGACCATCCACTGTTGGAAGCGGACATCTGATCAATCCATGTCCGGCAGGATACCAGTCTTCCGGTTTTGGTTCAAGATGGGGCGGCTTCCACAGAGGCGTTGACCTTGCCTGCGGGACAGGAAATAATATCTATGCGGCAGATGGCGGTACAGTCATCCTTGCAGGATATAACGGAAGCTATGGAAACTGTGTAAAGATCAATCATCAGAACGGAATGGTAACCGTCTATGGACATGCCAGCCGGATTCTGGTTTCTGTTGGAGATAAGGTATACCAGGGACAGGTAATCGCTAAGGTTGGAAGCACCGGTCATTCCACAGGGGCGCACTGTCATTTCGAAGTACAGGTCAACGGTTCGCTGGTCAACCCAAGAAATTATTTTTAAAAGGTGACAAACTATAAATAGTCAAGGGTATTTTGAGTTTTTTTAATCATTAAAAATGGGTAACTTTAATAGACCCAACCGAATATATCGTTTTCAGATGGGTAAAATCTAGATGAGAAGTTGCAATATTTAGCGAAGCTTCTGAGGATCAAAGTCGATATCTTTACTCTCCAATGTATATATGACTCTGATGAGCTTCTTGGCCACATGTGTAATGGCTACCCTGTGTGGTTTGCCTTCACTGCGTTTCTTGGCATAGTAAGCTGCAAATGTCATATCGAAACGAATTAACGGCAGGCAACAGTTAATCAATGTATAGCGGAGCAGAGATGATCCACGCTTGACCATCCGGCCTCCATGGGATTCGGTGCCGGAATCATTAACTCCGGGTTCTATTCCGGCAAATGCAAGCATCTGTCCCGGATTGGAAAAATTGGACATATCACCGTATTCCGAGTAGATTACAGCAGCTGATATCGGTCCGATTCCTGGAATTGACATGTAGTGTGGATGCACATCCTCAACCAGTCTGACGATTTCTTTTTCAAGGACATCAATCTCCTGGACAAGGGAGTTGTACAGAGATAGAAGGCTGCCGAGTTCAACATTAAAAATGGAGTTGTT
>JAZRWY010000096.1:0-42467 GCA_045599945.1 Anaerovoracaceae bacterium | reverse complement strand
AACTGCTTCGAAAACTGTTTGCATGCTCATGTCATTAGGCTTATTGCCTAAATCAAAAGTAATCTCATAATATTCTTCTAGTGCTTGTAATCGTTCAAATTCAAAAGTATAGTATTCGCAATAGAAATCTACTTCCTCCTTACGTTTCCAATCAATGTCTTCTGAACTAGGTGAAAACGAGAACCTTTTTCCATCATCCAATACTATATGTATGCTGTTTGCATCTAACATTTTTCTAATCACGCTAAATCTTTCAAGACGCTCTTTTACAGTCTTGTCGAACACACTAAATCCTAAATCGAAGTTTTTTATTACATCCTTTGATAGTGTTAATGTCATATCAGCAAACTCATTAATAAATACAAATCTTGTAATATCCTCCCAGTACTGTTCACCAACATTCCCTTCGCATACAGGAGCAATATCAGAATTAATATATATCTTAGCTTGATATTCTTTTCGAATTGCATCTAGCATAAATTCTGGTATCCCATAGCGAATATCATTAGAAAGAAAATACTCGTAAAGATCCTTGAATTTGTAATATGCGACTTCATCAGAATCGTCCTCTACATTTTTCCCCAGAGCTTCTCGAATATATACAATTAATTCCTCTGGTATATCTTGTATTCCATCTTCCAAAACCCTATGAATATCTTGGTTTTTTGTAACCGCTTCTTCCTTAATAGCTAACAGTAACTTGTAACTAAAGAGTTCAATCTCTTCCCTAAAGGGTAATTCATCTACTCTCACGTCTAACATCTGATTGTCTTCAGTAATGGGACTATAATAATAACCCATTACTCGTTCACCATCAGTCTGTATATATGCAACTGCTTTACTCCACATTGTATAAAACTGTGCTTGCCCTGGTAGTTCTTCCATTTCATTCGGTTTCTTAGCTTCTACAACCAGAATGCTATGATTCCTGACCCATTCAAGATTCTTTTGTGTTTTATTTTTGTGGTTTGCAAATTCATTACTAGAAAAAATCAAAAAATCTGCCGGTTTTGCTCTTAGTTCTGTTTTTCCATCTCGACCATATACCGGGAACTCTTCTGATCGCAACTCAGACGGATAACCAAGCGCATCCAATAATGGCACAATAAATTTGGATCTAACTTCTGCCTCTGACTGTATTATTGACTTTCTATATTCTTCTATTAGTTCAATTAAACGATTTCTTTCCATGCAATCATTCACTTTCACTTGTGTTCTGCCATTTCTATAACCTCCATCGCTTATTTTCACGATGAGTATATATTAAACTGTCTTTGCTTAGTGGACCTGTCAGGTCCTATTTATTTTTCTTTCTTCTTTTTTCTATAGCACATCTAGGGCATCCGCTTCCACCAGTCCTTGTATGTATTGCAGCGCTCCATTTATGTCCACATTCCTTACAAATCCAATTTGCTCTCTTTCCACTACCCTTGGATATCTTTGTAGGATCCAGTTCAGCATTGGATTCAAAATCCCATTCGTCCATTAATTCTGGGTAAAGTGTCGCAATATCATTCTTTCCTGTAATAACTACCTTATGATTACAATAAGGACATCCCGCGGTTCTTTTAACATGACTGATTACCGATTCCCACTCATATCCACATTTATCACATTTCCACCAGAATTTTTCTCCGCTACCTTCAGTAATTTGCTCAGGACTTACAGAGTTTCTCTCATAGTTCCACCGTTTTAGTAATTCCGGATTTGTAATAGCTATGCTTCCATTTCTCCTTAAGTTGCTTTTTCTTCTGTTTATACCGCCCCTTATTTTAGCGCATTCAGGACATCCTGTTTTATCTCTGCCGGTTCTCTCAGCGATGGATGTCTTCCACTCGTGATTACATTTAGAGCATCTCCACCATACCTTCTCATTTGATCCAGGATGGAATGATTCTGGTTTCAATAATCCATTTTTTTCATAATCCCATTCAGCCGCAATAGCTGGATATTCAGACATCAGTGATTTATCTAAAGCCGTTAGATATGTCAATATTTCCTGTCTATCTCTATCAACATCTACTTCTACAATTCTCCCTAGATGAAAAAGTAGATTGTTTATTGCATAATTGAGATATTTACTTCTGCCGTCTGGTATCTGAATTTCTCTGTCAAATCGTGTTATAGGGCTATATGATGTTATCTCTCGTATTCGAATAAGCAATATCCCATTTCCCTTGCAAATATTATATTTACGCTGATCCGTTATAAGTTTATCCCCTTGATGATATACTTTTCCATCATATTCTATTCCTACTTTGATTGATGGGATATATACATCAAGTTCCATGCTGCCAGGAAAGATATCCTTATATGTATTAATTGCATCTGGGAATTCTTTTTTTACATAGTAATATACTGCCTGTTCCGGGAATGACGTCCTTCTTCTTTTTGAACACACACTACAGCCATTTCCAGCCCGTCTTGCGTCTACACTCATTTTATAGTTGTGGCCGTTCTTGCATTTCCACCACACAACTTTCCCACTCCCGTAAGTTACATCCTTCGGAGTAAGACCACCATTTTTATCATAGTCCCATTCTGCAGCGACATGCGGCAGTTTTGTCTCAAGATCATTAAACCCTGACAAGACTTTCTTTCCTGAACAATAAGGACAACCTATACCAGATGCACGGCTTTTAATCTCTGCATTCCATCTGTGTCCTTCTTTACAGATCCATGCCGCCTTTTTATGGCTGCCTCGCCTTACTTCTGTTGGCTTCATATCACCATTCTTATCATAATCCCATTCTTTCAGAAGTTCCGGATTTGTAGTTGCCAGATCATTTTCACCTACAATAATTCTCTGCCCTGCACAATATGGGCACCCTCTTCCCTTGGTCCTATTACTTACCATTGCTTCCCATTCATGACCATTATGACATATCCACCATGCTTTACGATGTGTTGCCGGAAATACATCTTCAGGTTTCAAGTTGCCATTTTTAGTTGGATGCCACTCTTTCACAAGTTTCGGATATAAAGTTGCTAAATCATTTACTCCCTTTTGTACATTCTTCATAATTCCTTCCCAAACTAAAAAAACGTCTTCTAATACTCATTCTTTTTTACAATTTCAATTGTGCCCTGTTCCAACCCCTTGACAATATCGTATTTTGCTTCCCTGCCATCAAGAAATCTAATAGTCACCTTGCTTGCTTCTGCAGCTATGACAACCCCTTCTTCTTTTTTTCTCCCTATACGCACCCTTGTTCCAATAGTTCTAAGTTTATTTCTTTCTTTTAACTCGGAATAAGTGCCTGTTTCTGCAGGAACCTTCTCCAGTTTCAAACACTTAGCTGCTAGATAGTAATTATAATTACCCTTTAGTAAATATCTTCCTCTAATCAAAGACACTACAATAGGCCTATCCAGACTACCTATGCTCTTGTACCTTGCTACTATTTCATTAATCTTTTCTGTTTCAATTTTCCTATCATATAAATCTCCCGGCTCTCTAATCTGGTCCATCTGTATAATCTTTATACCTTCAAAATCTGTAGCGCTCTTTTCTACCGCTTTATTCTGCGAAACCTTTTTCACATCCTTGTTCTTAGCCGGAATCAACTCTTTATAAGCGGTGCAATGGGCGGATCAATAGCAAGGTCTCTTGTATCTTTTGTAATGCTCGTCTCCATTATCGGTCTTTGTATAGTATTCACATCTTGACTTATGCCTTTTAGGCTTCTCTTTTTCCCCTTCTTTTCTTCCAAGCACCTCAACATGCCACGGTGCACCTGCCATTCGATTAACACTACTCATAAAAAGCTCCTTTGTCCCTCTGTATAATAGATTTCTTTGAAACTATCTACATTCGCAATTATTTCTTCCAAAACGATCCTTCGATATAAAACAACAGCTCTGGCTGCAGCTTTCTCTAAATACCATTTGCACTACTTGTTTTTTCAGGATATCCCGATATTATTCTAGGATATCTCTTATGAATCATTTTAGCATCGGTCTCGTGTTCTTCAGATTTCACAATATGCTTCTGAATATCTGCTCTTTTCACAATCAGACTATCTACCTTTTCAAGCAGTGATACAGTTCCATTTGACATTGCAACAATCTTATCAAGCATGTGATTGCTGCTCTCTCTGATATCAGACAGATCTATCTGGAATTTTTCCTGCAATTCACGTACTTCTTTTTCAAAAGCATTTTGATTTATGTCTATGCTTTCAACTTTTTTTCTAATATCACAAACATCTTTTACAAGGCTGTTATAGTTGCCTGTCATTATTTCAATATTCTTATCGATACCATCAAAGTCCATGCCATTAAACATAGCCAGAAGATCATCCACTTTCTTTGATGCTTCAAAATATCTGTTCAGTTTGTCTGCAAGCATTTCAAGCTTCTTTGTTGCTTCATCCAACTGTTCTCCACTTTTCTCAAAGCTTTCCAGCATATTTTTATAGTTCATATCTTCCATCTTACATTTTCTCCATTATCTCATCCATTCTGGTAAGCATATGACCATTACTTTCTAACTTTTTCTCAATATATGGTCCCCAGTTTCTTATCTCCATATCAGTCACTTCATTTCCAACTTCACTGATTGCCATTCGTATATCATCACTGGAAACAAACTCATCATTCATATATCTGGCATATATCGAATAGCTATTAACATAATCATATCTGTCCTTTAACTGGTTATATACCTGACTTGCAAAATCGTATGCTTCCATATCAATTAGCTCAACTGCACACTTTTCTACAATATCCAAAGTATCAATACTGCCAATAGCTTCTTCAACGTCCAGCATTAGTCTGCATTTCTTTATGTCGTTTTCAACATCTACCCCAGATACTCGTTCATATGCTTTTATTGCATTTTTATATCTTCGCTCCTCTAAAAGATGTTCTGCTTCCTTGAGCCATCCTTCATCATCCTGATCCAGGTCAAGATACCCTTTTATATTTGTCAGGCTATCCTTTACCGAAATGTCTTTATATATCAGCTTTCTGATATCCTCTGGACAATTTGATTCACATATGATCAGTTTGTCTTTTGCCCTTGTACATGCTACATAAAGCATATTAAACAGCACTCTGGCAAAGGTGTCTCTTTTTCTCTTCTTGTTTACAATATCCTCGAAATCTGCGAATTTATGACTTATGAAATCAAAAATGATTACAATGTCGTATTCAAGACCTTTAGCTTCCTGTACTGTATATACACGGTCGTCTAGATTCTTTCCATTGCCAATGATCTTTTCCCTGGTTTCTTTATCAGGTACTATAATACTACAGTTTCCTGCTTCATTTGCTATCGCAAATACTTCCGCAAAATCTATAGTTTTCTCATTACAAATAGTAGCCCATAATCCATCCTCGTCTTTCCTTAAAGACGTTTCTTTTTCTTCATTGAACAGCGACTGATTACCAACATATTCACGTCTGAGTTCTGAAAGATGGTTAACGAATTCAACCAGACTCTGCCCACTTCGAAACGAATGCCCAAGATACGCTTTATTCAGTTCTGTATTTCTTGCTAAAAATAGGGATTCTATAGAATCCAGGTCAATGATTGTAGGATTAATCCTCTGATTTGAATCTCCACATAAATATACATTGCTATGTTCTACACAATGAAGAATAGCCCTTATCTGCTTGAACGTCAAATCCTGAACCTCATCTACAATAATACAGGGAACTGATGCTTTCAATTCTGGATTGTTCAGTATCACGTCTGCAAGATCATTATCATCTAACGCCTTTTCATCAGAATATAGGCTGCTGTTTGCGTGTTCATTAATATCATATATTAGATTGGAAACTGTTCCATCTACACCTTCTTTCTTGCTCATCCACTGAACAAAATCTTCTCGCGGCATTACATCATCTTTGCTTTCGGTTCCGCCTTTTATGACACCTCTGATATACGTCCAGCAAAAGTCGCCGTCTATGTTTTTATATTTGTTATCCTTTTTATGTATATACCGCTTATCCTTCCACGTAACAAATTCTTCTCTGCTGATATAGTTAATATCTCCCTGATTCATATCCATGCAATCAAGGAAGAAGTCGGTAACAGTTTTCACGCAGCCTGATAAATCTACTTTTTCTAATCCGGGCATCTTCCCTATCTTAGCCCTGATATCGCCTTTAAGCTGGTCTGTAAATGTAATATATATTGGCTTTTGTTCTTTTATAATTAACGTTTTAAGAATTTCTACACTTACCTGCGTTTTTCCGCTTCCTGCACATCCCTGAATCATCATAGGAGAAGCTAACTTTACCAGTTTTCTTTGATTTTCAGTCAGCTGCGGTATGAAAACAGTTTTTCCACTTCCTCTATTCAGTTTATATGGAGGTATACTTTCTTCAAACGCATCGTACTTTTCATTTTCTGCTTTTTCAAAAGCACGAAACAGTTCTGTATTTGGATCAAATTTCTTAGCTGCTCTGCTCTGTCCCTTATCGTGATCTGTTACGTATTCTATCATCACAATTGAATCCGATTCGCATCCGTCCCACATCATTTCCTCGCCACGACACCATACCAGTCTATGTCCACTAGAATTGTCTACATAAAGTTTTTCCAGATTCCATTTTGATCCTTTCAAAGGCTTGTTTGTGCTCTTTTTTAAATAAGTCTGTAATTGTTCATAGTCATTGATTCGGAAGTTATCAATAATATTATCTATATCGCTTTTAATTCTTCTATCTGCCTTTTCATAGAACCTTTTAAACCCAGCTGTGAAATATATGCTTCTTACCGATGCAAGATCACAAAACTCATCTTCATCGACTTCTTCCAGTTCTACCTGCTTCTGATAGTCCTGCGCTTCATCATAATCAAATACTATGTCATTTTCTTCAACAGATAGCTCCTGAAAACCCTCGTCTTTAATTTCAAAACCTGAATCACTTTCTGGTGCACTATCAGCCAACTCTTTTACAGATGTATCTGCAATACTGATTCCTGCTTCAATAACCGGCCTGCTTCCCGTTACATTGACAGTTGGTTTCATATCAGCAACAATGACCGCGTCAGTACTATCTTCGATATCCAAACCAAAGTACTCTCCTATAAGCTTTGAATCATAAGTTACAGTCTTAATGATATTATCTTCTTTATCAATTAAAATATATGAAGCCCTATGTTCATGCAGGACACTTTCAATTCTTGCCAGACTCAGTCTTACAACTCCTTTTGTATAATACCTTTTGAAATAGCGGTGACCAAGAATGCTTTTTCCATGATAATTACATTCTGTTCCAGATGGAGAATACTTAACTACTACATAGTTGTCATTTCCCTTTACAAAGTCATCCATGTTCTGTATTTCAGTGGTATCTAATCCAAGAATAGAATTGTACGAATTGTTTTTAAACGATACCTGTCTTTTCGGAGTAAGATTATTATCAAGGAATACATATGATATTTTTCTTCTCTGTAACACCTGTTCAGCATTTGCAAAACTTCTCACAACAGCATAGTTTTTTTTCATGCTCCCTATCCTAATAGTACTAATCAATACTGCACTTTCATGAAAGGCTCCAACGCTGTTCTTCCCCTGAATAAGAACAACATGTTCAGGATAATCATTATTCACTTGTTTGAATTTCTTGTACTCTGCCACTGTTGTTCCCTCTCAGTTTTTGCATCCACATAAATGAATCTTTCCAAATCTTAAGAGTTTTCTACTGTGTCAATACAAACCTCTTATCCTCATCCTGCACAATGGCCTTCAGTTCTCTTGCTGCCTTGATAGCAGCATTTGCGCCGTCTTCCAGTTTCTTGCTTGAGCGGCTGTAGCCAAACAGCGAAACCATGGCTTTGGTAATCTCAGCCTTGGTCATTGGACCGTTTTCCTGAAGGAGATAGCATACCGCATTCTTAAGCTCATACTTGCATATGTCTTCCGGATTTCTCTGCTCCCTATACCTATATTCCATATATTCTGCTGGATCCGTACCGTGATTCCAAAGAAATCTTACGCCTGCCTGTCTTGTAATCTTGACGTCAGCTGCTGCTACCATCTTATCCAGATGTTCAGCAATCTGTTTTCCTGCTCTTCCTAGGTTGGTTGTATTAATCAGCGTCCGGATGAGTGCAGGCTGACTGATTGGTCCTTCAACAGCAACTATTTCTGCAATAGCATCCTTTAATACACGCCTGGTCTGCTTATCATAGAAATTATCGATTGAAATATTTGTCAGGTCTTCTTCAAATGCCTTGTAGTCAACTTTTTCATATGCCGATACCGTCGCATTTGAAACTGGTTTTTCTGCTTCAGGCTTAATCTCTGCAGCGGCTGCCTCAGATTCTTCCTGCTTCTTCTCTTCAACAGGTTCAGGAATCTTTTTTTCTGCTTTTACATACTGATCTGCCGGTGCATAGGTATGATTCACTCTCATTGGCAGCGGTCTAATGCCCATTGCCCTTGCAATCTGAACATCAATGCATTCATGATCCGGTATGTCATGTTTCGCAATCGCCTTGATGTTTTCATATGCTATCTTCTTTGCATCTTCATAGCTGTCTTCTTTGCCCATGTTCATGGAAGTACATTCAACAGCCACAAGTTCGCCACCCTCTATGTACTTCTGGACCAGCTTCGCATCAGACAGCACCGGTTCCTGAAAATGCCCCTTGGCATTGAGCCATACCCCAGCAAATATGTGTCCGGGAGCAGTAATCAGTATCGGATGAAGTCCGAATGATTCAAGACAGGATGCAAACAGAATTGTCATGTCCATGCATGTTGCAAATTTATGCTCGAATACAGATTCACACAGCCTGATTCTCTGCGGACCAAAAAAGCTTGCCGGAGGGTTTGAATAGATGATATTGGATTCTTTTACAGCATTAAATACCGCTCCTACCATCTCTTCCACCCGGTCACCTTTGCTCTGGTATCCCTCAAGAGAAGGATTCATTCCATTCACAATCATCCATTTGGATGCATTCTGAAGAATGTTAATAACATTCGGATGATTTGGCGTCATATATGCAGGCAGCAGTATCAGTGCTGCATTCCACTGGTTGTATGGACAGATGGTTATTTTCCCCGTTGATTCCGCTACAGTCTTCCCATCAATCTGCAAACTGTATGTTGCGATGCATTTTTCAACATCTGTAAGCATGACAAGCTTATCCAGATCTATCGCCGGATCATCCACTTCAAACACCTTCTTTTCTCCGGCCGGCACATCGCCAAGAAGGATATTTACCGAAGACAGTATGTCTGAATTGAATTCTGCTTCAAACCGGACGTCCTTTAATGGTTTGCCGGTATCATTTGCAACATATACATCCCCGATGAGCTGCTCCTGCCCGTTGGAGTACATGGAGTAGAGCAGTTCCGGATGCCGCATGAGATCCATTTCAAAAACTCCATTTTCTCTGGCATAAAGAAATACGTTTACAGGACCTGATGCATTCTTTTCTTCTTCATACATTATTGCATTGAGCAGTTTCTTCATCTCTTCCGCTGGGGCCGGCTTGACCTTCATGGAGCATTCAGAAGAACAGATTTCCTGTTCCCCAAAGAATAATGTAAATATGACTTTTCCTTTTCTTGTTCTCTTTATCTTTGCATATTCTTCAAGATTAACCGGCGGATCATCAATCTCAAACCGCCCATTAATTCCAGCCTTAAATGTTCCAGCCTCATAATATATGATGCCCGGATCCACGATTGCAGGTTCAAATTCACATGCAATTCTCACTTCCGGTAAATCTTTTTTTGTCTGATTCACAATAAAGCCGTCTCCAATGATCATTTCACGTCCATTCACCAGATCATCAAAGTTTATGACAGGATTCCCTTTGCAGGTAAAAGCAACGGTTCTATCTGCATCAACGTCAATGATAATGTCCACCGGCTTTGGTTCTTCCTGTACCTGCCGCTCCTTTGCCGGCGCAGCTTTTGGTTTTTCATTTTCACCATCGAAGAAATCCTTCTTCAGCTGCCGTTTCAGATTCTCAATATCTATCATATCCATCAGCTGACTGCTGGTTCTATTCCTTGCAGATGACATGGCCTTCTCTCCCATGTCCAGCCCGGCACTTGTCCAGCATGATGTACATGCAATGCCATCGGAAATAGATATCTTTCCATCTTTAAATCCTAATTTTTTGCCACATATTGAACATTTCTTTGCCATTTCCTTAACACTCCCTGTGTATCGGTTTTGTTCTTTCAAATATTCAGGGGATATCGCCTGATTCTCTCTCGTGCAGAAAAGAGCCAGCCTGTTAACCTCCTGCTACTTCTCCGCTATAACATTCACCCACTGCTGACTTTCTCTTCCGTCCCTTACATCTCCTGTCATGAATACTTCCAGCACATGAAGGCCTGCATCTTCAAACAGTTTTCTTATGCTCTCTTCATTCATGTCCGTAAAGAATCTGCCGTCCTTTCCTCTCTCCTGATTGCCATACTTAAAGGACGCATACATGATGCCCTGAACTTTCAGCGCCTTCTTCAGATTCATGACTGCTTCAGAAAGCCGGTTCTTCTCCACATGCAACAGAGATGCACAGGCCCATATGCCATCGTATTTAGACGTTTCATTGAATTCTTCAAACGTCAGGCATCTGACATCCATGCCGGCATATTCAGATGCTCTTTTACACATCTCTTCGGATGCATCAAATGCATCCACCATATATCCTTGATCTTTAAATGCCTTACTATCTCTTCCGCTGCCGCATCCTGCATCCAGAATGTATTTTCTTCCATCGCCAACATGCGATAGGAACCGATCCATGCAGTAGCTCATGTCTGCATTCACAGTATCCGTGAAGAATACATCCGCATTGGTATCATAGTAGGAAATTGTCTGCTTTGTTTTATCCTTCATGCTATATATCACATCCAAACAGTTCACATAGACCAGCTACTATGATTAAACCTATCAGCATAATCCAGAGTTCCCGGGTATTTCTCTTATCATCTTCCTGATCCATCTTGCGCATCTCTATTTCATGATCATATTCCATCTGCTTGCGCTTAGTTTCTTCCTTTGCCACAAGAATCTTATCCAGATCCTCTACGTCTATGAGCAGTTTGCTTCCGCAGTATGGACAATATGCCTGCATGTGGTCCAGATCAATCTCCAGGATCTCATTGCAGTTCTGACACTTCAGATTGATTAACTGTGACATGATTCCTCCTCATTCTCTTACAGAAATGCACCAAATTCCAAATCCGCAGTTCCTTGCAGATTCATATACCGGCTGTATGATGGATTTCAGTTCCCTGCTGAATTCTTCCCGGGTATGTCCCTGTCCATACAGCCTTCCCCTTATTTCATCACTGTTTATGTGTTCTCTGGCACATTTGTCAAATGCATCATGGACCTTATCATATTGCCAGATCATCCGATATGACTCATATTCCATATCGCATAATCTGTCGATGTACATATCCCACTCCGGAAGATTGTTGCTCTTGCTGGAATTGATGCTCCTCGTTGTGGGATGCAGATTCCACAGTTCATCATGGGCAACATATGACCATGGAACAAAGTGATCAATGGATATGTTATCTCTGCCTATTAATTCATTCCCATATATATCATAAATCGGTCTGATCTCAGATATGGTCTTCCAGTAATTAATTACCTTTGTCAGCTTGCGCTCCTCAGGAGCCTTAAGCTTATCCGATATGCCAGGTACACTAGGATTCCTCCTCTGCAGATAGATGATCATGTTAAACTGGATCCATCCATCAACGATTGCCTGATTGACAGTCAGATAATCAAACCATTCATCCGTGATCCTGACTCTTGAATTTAAACCATCAATAACCGGGAAATAGTACATCAGGCGTTCCCGTGCATTGACCTCTTCCGCCTGGGCACGGGTTCCTCTCTGCCACGATTGAAATCCCGGCATCATCGTCGACTGGAGCCTGTATGGTACATTCTGAATGAGAGTCTTCTTGCAGAATGCAAGATTCTCATCATTACTGTCCCTCAAATATTTCAGTACATTATCCTTCTTTTCAGATGACTTCATACCAGTAGCAGCCTTAACACACTTGACTGCCTCTTCGATATAGTCTTTGGGACCCAGATTCAGATGATATTCCGATACCATATACCATGCATCTGCTATCATTTCATCGACAAGTTCTTCAAAGGAAAACTCTTTTCTGCCCTCTTTCACCTTAGTCATGATGGCAGAAAACCAGAACAGCTTATAGCTGTTGCTCTTGCTCTCAAATATGCCACTTAAGCCCGCAATATTCAGTTTGCTGCTATCCGGTAACATGATGCTCATTGTCATTCTTTCCTTAAACAAAAATAGTCCTCTCCAAAATATTATTATATCACAATAATAAAACAATTTGTTTGTTTTCGTAATATTCTGATATTTCGATATGCGAGTACTTGTACCATTGTTTAAAGCCATTCCCTTTTATCTGCAGATACTCTTCCTCTTCGGTGTTTTTTGCCAATTATTATTAACACTTTGGAGCTGATCTCTATTTCTGCACGAACTGCCCGATATGACAAAACCTCCCGGATTATCTGCTTTCAATCCAGGAGGCAATGTATATCCCATTTGCGTATTTATTAAGAGTCCGATGCTTCTATTCATCAAAGCTATTTCCTAAAGCAAGGTTCCACTATTGGTGTCAGCACCTGTGCAATCGCCTGTTCAATGATTCTGTCTACAACATTCGGAATTCCCAGATTTCTTACTCCGCCGTTTGGCTTGGGTATTTCTACTCTGCGTACCGGTTTAGGTTTGTATCTGCGGTTCCGTATTCTGTCGCGGATGGTTTCCCAGTTCTCTCTGAGATAATCGTCGATTTCATCCATTGTGATTCCGTCGATTCCTGCTGCGCCCTTGTTCGCCTTTACGCTTTTGTAGGCTCTGAGCATATTATCTCTACTGAGAATCTGTTCTAACAGTTGTGACATAGATTGTCTCCTTTCTTTGTTATGTTTCGTATCCATCGCTTCTGCCCTACCTCCTGTGAGAGTTTTGCTCCGTTACGTCTTTGCTACTTGCTCTCTCGTCGGGTTTGGATACTTACTTTCGCAAGTCCATTTGACTTTTGAATTGTTCAGCCCTTCGCTCCATCTCCATTACAGAGATTTCATCACTACTATGGCTTCGGCTGACTTCTCACAGTTCGTTGTTACTGCGGATTTCTCCGTCTGTGAGATCTCACGGGATAGGTCATCAGTCTTTCATCGTCTACCTGCCTAATTTACTTGCATGAGTTACGGTTGCCTTTTGGACTTCGTGACTTTTAGCCCACTTATCCGTCATGCAAGCCTTGATATTAGGTTTCTGTTCGTCAGGCTACGATTTCGCTATTGCTTCTTCTCGCCCACACCTCGCGATGTGAACCTTGCAAGTCGCTCTGAGGTTCGTCGGCAACTACGCCCTGTGTGGACTTTCACCACAGACTGACGGCATGCCCGTCATACTAAAAATACCCTTCCGCCTTGAGACGGAAGGGCAACTGTCAAAACTAGAATAACATGACAAGCAGATTGAATGCAAAACCGACTGCTGCACCAATAATGGACTTCTTTGCGCATTTCGGTTTGTTTTTCTGCCATACAAAGAACAGAATAATACCTACAATCGGAATGAAAAATCCAAGAATCGCCCAGCCAATGGAACCGGAATCCAATACAGGCGCAGCCTGCTGCGTATATGTACCATACTCCCCATAGCTTTCCGACTTCGGTTCATCCACAATCCTAGCCTTAAACTCTTCTACCGGCTCTTCCGCTTCCTGCGGAATGTCCATTCTTTCCATTTCTTCCATCGTTCTTCTCCTTTCAGACAAAACTTGTTCTCACTCATTCTAGCACAGAAACCGTTTCTTCTTCAAGTCAAAAGTGATCCTGCAGTTTAAGCTCCAGAATCGTGACGCCATCATTTTCAAATGTTCTCTGCACAGAAGCAATCCTCGGATGGTCAAGCTCCGTCCGGATGTAATCTCTCAGCACCGTCCCATGGCTGTATCCATGGACCAGCCGGAGAAACTGCACCGGGCTTTTGACCTCCGTAAGCAGATGCTCCAGAATCTCTTCCACTTCCCCCTTGCTGCAGCCATGGAAATCGACAGTCAGCGTCTTTCCATCCAGCAGATTGAAGGAGACCAGGCGCGCATATTCCTTCCTTACGCCCAGTCGGTCAAACCCCCGTCTGTCATAGCCTTCCCGGTCATATCCATCGGGGTCATAGCCCTCCTGATCATATGCTTTTTTCTTTTTCCAAAACAAACGAAACATCTCAGACCTCCGCTCCCATTATATCACAGGTTGGACAAATGAAAACCCCATCTGCTGCGATGGGGCTTTCATTAATCTCTATCGAATGGCATCTGTACGATTTCGACTTCAACCATTCTCCCTCTAACATCAACATTGAGATGGTTTCCAACCTGAATATGTTCTCTTGGAACATATCCCATGGCTACCGCCTTCCCAATGTACGGACAGTGGGTTCCGGATGAAACCATCCCGATCTTCTGCCCTTCCATGGTATATATGTCACATTCTTCTCTCGGAATTCCTCTTCCTACAGCAATCATTCCGATTCTCTTTTTACCCGGTGTGCCTGCTGCTACAAGAGCATCTCTCCCGATAAAGTCCTTGCCGTCCAGGCGGCAGGGAAGTCCTGCCATCTTTGGCGTGATCTTGTCTGTCATTTCATGGCCGTAGAGCGGCATGGAAGCTTCCAGACGCAATGTATCTCTGGCACCCAGCCCGCACGGAATGAGGTCAAGATCATCTCCTGCTTCTAAAAGCGCATTCCAAAGATCCACCGTATCTCCTGCCCTGCAATAGATTTCATAGCCGTGCTCACCGGTATATCCTGTACGGGATACCAGGCATTTGATATATCTATCCTGAAGCTTTAAGGTTACATGATTGGTAAATGTATAATATCTCTTTGGCAGATCTTCAAAAGCGCATAATCTCTTTATA
Organism: Anaerovoracaceae bacterium; assembly: GCA_045599945.1. Taxonomy (GTDB): domain Bacteria; phylum Bacillota; class Clostridia; order Peptostreptococcales; family Anaerovoracaceae; genus UMGS973. Next base: position 27,542 of record JAZRWY010000096.1, on the reverse strand, counting down.
ATATCCAGAGAGTTCGGGCCCTGGATGGCAATCTCTCCCCAGTCATAGCCCTCATCGATGCATTCCACATCACCGAAGAGATGGGCATCAATCCAGTCTGCATCCTTTTCTCTGTTTCCTGCATTGACAACCAGCAGATAATCATCTGCCGCCAGCCTGTAGATGACAAGATCATCCACAACGCCTCCGTCTTCATTACAGATAATGGCATATCTCACATCTCCATCCTCCATGGTAGAGATATCTGTTGTCACCAGCATCTGGATATTGGCAACTGCATCCTTTCCCGAAATATGAATCTCTCCCATGTGGGATACATCAAATATGCCTGCAGTCTCACGAACTGCCATATGCTCTTTAATAACCCCTGTCTTATACTGTACCGGCATTAAAAATCCGCCGAACTCAACCATCTTTCCACCCATGTCAACATGTGTCTCGTAAAGTGGCGTTTTCTTTTTCATTCCCATTCCTCCATGAATCTGACCTGCCATAAAAAAGAGCCTTTACCCCTGGACTCCTGCCCAGACGGTCGGCTCTGTTTCTCGTTATATTTCATGTGGTCATTTCCACTTATCCGTCAGTCATATAACATAAATAATGTACCACCATACATATGGAATTACAACCCGTTTTTCTTACTTCAGCAACATAGTTCTTATCTTTTCAGCCAGAAGGAAAAAATACATACTGCAGCAATCACGACAACGCTGCCAATGGCCAGCCATTTCTCATATCGCTCTGCCGTTCCTTCATTCCTTTTGTTCAGATATGTCTCCACACACAGCAGGAGTCCCACCTCCGCAACGAGGATGCTATAGTCCTCCCCTTTGAAGAAATACAGATACAAAGCTGCCCCGGTAATGGATGTAATGACTGCGCTTAATGCCAGTGAAAAATATGCAGTGATATTATTTTCTTTCCGGATGATCCGGAATGCCTGGACAAGAGAAGCGATGCTTACAAGGGCCATAACCAGTAATGAAATCTTTGCTATCATTATATACCACCTTGTTCTTCCTCTGAATCTTTTCTGGAATCATAGATTTCATGACCGTCCTTATCCAGGATAACAAGATAGTATTCTTCCATGTTCTCCTCATCCGTCCACTTCCATATGCAGTACCTGTATGTCAACCCGTTCTTCATGACATATTCCGCATAGGCCTCATCATAATTTCCCTCATTCAGTTTCTTCCGGTCAAGGCCATAGATTTCCCCTCCATCTTCCTCGCCTTCTGCTGTCATCTTCTTCTTTTCCACTTCCTTGCCGTTTTTGATGAAATGCACAACCGGAGTCTTTCCCGTTGCCTGCTCCTTCCGGATCTTAACGATTGCTTCCGCTTCTGCTTCTACTTCCGTATCGTCTCCGTAATACATATAGTCACTGATCAGATCCATCCAGGAATCGTAAGGAGCGCCCCAGTCCGAACCATAGAAAATGCTGTTGCAGATTTTTCCATCGCGCAATACAGAAAAAGTCATCATGGAAATATCCTGATTCACATCAATTTCTGTCCTGCATGCATAGCCCTGTCCTTTCCGCTCCATCGGAATCTTATCTCCTTGACTGCCAATGATCAGATAGGCACTTCCATTGGCATCAAATTCCTTTGGTGTAACGGTTACCGTAATGTCTCCCTTCAGCCGGTCTGCGTCAAAGGAGCCATATTCCACATCTGCAGATGCAATATTGCTGTTTTTCTCCTCCATCGCCTCTGTAACAATGGATGCAATCTCCTCTGAATCATATTCTCCTGTAGCTGCCGACTCCTGGTTTTCTACAATCTGCCTCAGCTGCGTGATTTCATTCTTTAAGGACATCAGGCTAATCACCATGCCGATGCAGATGATAATACAGATGATAGGCAGTGCCCTTTCAAAAGATATTTTTTTCATTGTTTCTCCTTTCTTCCTTGTCTCAGTTTCAGATTGCAGACTGCATTGGCAACACCCAGAAGCTGAAACCCTGCCAGATGGTACAGGAGAGCATCTGCAGAATTTCCTGCAAAAATCATGGTGAGAATCAGCGGAATGACGAAACCTCCTGCAATGCAGAACATGCCCGGAAGATCAACGGGAATCCCGATTTTCAGAAGGAGTTTCCCAAGAGCAATCAGTACGACGCTCCCAATGACAAACACCAGCAGACCGCCATAATTATCTTCCTGCAGGGAAGCCGCAATGAAATTCACAATCACCAGTATTTCCAGCAGAAATACCAGAATGGACCCTGCAGCTCCTGCAATTCTCATTCCCTTTCTCATACATTCTCCTTTCTTACAAAAATATCCATAGGAATACCTATGGACATTTCGAACCTTTCTTCTTCCAGCTGACATTCCTCTGCAAAACTTCTCATATACTGCCACCTGTAACTTCATATATACCCTAACTTTAGTAATATGATAAATGAGTCCTGTATTTTTTTCAACAGGATTTCCCTTCATTTAAGAATTCTTAAGAAATGAATCAGGATGAAACATGATTCTGCTCCATCCTGCATTTTCCTTTATTTTGTCTTTACCGCCCTTTTGCTGCTCCAGCCGCTGTAATACGAAGTACCGTTCACCTTCTTATATGTTCTGACCTGTACATAATACTTCTTATTCTTCTTCAGCTTCCGGATCTTCTTCGAAGACTTGCTGTATCCCTTCACCGTCACCTTCTTTGCTCCCGCCATGGACTTCTTCGTACTGTACCGGATCTGGTATCCGGATGCAGCAGCTTTCGTCTGCTTCTTCCATTTCACTGTGAATGCTTTTCTTGCTCTGACCAGTTTCGAAACTGCCGGTTTCTTCGGGCTGATGGTATACGAAAGGGTTCTCGTTCCGCTGTATTTCCCTTTCAATGTCACTTTCACAGAAGCCTTTCCCGGATATTGATCCGAGGCATAGGATACTGTATAGTCTGTCCCTCTGGATAACGTCTTTCCTTTGGCATCCTTTACCGTAACAGACGGATGGCATTTCTTCCCGGAATAGGTATATTTCTTCTTCGAAAGAGCAAAAGAACGAACCGCCGGTACCAGAACATTTCCGCTCAGCACTTTGCCGCAGACACTGCAGTGCGTACCTGCCGTTCTTCCTGCCTGAGACGCGGTTGCAGAAACCGCCGAGTCACTGGCTGCTGTATGCGGAAGACATGGAATGACTTCCTGCTCTTTCAGAATCAAGCCGCAGACACCGCATTTCATTCCTTCCGTCAGCCCTGTCTTTGCGCAGGTCGGGGCTCTTCCCTTCATGACAGTCTCCCGGTGACCTTCATCCACGCAGACATAGTCTCCGGTTCCCATTGGATGCTCCGCATAAAAGGCTGCAGAGGTATAGTCGATGGGAGAGGCGCTAACCGCTGCGTTCCAGCGCTCATGGCCCGGAAAACCTGCATCGCTTTTCAGAAAAAAACGGTATCCCAAAGCCCCTGCATCCCAGGTGGCGTCCAGGTTATACCAGTAATCTCCCAGCCGAACGATGTTCCATCCGTGATTTCCTCCTCCGCCATAACCGGCAATGATTCTGCAGTCAATGCCTTCTTCCAGCAGCATGCGGTACATCAGCAGCGCATAGCCCTGACAGACTGCCCGGTGATTGATGACCGCCGCATAAGCTGTATAGCTGATGGGCTCCCCTACATCACCATATGTGACGGTGGAGGTGATATGATCATAGATGCTTTTTACTTTCTGGTCGCCACTTTCCCCGGAAAGATTCAGACTCTCCAGCACCCGGCCGACCTCTTCTGTCACCTGTTTTTCCTGCTCCAGAGAGGAATGATAGGTAATCCTGTCTCCATCGTTGCTGACATAGTCAAATTCCATGGTGAATGTAATGATACTTCCCTGAATCTGAACATTCTCCTTGTCCACATTAAATCCACCATACTGCCACAGGATATAGTCGCCTTCATCCGGAACACCTGTATGGCGGAATGCTTCGCCCAGAATGCCGAAGACCATCTTTTCATAATCCCCGCTTCCAAGGCTATATTTTATTGTCACAGATTTCGCTCTGTTTTTCATCTGCTTTCTGACATATGCACCGGCATCTTTCCAGGATGTATATACCACGGAAGAACTGGCCAGTTTTCCTGTCTCCTCATCAATGGCCTCCAGAAGCTCCGCCTCCGAAAGGACATCCTCATAGATGGGATTAACCTCTGTGATTCCTTCCTCCGGAATATCTGCTTCTTCCGCTGCCCAGGAAACAGCAGATGCCATGCCAAGCACCAGAATAAAGCTGATGAAACTCGTTAAAAACTTTTTCATAAATAAGAACCTTTCTCTCCGTATTATATCACTTTTTTTCTTTTTGTGAAAAACAAACACAAAAACTGACATTTCTGCTACAATGGATGAATAAGAACATTGGGGGGGAACAAAATGAACAGAAATCTAAAAAAATTATCCATACTGGCACTTTCTCTTGCTGTCATCTTTGCCTTTTCCGCATGTGGAACAGAAAAAGAAACTGCAGAAAGCGAAACGCCAGCCAGCGAACCGGAAACAGAAGCAGAAGCGCCTGAACTCACACCGACTGAAACCGTGGAAGGTTTTCTGACAGCATTAAAGGCCGGCGATACAGAGAAAATGAATGAATATTATGAGCTGGAGGATACCAGCCATCTGACAGACCTTTTCAGCACCGATTCCAATGAAGAAGCCGTTCTGGGCGGCAAGCTCATGAAAATACTGAAGGAAAAAGCCTTCGATTTCGACTACTCCATATCCAATGAGCAGGTGGATGATGACATGGCGACCGTCGATGTAACCATTACAACCTACGAATTTGGAGAGGCGCTCTCTGAAGTTCTGAATGAGTATGTGGAAACCGCCATCACCCTGTATGACCAGGGCGCCTCCGAAAAGGATCTGGATGAGGCCTTCGATAAGATCGGCGTCGAGAAATTCGACAAACTGAATGAAAAAACGTATTCCGAAACCATTACGCTTGATCTTCTGAATGAAAACGGATACTGGGAAGTCTGCGAACTCGATTCAGACAGCCAGTTCATGAACGCCCTGACCGGCGGCATCCAGAAAGTAACAAAGAAACTGGAAGAGGAAATGAATAGTCAGCAGTAACAGAAATCCCGGATTGCTCCGGGATTTTTTTCTGCCTATTTTGTCTCTACGGTTTTCCTGCCGCTCCAGGAACTGTAGTAATACGTTCCATTGATGACCTTGTATGTTCTGATCTGAACATAATATTTCTTCTTTTTCTTCAGGCTCTTAACCTTTCTGGAAGTCACAGATGCACCCTTCACCTTTACCGTCTTTGCACCCTTCATGCTGGATTTCAGACTGTATCTGATCTGGTATCCTGTGACGGAAGACTGCTTCTTCCATTTTACTGTAAAAGCCTTCTTTGCTTTTGTCAGCTTGGAAATTGCGGTCGGCTTTAGATTGATCTTGTATGTCAGAACCTTTGATCCGGCGTACTTTCCTCTGAATGTGATGGTCGCCTGTGCCGTTCCCGGATTTCTGTATTTTCCATATGCAACGGTATAATCTGTACCTTTTACAAGCACCCTGCCGCTAGCATCCTTTACCGTAACTGCCGGTGTGATATTTTTCCCTGTATAGTTATATTTTGAGCCGGCAAGCTGTACGGAAGCAATTCCTGGAATGATTCCTGCTCCCAGAGACTTGCCGCAGCTACTGCATTTTTTTATCAGGGTGCCATTGGCTGACATGGTAGCCTTTGTTCCGGTCTGTGGGCTCCATGTATGACCCTTTGCAGGAATCACTTCCTGTGCCTTGATCACCTTTCCGCATCTCTGGCAGTGGCTTCCCTCTGTCAGTCCTGTTTCCGTGCAGGTTGCTGCCTTAGCTTCATGGAATGTGATGTCATGACCCAGTGCGTCGATCTCTTCTGTCTTTTTCTCGCTGCATGCTGTGCATGCATATTCCATGGTTCCCTTTTCTGTGCAGGTCGGCTCCTTAATGACCGTTCCTTCATCCCATGGATGCTCCTTTACAGGAATCACTTCCTGCGCCTTGATCACCTTTCCGCATCTCTGGCAGTGGCTTCCCTCTGCCAGTCCTGTTTCCGTGCAGGTTGCAGGAACTGCTGCATCTGTTACGATGTCATGGCCCAGAGGTTCAATTTCCTCATAGGTCATATAGTCACAGCGGCTGCATGTGTCATAGGCTTTCCATCCTGCCTCTTCGCAGGTTGCTGCCTTGCCTTCATGCGGTACAATATTATGGCCCAGTGCTGCTACTGTAATACTCTCTCTGCTTATTTCACTATTCCCGGCAGCATCTTCATAGCATGCTCCGCATCTGCTGCATTCATAGTGCTCTGCGCATCCATCTTTCGTACATGTTGCATCCGCTGCATCTGCATGAACGATGTCATGCCCCAGAGGCGTAATTTCTTCTGTCTTCTCGCTGCCGCACTTCTCGCAGACTATTTTTCTGCTTCCTGGCGCTGTGCATCCTGCTTCTACAATGATGTCTCCATCCACCCAGCTATGCCCCATGGAAGCAGTGTCATAGTTTACTGTTCCCATTGGATGCTCTGCATAAAACTCTGCTGAATCATAATCATACGGTGCGTCATTATCTGCACTATTCCATCTTATATGGTTCGGAAAATCTGCATCGGTCTTCAGGAAATATTGGTAATTGCTGTTTCCTGCATCCCATGTTGCATCCGCATTATACCACTTATCTCCGACTTTTATGATATTCCATGCATGAGGACCGCCGCCATCTCCTGCAATGAGCCTGCAGTCAACGCCTTCCTCCAGAAGCAGCCTGTAAAGAGCAAGCGCATATCCCTGGCATACTGCTGTATTCTCAATGAGAGCTGCATAGGCTGTATGACAGAGAGTATCTTCCGGATCATCTGCGCCTGGATGGTCATATGCTACATTCTCTGTCAGGTAATCATAGATGGCCTCTACTTTCTCATCGGCGCACTTCCCTTCCAGATCCAGGTCCTCCAGAATCTCATCTACCTTTGCCGTCACCTGCTGTTCCTGTTCTATGGATGAGTAATAATTAATATGGCTGTCACCGTCCATATAGTCAAACTCTAACGTGATGGTATATGAAGACGAAGTTCCTGATGCTCCCATATAATAGCCGCCATACTGCCAGCGCAGATAGTCTCCTTCATCAGGTACGCCCGTATGCTTTGTTGCCACGTCCACTATTTCATCACAGAGTTCTGCCAGCCCTTCTTGTGACCATTCGAAAGGAATGGTGGAGGAAATGGAAATCTCTGTCACCCTGCTTTTTATCTGTTCCCTTAGAAATTCACCGGCTTCCTCCGTATCCGCGTAGACTTTGTTTCCCATTTTCACCATCTGCTTCTGGCTTTCAATGCCTTCCAGCACATCCTGCTCTGTCAGTTCATCTTCATAGACAGGATTGACCTGGACTTCAGAAAGCTGCTGTTCTTCTTCGGGCTGTGCATAGGCAGCTGCCGGCATGTATGCCAGAATCACGCATATGCTAAGAATGATGGATAATAGTTTTTTCTTTTTCATCTCTTCTCCTTTTTGCATCCCTTTGTAAAAGCCGGTCTTCTAATGCTCCTTGAGGCTGCTCTTCATCTTCTTTAATATGTCAAAGACATCTCTTCGCAATACAAATCCGTCGGTAAACGGATTGATTACCATGCCGGAGATGTTCTGGTCATTCTTTTCTGCAATGGCAAGCCACTCCAGAACATCCTTCTGCACCTTTGTGAACTGCTCACCGTAAGATTTCATTTCTTCTTCAGCCGTAAATGCCGGAAGATAGATCTTTCCATCCTTCTGAATCAGTTCCGGCGCAATCCGGATTGCATCGTTATTTGCAAATGCCGGCGGCGCAGGCGGGTCTGCCAGCACATGATTTACCATGGCCTCCATTCTCTGCTGATCCGCTTCCGAAAGGATAACGCTGCATGGTACCCAGAGTTTGCTGTCTCTTAAGATTTCCAGCACATCAACATATGTATCTTCATTTCTGTTTTTAGAAAAAAGATTCATGGCGCTTTTCAGAAGCTTTCCATCTGCCAGGTCTTCTGCTCTTAGTTTTCTGCTCTGATTCAGATTGGCAGCGCAGATGACCTTTCCCTCTTCAACCTCCTGGAGAACAAAAGCAAGCGTTTCATTCTTTTTTACACCAAACGATTCTTTCGGTTCCAGCACAGTTCCAATGAGGCAGTTCTCTCCCATGCCGGTAATGAGCACCTTGACGGGCTCCGCTTTCATGTTCTGTTTTATCAGGTAGACAGAAACCACATCCGGGCGGAACAGTTCCCGCTCTCCATCCAGAAAACCCATCCTTCTGGTCTCCAGCATCTCATCGGTGCCATCTTCTATCTGTTCCAGCTTCGCCTCATATCTTTTTCCAAGATTTCCGTCTCTTCTGTCCAGAAACATGAATTCCATGTCTTGCACTTCAGAGACCTTGAAATGTATTCTTTTCGTTTCATCCGCAGGAAAGAACCGGAATGTCTGATTCTCTCTCCTGCCGCAGGCAATGACTTCAAGCGCCACTTCACTGTCCCTGCCTATGTATCCAAAAGTCAGAATGCAGTCTGCCTCCTCTGCACCGGGAAGTCCCGCCGCATACTGCTTTGTTGTCTCATTCAAAGGAAATGCTGTGAAATTATCGTACACAGCTCTAAATCCGGTTTCTACATATTTCATCCAGAGCCTTCCTCCGCTCACAATCTCTCTTTTAACAATCTTTCCTGTACATGTTCCGGCCAGCTCTCCACAATCCTTCTGGCTCTTGCCGGATCTTCCTCCTCCCGGATGTTCTCATCCGCCATGGAAAACACATCAAAGCCGAACACATCCCGAAATCCGCTTTCCTCTGAATCATAAAGCTCATCATGGGAAAACTCATTGAAATTCTCGCAGATTCTGCTGATTACCTTATCCATGCTGACCGTATCGAATTTCATGCCCCTCGCCTTTGCAAGGTCAATGAGTTGCATGGCAATGTCTCCATCCGGTATTCTGATGATCATTTGGGCAAGCTCCCGGGGCGTAAGGAATTCATCTGCAAATTCCATCTCATCCAGAAACGCCTCCATCTCAGGGCTTTCCATGGTCATGTACGGCCCTTTGCCATCTGCCCCATAAAGTTCTTTCCAGTTCATCCAAATCTCTCCATCCTGTGGTTTCCGGTACTGTCCATCCGGAAGATTCTATACACATTCATTCCGGAGCGCCTCCAGAATCGGGCCGTAAGCATCCGGCTCATCGCCGCAATACTTCTCATAAGGTGCCACTTCTTCAAATCGTTTCACCACTTCTACCGCCTTCTGCACAAATCCGTCGTAATCCACCAGTTCTTTGTCTTTTTCCTTCTGAACCTCTGCATAGATTTTCTTCATCCTTTTGTAATCTTCCTTCGAGAGATTCTTTTTTGCATAATACATGTCAATGACAAGAATGCAGATGGTCGCATTATTGAACTTTGCCTTTTCGCCCTTCTGCAACATCATCATGGATGTTGCTGCGGATGCTCCTGCAAACATTTACTTCTCCTCCTCGAACATCTTATCGAATTCTTCTTCATCAATGTAATGAAGTTCTTCCTCTTCAAAATCCTCCAGAAAATCGAAGCGGTCGGAAAGCATGCCTTTTATCTTGCCGAACAGAGGATGCTCCTCTCTGGCATAAGCTGCAGGAAGACCCTTCAGCTTATATTCCACCGCATCAATACCTCTGTCAATGAGATCCTTTGCGCCCATTGTATGCTCTTCAATGAAGGAACCTGCAAGATTCATCTTCTCTGCACCTTCCTCATAGATCTTCTTTCCTGCATTTCTGACTGCGGCCGCCTTCTCATTTGCAGAGATCTTCTTTACCGTTTCTTCAATGCTTTCGGTCCCTTTTTCCTTCAGTGCAGCACCTGCTGCAAGGGCGCCTGCCACCACTGCAGTCCCTGCTATGGATTTCTTTGCAAAAGCGCCGATCTTATGTCTGCAGTCACTGCAGATGACGCCTTTATGTGATGATTTCAATGTTCTTCCGCACAATTTACATTTCTTCATGACTTCTCTCCTTATTCCATGAATGATACATCCACATCTTTTTCAGCCAGCAGTTCTCTTACTGCGTCCATCAGGTCTTCATATTCGTCACGGAATCTGGATGCCATCGCGCCTTCAATGCCATCGCATTCATCCAAAAGCTCCTCGCGGATGGTTTCCAGTTCCTCTATGTCATCTCTTTCAAATGTCAGGAATTCAAAGATGCTCTCCTTTGTTGCTTCAAAGTACAGCTCTTCCGGATCCTGATCCATCCATTCACAGTAAAGATGGACATCCTCTCCATCTTCCTTCACTCTTGTTTCCGCTACGGCAGAATACATGGTAACCAGTGCCTTTTTCTGCTTTGCCTCTACAAAGCAGCTGCGGATTCCTTCTGCATCCTTTTCCGTTTTTCTAATGAGTTTCAGTGCCATGCTATTTCCCCTCAGTCTTTATTCGTTTTATGAATTTCTGCAATCCTTCGCTGCATGCCGCTTTTTCCAGTGAGATGGCATGCTTTTCACTGATCATGAAATGAAAATGAGTTCTGCTTTCCAGAATCTCCCGGATCTCATAATATCCGAATCTTGCCTGATGGTTATCTGAAACCTGCTCCAGATAGTCATCATAGAAATCGATTCTGGACTCCCTGCTCCATTTTCTCTCTGCATTTCTCCACTGCCTGCGGATCTGAGACCGCTGCAGCGTATATACAAACCATGGATACAGGACAGCGCAGCCTAAAAACATGACCGCCACATCCTGGTATTCCCATTTAAAATATGATACGGCTGCTCCCAGAAGGAGAAGCCCTGCCATGATGGAATGCTTCAGATAGAAATGATGTTTTTTCTTCGCCAGCGTTTTATACAGATCTGAGAAATTTCTCAGCGTATATGCAGTATCTGCTGAATATATTGCTTTCATTCCTATTTAAACACCTTTCCTGTCAGCCAGTATCTGCCCGACAAAATATTACCCTTCCTTGGAAGTCCGTCCGGATACTTCTCCAGAAAATCATCCTGGCTTCCAAACAGTCCTTCGCATGCGACAACATCAAACATGTATCCGAGGCATTCAATACCTACAATGATATACCTGAGCCCGGTGGCCGGATTCCTTTCATATCTGGCATCCATGACCGTCCCGCAGATGAGGGCCGTTGCCGATGGGGTGAATTCATCCATCCTGTTGACATTCTCCGGCAGCATGCCGGTTGGAACCACGCATTCCGCACCAAGTCCCGAATTGCCGACCTCCTCATAATATGCTTTTTCACTGGGGAACAGAAAAAGTTCTCTTCCCACCAGCGTTATTGCCGCTCCTGTATATTCCATTTTCTCAAAATCCTCCAGCAGATAGCCATCTGCCAGACAGATGTTCATGGGAAATTCAATCTTTCCCTCTACGCAGTTTACACTGATCAGCGCCGGTCCGTTTTTCTTCTTTGAAAGAATGTCCAGCGGCTGAATGGGCACCATGAATCTGGATTTATGGAAGATGCAGGGGTTTGCCGTATCCAGCAGTCCCGATTCATCATGCTCATAAAACCAGAGCTCCGCCAGATTGCTCATGCGGATGCGCAGATAATCCCTTCCGTTCTCCCCATAGACATGGGCAAGCGCTTCATGGCCTGCAACAAAGTCATACATCTGGTCAGAATCCTCTATGTTCATTCCTATGCAAGAAAATTCATTCATGCTACATCGTCTCCTCGTCGTCATATTCGATGACTACATCGATTTCTTCTTCGCTTTCCAGTTCCAGCATGCGGATTTTCTCTGCCAGTCTGTGGTCTCCCTGTTCCATCCCCTGCCGGTACCAGAACAGTGCCAGATTGGCATTCTCCTTCATCTCATAGACTTCACCCAGCGCCCGCGGTGCATAGAAATATCCTGCATTCGCCGACTTTCTCAGCCAGTTCACCTTTTCATCCGGGTCGGTAATGAGAAGACCATAGCGGTACATGGCTTCCGGCTCTTCTTCCTTTGCTGCCATCTCATAGCATAAAAGAGCCTCTGCTGCATGTCCCTGCTCTTCATAATAGCAGCCAAGCTGCACCATGGAAAATACATCTCCCAGGCTTGCTCCTTTTTTGTAATAGAGCATCGCCTTTTTCAGATCCGTATCCTCCAGCATTTCTCCGATATGTCCATATGACCTGACATGGCCTGCCTTTGCTGCTGCTGCATACAGCTGAAGGGCCAGGGCTTCATCTTCCTCAAAGGCATCCCCTTCCGCAAGTGCTTTTGCCAGTTCATAGACCAGCGCCGCCTCTGATTCTGTCAATTGTTCCTTAAGTGTTATGTTCAATTCCATTCTGTTTTCTCCTGAATATGCTGCATATATTCTAACATATGCATGCAGTCATGGGCAACCGTCCTGCATTACCCATAAAAATCCGCATCTCTGGCATAGTCATATGCATATCTGGGGAAATCGTCCTCTTCCACAAAGATGGTTCCGCAATGTCTGAATCCAAGTTTTTCAAGAAGATTTCTCATCACCAGATTATCCGGATGGGTATCGATGCGGACATACCCTCTCTTTTCAACGGCCCATTGGAGCACAAAGATACCTACGCCTTTCGTTCCATCGGAAGCCACTCTGTGGATCACGCCGTAAGGCCCATCCTTCGACCATTCGCCATCATATATGACATCATAGGTCGGATCGATGTGGTCCCCGTAGATATGACAGAAGGTTCCGATTACCTTTCCTTCCTCTTCCACCACATAGCTTCTTCCTTCGGAAATATCCTCCCGCAGAAGATCTTCCGGTGGCCAGCCGGTCGGTCCCCACTGATTGGGATTTCCGGTCTGTGCCATGAAAAGACGCGCACGGGCATAGATTTCCAGCATGGCAGGAAAATCTCCGGCTCTGCTCTTTCGGATGATCATTCCTCCGTACCTGCCAGTTTCGTCAGCGTATCTCCTGCAATGCGGTAGACCGTCCAGTCGCTCATAGGCTCAGCTCCCATGGAGAGATAGAAATCGATGCTCGGCTGATTCCAGTCCAGGCACCACCATTCAAATCTTCCCAGGCCGCGCGCACCAGCAATTTCTGCCAGTTTTTTCAGCAGGCCCTTTCCATATCCCTTTCCTCTGTATTCAGGCTTCACATATAGGTCTTCGAGATAGAGTCCTGCTCTTCCAAGAAATGTGGAAAAATTATGGAAGAACAGCGCAAAACCTGCTTCCTTTCCATCGTCTAATGCAAATATGACCTCTGCTTTCTTTTCATCGAAAATCCAGCGCTCCAGAAGTTCAGGAGTCGCTACGACCTCATCTTCCATCTTCTCATATTTCGCCAGCTCCCTGATAAACGAAAGAATCAGGGGCACATCTTCTCTTACTGCATATCTGAATTCCATAATTTCCTTATATCCTTTCACTGACAAAGTCATATTCTACCATATCTTTGACCAGCATCACCGATTCCTGGTTTAAAAATGCGCAGAGATCTTTGGCAATCTCTCTTGCTTCATCCTCTGTGACGCCAAGAAGCGTCAGCACATCGGAATCCTCCTCCACATAGGTTCCGTCCTCATGGAAGTAACCGCCATTGATGAAGCCCACAGAAAATGCAACCTTGTATCCTCTGCAGACATTCTTTACAATCTTACGGAACTGGTCGGCGGAATGGACCTGCACCTTTTCGTCCTGGTCGTTATGCCCGATATATATCTGAAATCTTTCTGCTTTCATCATTGTTCCTTTCTTTTTCTGTAAGATATTTCTCTTTCAGTTTCTGTACCTTTTCTGCATCCAGAAGAATCACTTCCGTCAGATAGTGTCTCACAGAACCATAATTATCTCCAATCCAGAGGAAGGATTTTTCCAGCGTATCCGTTTCCACACCAAGAAAGCTCCTTGCTTTTCTTCGGATTTCGTCGCTGTATCCCTTCCCGACCAGTGCATGCTCCACATTCTCCATGGCATAATACCATGGAAGAAGCGACGCCCTGTAATCCCTGACTATGGTTTCCGGCTCTACACCAAGAGCTGCAAGCAGAAGCCCTGCCGCAACACCTGTACGGTCCTTGCCGCTGTTGCAATGGAAGATGACGCCTCTGCATGCATCGGACAGCAGAAGGTCAAAGAATCTGCGCATATTCTCCACAGATGCCGGGTCTTTAAACATGTCCAGATACATGTTTTCCATGTCTGTTGCGAGAAGAGCCTCCACGTAGCGCTCCGTCTCCTCTTCCACATATGCCGTCTTCGTCTTTGCAAACACCTTCTTGTCCTGCTGGGGCACATCTCTGGAAGCCAGCTCCAGGTTGAGAAAGGCAAACCGCCCGATATTCACATCCGGCGAGGATGCCATGCCGTTTTCTGTGCGAAAATCCACCACATGGGTGATTCCTCTTCTGTAGAGCGCTTCCGCACCTTCTTCCGTCAGGCGGGAAAGATTTCCGGAACGGATCAGTTTCCCAAAGGCAACCATCTTTCCATTCTCTGCAGGATAGCCTCCCAGCTCCCGCATGTTCCGGACATGGTCAATATTCAGCCGCTGGTTTTTATATAGATCAATAATATCTGAAATTGTAATCCTTTCCAGTTCTTTTTTCATCGTTCCATCCTCCATTTCTTTATTATACCTTTTCTTCCCTTTCATCGAAACCCTCAAACGGAAAATCAATGGAAAAATGAATCAAAATGCAGTATACTGTTTCTAGAGATTCTTCACAGGAGGGAAACAAGATGATAAAAACCTATGACGACTTAGACATTGAACTGGAACTCGACTTTGATTACAGCGTTGGCGAAATCCATATCCATACCATGGAGGAATTCCGGAAACATCTCCTTCTTCCATATCTGGATCCGGAAACCAATCTGTATTACAGGGGAGAGAGGATCAACCAGCTTTCCAGGCCGCTGCTTCCCACACTTCTCCGAAAAAAAGACACCTTCATGGATCCCGATGATTATTACAAGCATCTGGATGGTGACTGGATTCTGGAGTATTACAGCACCCACAAGGAGTATTTCAACCTGTATAACAATCTCATGGGTAAGGCAGATACCATGAATCTCTATGACATCTGCGCCTTTTCGCAGCATTATATCAACATGTCACCATTCATTGATCTGACAAAATCCCTTTCCGTTGCCCTTTCCTTTGGGCTGAAGAACAAGACAGTCTTTGAAGATGATGCCATTCTCTATGTCATCGATGCATCCAATGATGAATATTTCACCAGGGACAAGGAGACTGCCGAACAGTGGCTGGATGCATACAGCATTGACCTGTATAACACATCTGCCGCTCCAAAACCGGAAGATAAGCCCCTGGTCTATACGGCACCGGTCGCAAAGATCATCGATATCGCAACCAATGACCTGATGAAATTCCAGAAGGGCGCATTCCTTCTGCTGACAGACTTCTCGCTCAGCAACCAGCTCTATCTGACCCGTAATGTAAGGGACAGCCTGAGCATCACAAAATACCACATCGATAAATCGCTGTGTCCGCAGATTGTAAAGCAGATCAATACCCTGTCTCCATGGTACAGCTTCGATAAGCTCATCAACATGCGGCAGAGTTTGAATGACATATTCTAGAATAATCAAGGGGTTGTCACATGTAGAAATGCGGCAGCCCCCTTTTTTTAATATGAAAAACAACGCTCCCCGCAGGGAGCGCATTATCCTTATTTTTCTACAGCCTCTATTTTCTTTCCCATGACATCCGTAATCCGGATATATGCCTGCTGGCGCTTTTCATCCGATGTCTTTTCCGGTGAAACAAGCGGCATGACCGCATACCGGTTTCCTTCAAAGCTATGGAGCACCTTGCATGGAATGTATGAATCGTTTTCCAGAACCACCTTTCCGCCGGCCGCCCTCTTTAGTCTAAGCTGAAAGATGACCGTATCATTGGAGATTTCTCTTGTCATGTCTGACACAAAATTACCCATGGAATATACAACAGGGACATCCCTTCCGTCCTTTGCTTTCAGGATATCGTATGGTTCCAGGGCATGGGGATGAGAACCTGCAATATAGTCTACGCCGGCATCTGCCATTTCCTGTGCCATTCTTCTCTGTCCTTTTGTTGTATCGTTATGGTATTCCAGCCCCCAGTGGTTATATGCAATGATATATTCCGCACCGTCTGCTCTTGCAGCTTTTACGTCTCTTTCAACCCGCTCTTTGCTGTATTCATTGATCAGCGCGGCCTGTCCCTCGCTGCTCCAGTTATCGTTCTTGTAATTGAAATATGTTGCATATGCCAGGAAACCGACCTTGATTCCATCAATCTCCACGATGACATATCGTTTTTCTTCCTTGCTCTTGAATGTGCCCGTATGCAGAAATCCATACTCATCGATATGTGTCAAAGTTTCAAACATGCCGCGGATTCCCGTGTCGCAGCAATGGTTGTTTACAGTGATGAGCATGTCATATCCGCCATACTTGATGGCATCCAGAAATGTAAGGGGGGCATTGCAGTGAGGCTTTTTCTCAATGCTGTCCTTTTCTGCCCTGTACGGCGCAGATTCTGCAATGCTGGATTCCAGATTTCCGCAGACAAAATCTGCAGAATCAAAGATATCCTTGACATAGGTGAAATGGTCCCGGAAATAGTAGTCGCCCCGGTCCAGAAGGGTCGCAATCTGCTGCCCATATCTGCACATGATGTCGCCTGTCAGAATGATATCTGCACAGCCGTCTCCCTCCTGGGTATCCACATACGTTCCATCCTCTGCCGGCTGGAATCTGGAGTAGGAATCAATTCCCTCTTCTGTCAGCTCCGGCTCCCGCTCTATGGCATGAAATCCCGGACCTTCCAGCTGGTAGGCCTTCTCTGCTTCTTCCCAATCTCTCAGATGGTATCCGATGCTCTGATGCTTTGTTTCCCCGGTATATGCTACATCTCCGTTACGGAGAAGCACGCAGCCCCGGATGTAATATGTATATGTGATACCCTTCTTCAGATTGCTTTTATCCACATAGGTATAGGTGGCTTCTTTCTGTTCCTCTGCTGTCAGTTCAACCTGACCGACAGGCATGAACTTTCCTTTTGCAGATACTGCCCGGTAGATGACATATTGGGAAACACCCGCATAGCCTCCGGTCTTCTTCCATGTCAGGACGATTTCATTCTGCGCATTTTCGGCTGCACCTTCCAGTACAAGTTCTGTATCCTGGACTTCCTTCTGCTGCCGGTTCTTTACCATGACTGCCGTTTCATTGCTGTATCCGGTATATTGCACATCATTTCCTTTGTACTTATATCCTCTGACCTTGTAGCGGTAGGTTGTCCCGTGCTGCAGTCCGCAGCATTCTTCAAAGGAGCAGGTCCGCTTCAGTCCGGCAAAGAAACCCAGCTTGATATCTTCCACCATTTCATACCGGTCGCTATCCTCTGCCACCCGGTAGATCTTGTATCCATCCAGCCGGCCCGCATGCCGCTTCCATTCTAAAAAGACATTTCCGTCTTCATCGCATGTAATTTCCCTGATGTCTATGACTGATCCATCTTCTGCATGAGAACAGACAGCCATTCCTCCAAAGAAAACCAGAAGAACAAGCAGAATCATCCATTTATTCACTTTTTTCCATGCTTTTGATTTTTCCATTCCTTTTATTCTTCCATATTGGCCAATAGTTCCAGAAGAACCGATACCAACGGCTCAACCGTATGGATATGCAGCGTTTCTCCTGCGGTATCCGGATCATCGATCCGGACTCCCATGCTGACCATTTTCAGTCTCGGCGCCTTCTCAATGAAGCATGCGCACTCCAGTCCTTCCTCTGAACGGACTGCATGCGCTTTCGTCTGTCCAATTTTCTCATATGCTTCCAGAACATCTGTCAGAAGCGGGTTGTCCGGATCGCCGCTCCAGACAGGAACGTTCCGGTCTTTTACATCAGTAAGCCCAAATTTTTTGGCTAGTTTTTCCGTCTTTTCTGCACAGTCTTTCACTGCTTCTCCGCTGCCGGAATGAAAACTGCAGCCAAGCTCCATGCTGCCTCCGTCCACCTTCCAGCTTTCCATGATGCAGTCGGTATCTTTCGAAAGATGCTTTATGAACTGAACGATTTCTCTGGAATCCCTGGTGATAATGGCATCTTTGGAACCTTCTTCCTCTTTTCTGATGGTGCATGTCAGATTGGTCTCTTCCGGATATTTCTTTTTCAGATCTGTCATCCGATGTTCCACTACCAGCTCCGTCGTCTCTGAATATCCTTCCGGGACTGCAATCTCTGCGCCGACCGACTTCTGCACCTGATCATATTCTCCACGGATCAGCCGGACACCGATTCCCAGTCCTTCAAACTCTTCCATGAAATATGCTGTCAGCCCTGCCAGGTTCCATGCGCCCTCTTCCTGAAGGCCCGAAATCTGCAGGGTAAATACATCTTCATCTTTTGTAACGACAGCCGTCTCACAATGTTTCGTGAAGGTGCTGCAAAAGCCGCCTGCGCACGAATAGGTCACCGCTTCGTCACTTGTACCGTTCAGGCTGATCAGATAATCTCCTTTCAGAGCATCCGCAGAAAGCCCAGCGGCTCCTTCCACGCCATTTGTCAGGAGAATTCTTATCGGTCCATGGGTCACATTTCCTTCCACGACTGCCAGAAGAATTCCCGTTCCGATTCCTCCGGATGCACCGATTGGCCCTGCATCATCGCCTATGATGCACCCATCTTTTTCCCTGACTTTGTTTTCCCCGGTCTCCATGCGGGACTGCAGGATGATTCCCGGATAATCTTCACATCCTTCGGAAGCCGGAAGATCTGCCCAGAAATTACCGGCAGCATCCGTCCGGTATTCCAGTCCCCATTCATCGGCCCAGTCCTCCAGATTGGAAAGGACTTCCTCCGGATGATGATTCTGCCCGGCAGAATCCAGATATCTGCTGACCGCCTGGTCTGCAATTCTTTCCGCCGGTTCTCCCCCGCATGCAGAGCAGAAAAGGATGAAAGATACTGCAAGAATAAAACATACATACTTCTTCAAATTACTTCTCCTGTATTCTACAGTTCTTCCAGCGTTCCATAAATGGCCCGGATGGCATTCTCATAATGCTCCTCCGGAACGCCAACCAGGAGATTCAGTTTTCCTGCGCCCTGGTTGATGGTGCTGATTTCAATCCCCTGGCTGCTCAGTGCCTGCAGCACACGGACATTGGCATCACTTGCTTCTGTTCCCTTGTCTCCTACTACAGCAATCATGGAGAGATTCTCCTTGATGCCGATATAGTCGGGATGAAGCACCTCTTCTATTTCTTTTACCAGTTCTTCGCGGATTTCTTCAAGTACATCGCTTCGGATCACCAGGGTGATGGTATCGATTCCGGTCAGACACTGCTCAAACGGAATGCTTCTGTTTTTGAGCATGTCCAGCATGACTGCTGTAAACCCTGCACCGTCGGATACCATGACTTTCTCCACCTGTATGACGGACATCCCTTTTCTTCCGGCAACTCCGGTAATATGTCTTCTATCTGCTTTTTCCGGCAGTTCCTTTACGATGAAAGTCCCTGGATCCTCCGGATGGTTTGTATTGCGGATATTGATGGGAATTCCTGCATCGGAAGCCGGAAGCACTGCATCTGTATGCAGAACGGATGCTCCCATGTAGGATAATGTTCGAAGCTCCCGGCAGCTCAGATAGGTGACACTCCTTGGCTGGTCCACAATGCGCGGATCGGCAGCCAGAAGGCCCGATACGTCCGTCCAGTTTTCATAAAGATCAGCATTGATTGCCATAGCAACCAGGCTGCCTGTCACATCGGAACCGCCTCTGGAAAATGTATGAATGACATCGTTGGCATCGGCTCCGTAAAAACCTGCAACCACCACATTCTCCAGCGGATAAAGCGCGGCTCGCATGGTATGCATGGTGAGTTTCAGATTCAGCGTTCCTTCTTCATTAAACAGAATGCACCATGCCGGGTCCACAAAGGTAAAGCCGATGTACTCAGCCAGAATTCTGGAATTGAGATATTCTCCTCTGCTGGCCACATAATCACGGGATGGTTTATCCTGAAGATGCTGCCGGATGATTTCCATTTCCTTATCGATCGGGAAGATGATCTCCAGATCATCAATGATCTCCTCAAACCGCTTTTTCACCTTCAGAAGACTCTTTTCAAAGTCTTTCCCGTTATCTGCTTTCTCATAGCAGTCCAGCAGAAGATCCGTCACCTTGACGTCTCCGTCAAACCGCTTCCCCGGCGCAGATGCTACCACATATTTTCTGGACGGATCCGAAAGAACAATGTTTCTTACCTTCCGAAACTGTCCGGCATCTGCAAGGGAGGAACCCCCAAATTTTGTTACTACCGTTCTATCCATAAAAGCCTCCAAACTTCTTATTTTTCATCAGCATTTCACTCTTCATTATATATTTTCCCGCATGCTTTTTCAATACATGCAGGACACCGGCTTACATGCTATTTAGCCAATTTCCGGAACTCTTCTGGGATTCATATGTCTGCAGATACTGTAGAGCACGCCCGGAAGTCCGTGCAGAAGGCCTGCTTCCGGTTCTTCTCCTTCCAGCCGGTCCACCACATGTGAGACGCTGCAAAGATGGAAACAGAGCCTGTTGGCAGCTTCCACCTCTTCTCCTGTCACGTGCATGGGGTCTTCCAGCACCTTCCGGGAGAATCTCATGAGCTTTCCTGCATTCCCATATCTTAATGTTTCATTTCTGACAGGCTCTAAAACCCTGTCGTCTGCAGATACCAGGCTTCTTTGCACCAGCCGCCCGATATCCTCTCTTCTGCAATGCGCATAAACGCTTTCCTGGGTGATTAGCTGAAAGAGTTTCTCATAAATGACAAGCAGCTCGTCTGTCATCATCTCATCCGGAAGTTTTTCGATGACATGCATGAAATCCACATATCCATAGACCATTACGGGGTCAACCGATTCCATCTTTCGGATTTCTCTGGCGTATTGTCCTGCATTCTCCATGACTGTCTTCAGATCCTGATCTGAAATCTGCCGCATCTTCCAGAGGATCCATGCCCCATACAAAATGCCTGCGCCGCCGTCTGCAAGCCCCGGCTTTCCAAGTCGGAAGCAGGACGGCTTTTTCAGCATCTTCACCGGTTCATGCAGAAGTTCTTCCGGAGATAATCCGCAGTCAAAGGTAATCCGGTATGCCAAAACTGCCAGCAGTGCCCCCAGACTTCCATCCAGGGTGAAACCTCCGTCTCCGGGTCCATAGATGCCATCTGCATCCTGCACATGACAGACGCTTTTCTGCGGATCCGTCAGGCACAGAACCTTCCGGGCCATGAGTTCCACCTGCGGTTCTATTTCCTCCATTTTGCAGAAAGAGTCATCCGCCTGCAGAATCAGGCTGCTGTCTCTTCCGTCGGATGGCCGTATTTCCATCATTTTCACTTCCTCATTTCTTTCTTCCAAGCTCCCACATGGCCAGGCCTGCTGCCACTGCCACATTCAGGGAATCCACGCCGTTTTTCATCGGAATCTCTGCCACATGATCACAGGCGCGGATCGTCCTTTCCGAAAGGCCGTTTCCTTCATTCCCCATGATAATGGCAAGTTTCTTCTTCTGCTTCAGCTGCGGGTCATCGATGTCCATATGTTCCTGCCCAAGCGCCATGGCCACGGTCGTAAAGCCGGCTTCTTTTATGAGCTTTACGCCTTTTTCCTGCCACTCCTCTTCTGTCCGAAAGACATAGGCCCACGGCACAAGAAGCGCATTTCCTACAGCAACCCGCATGGACCTCCGGTAAAAGGGATCCGTGCATGCCGGGGACAGCAGAATGCCGTCAATGCCCAGTGCTGCTGCCGACCGGATGATTGCTCCCATATTGGTGGGATTTTCCACATCCTCAAGGACAACAATTCTTTCTGCATCCTTTAATACCGCTTCATAATCTTCCTGCTTTTTTCTCCGCATGGCGCAGGAGATGCCCCCTGTAAGAACATATCCGAAGCGTTTCTTTGCAGCTTCTTCGTCCACCACATAGACAGGAATGTCCCCTGCACGGTCTACCACATCTGAAAGAAGCATCCGCTCTGTGCAGACCATGCTGAGGGGCTCATAGCCCTTCTTCAGCGCTATATCTATAACGTTTCTGCTTTCTGCAATGAATATGCCAGGCTCCGGTTCAAAGGCTCTGAGGAGATGCATCTCCCGGTTCCCGGCATAAAGATCCAGCTCCGGCATGTCCATCTGCGTTGCATATATGATTTTTCCCATGATTCTAGTCCGGAAGAATTCTTCTTTTTCTGTCCGGACGGACTCCTTTCCGTATTTCCTGGAGCGTAATCTCAGTAACCTCTCTGCAGAATGCACGGACATTCGGTTCCGTTCTCAGCCGCAGCACCGTTCCGAGAAGCGCTGTGGCTTTCTGCTCTGTGAGTTCCGTCAGATTCTCTATTCCATTGGCACAGATGACATCGAACAGATCATCGATGAACTTTCCCGTCTCCTCCTCTGTCATCTCACTCAGGGTGCGCTCAATGGCCTCGTTGAATGCACGGCTTAAAAGGGTGAGCCCTTCTGCCCGTACAAATCCGTCTCTTGTTACATTCCATCGGAAGCCGTCATGGGCTCCCGGTCCTGCCAGCGGACAGGAAACCACTTCGTAATCCGAAGGGTGAATGAGCAGCATTCCGACCAGAGAACTCTGAGGCACCACATGATGGAGACGGTCCACAATGCCCAGATATCCCATATGGGAATAAAAGGCATTGCTGCATCCCGGTCCGTCAAAGCTATATACGGAAAGAATCCGGTCCTGCACCTCCGGTTCTATTCTGGATGCTGCATAAAATGCCAGATTTCCTCCCTTGGAATGGCCGCCGACCATAAGGTCTCCCTCATAGGACCGGGCCGCCCACCGGAGATATTCCAGGGCGTCCTTTTGCGCCGGCACGGTTTCGGAAACGGCAATTCTGAAGTTCTCCTTCCATCCGATAATGGAATCATCGGTTCCCCGGAAAGACACATAATGAATGCCATCCGTAAGTCTCACGGTTAGTGCTGAAAACTGCTTTTCGGCTACTTCATCCGTACTGTTCCGAAAACCCGAAAGTTTCAGCCCCTGGTATCTTGGGAGCTGCGGAAGCATCTTCAATGCTTTCAGAATCTCCGGAGATGCCAGGATTCCAAGGCCCTGGTTTTCCTGCTGAAAATATGCTTCGACCGCTTCCCCTATATCCATTTCAGAGGCTCCTTCCGAAACAATCCCTGTATAGTCCGGGCAGCCGATCTTGGATATGACATAACTGTCTACCTCATTGAATGGTGCGACCGCAAAAGGAATGTCTCCTCTCCATTCCAGATAATCTGTGATGACTGACATATTTTTTCTCTCACTCTCTAGGCAACTGTGCCCGCTCTGTTCTCAAATTTTTCGTATTCCTTCTTTTCCATGATATCCTTAAGAATCTCGACCAGCCGGTAGATATCCACATATCTGGTGTATTGCGGTACCGGCGCAATACGGATGACATCAGGATATCTGAAATCCGGGATGACACCCCTTGCCTTCAGTGCCTCATTGATCCGGATGGCATCTTCATGCTCGAGCGCCACGTGGCCGCCTCTTCTTTCATCTTCTCCTGGTGTTCCTACAGAAAAACCATACTCCGAAAGTTCGCAGTCAATGAGAAACATGAAATACCCTGTCAGATCCAGAGATTTTTCGCGGATTTCCTTCATATCCCGCCCCTCAAAGACATCCAGCGCCCCATCAATGGCGGCAAGGCTCAGAATGGAACCGGTTCCGGTCTGCCATCCTCCTGCATTTTCTGCAGGCTCAAACTGACTTCTGAGTTCAAACTGTGTTTCTTTTCTGTTTCCCCACCAGCCGGCAAGGCCGGGGTTTCTGCCAAAATGCCTTTTGTTTATATATAGGCCGGCTGGGGCTCCAGGCCCGCCTGACAGATATTTATATGTGCACCAGACCGCAAAATCCGGAGCAGCTTCTGTGAAATCGTGGTTGATGTTTCCGATGCTGTGGCAAAGGTCAAACCCTATGATAATCCCCTTTTCATGGGCTTTTTCAATCAGCTTTTTCATTGGAAGAAGCTGGGCGCTTCTGTACAGCACCGATGGCAGAAGTACCAGCGCCACATCCTCTGTCATTGCATGCAGAAGGTCTTCTTCCGCCAGTGTCTTTCCGTCTCTGCTTCTGACAATCTTCAGAACATCTTCCGGATCATAGCCTCTCATCTCAATCTGACTGACCACGGCATACCGGTCCGTCGGAAAATTGAGTTCGTCCATCACGATGCGGTATCTGCCTTCCTTCGGCTTCCAGAAGGTTGCCATGCATTGATGAATGTTGAGCGTCGTGTTGGCACATGCCGTTACTTCTTCCGGCTCTGCCTGGATCAGTTCTGCCATTCTGGCTCCGATGACATCATGGTAGAGAAAATAGTCTTTCGGCGCTCCGGTCCACAGATAAATCCCATATTTCTTCCAGTCGGACATGGCTCTTGAAACCGCCTGCTCTGCATCTATGGAGCAAAGTCCCAGAGAATTTCCATCCATGTACAGTTCATTTTCCTTTACATGAAAATGACTTCTCAGGCTTTTCAGCGGATCCGTCCGGTCTTTTTCTTCTGCAAATTCCTGTCCTCTTTCATATTTTCTCATAACCGGTCTCCCAATCTAAATTCTGCATTTGGACATAATCACTGCAGGCTTCAGGATCTGTCAGAAGTTTTTTCAGATAGTTCCCCCACCAGCTCCGAAAATCCATGGAATAGTACTGTTCATACATGCGGAACAGTCCATTCTTCTGAATCAGGAACCGTTCCCTGTCCGATTCATCCAGCTGTTCTGCAACCTCTTCCAGATTTCCGGATAAAGAAAGCATCACAGCATTTTCTTCTGTCAGATAACAGGCAATGGACAGTTCAAGGTTTCCCAGCTGCCTCTTTTCTGGATTTGCTTCATCAATGAGGACATTGAGTCCTCCCATAATCTCTTTCAATTCTTCCATCAGGTCCTTTTGCAGCATGGCATGAATCATTTCTGCCACCTCTTCGTTCTCTACAAGGGCTGTAAGCTGCTCCAGGGCGCTGGTCCAGGTCCCCTCCATGGTGAATACGGCAACGCCTTTTTCACTCTCTGCTCCGCCGGTAAAACTCATGCCGCGGCATGCGCTTTTCCCCAGCAGGATCTCCCTTTCTTTTTCCATTCTTTCCTACTCCTCTATTACTTTCCGAAATGCCGTCGGAAGTGCGATTTCCTCTTTCAGCTGACTGCTCCCTGTCCAGAAAAAGCCTTCTGCCATGTTTCTGCAGCGGATTTCATAGCAATGCATCTGCCACTCCACGTGGGTAAAGATGTGCTGCTTCTGAAACGCACGGACTTCCCCTTCCGGCCTCAGATTCCATTGACTAGCTAGAGAAAGGGCTTCCTCTGCTGTCAGGTCCCCTTCCACATTGGGAAGTTCAAAGAGGCCTGCCAGAAGGCCGCTTTCTTTTCTCTTTTTCACGGCAAGATGCTCCTGGCATCTCAGGACAAATACCGTCAGCGTCTGCTTTTTTCTTTCTTTTTTCTTCTCTTTTACCGGAAGCTCTCTCCAGCCTCCGTCTCTGCTGAGGCAGAAATCTCTGCAAGGACATCTCTCACAGTCCGGTGTGCCATTGGGAAGACAGACAATCTCCCCAAGTTCCATGAGGGCCTGGGTGAATTCTCCTGCATGCTCCACCGGGTAGATATCCGCAAGTTCCTTTCTGATGGCAGACTTTGTCTTCTGCAGAGAAATGGAACGCCTATCTCCTGTGATTCTTGTAACAACGCGAAGAACATTTCCATCCACTGCCGGAACCGGAAGGCCAAAGCATATGGAGCCGATGGCTCCTGCTGTATATTCTCCGATTCCCTTCAGTTTTCTGATCTCCTCATAGGCATCCGGGAACACGCCGTCATGCTCCTCCATAATCTGCTTTGCCGCCGCCTGGAGATTTCGTACGCGGGTATAGTATCCCAGCCCCTCCCACAGTTTATGGAGATGCTCCGGATCTGCTTCCGCCAGGCTCCGGATATCCGGAATCTCTGACAGAAATCTTTCATAATATGACATGACCGCCTCAATCCTCGTCTGCTGCAGCATGATTTCACTCACCCATACATGGTATGGGCTCGGATCATCCCGCCACGGAAGGCGTCTCTTGTTTTCCCCATACCAGGGCAGAAGAGCCGGTACCAGTTTCTCGATTCTTTCATTACTCATATGCTTATTATATCACGTCAGGAACATGTCCTGTTTCTTTTTCTGGATTCTTTCCTCTGAAATACCTTTTCCGTACAAAAAAGAACCGGTACTTCCGGTTCTTTCACATCATGAATCATTCCATTGCAACAATCTCCGCTCCATCCTTCTCATAGGAAGCAAGGATATCCTCTGTCACCGGCAGAATGGATATTACCTGGCTCTCTCCCATGGCAAAGCGCGTTGTAATGCCGACATTTCCTGAATGGTAGACAGCATACGGCACTTCGCTTCCCCGCGCCATCGGATGGTCATATCCTGCATTTATGATTTCCTCGCACATTGCTTCCGCTTTCTCATCGGTCCATTCCGGGAAAAAGCATTTCATGGAGCAGATACACATCTTCCGGTATTTTTCCATCAGAGGCTCCGACATGCTATGCCAGTCAAAAAACAGATTCATTCGGACAACCCATCCGTTTTCATCTTCATTCACAACCATCTTCGGCAGCGTCCGGATGCTTTCATCTTCCGTAAATTCATAAGGAGAGGATCCATCAGAAGGCGTCAGATAATCTTCGCCATATTCCCTGTTAAACTGCCCGATCAGTTCATCCAGTGTGAAATGAAATGCCGGTGAAACTCCGTCTGTAATTGTAAGGTCCAGCATTTTCTCCTCTTCCTCCCCGCAGGCGGCAGCAATTGCTGCTGTCAGCAGAGCGGCAAGCAGAAGCAAGGCTGCTTTCATAGTTTTTCTTTTCATGGCTTCTCCACATTCTTCCGGCTATTTCTTTTTCTTTGGCAGCGGAAGCTCCTCATACATGGCTGTAACCAGCTGCACCAGAAAATCCGGATCTTCCGGATTATCCACCAGCAGCATTTCCTTCGCCCCTTCATATGGAATCTCATATGCTGCATCCGGCATGAGCCTTCTGGCGCTTTCTACAGGTTTTACAAGAAATCTGTCGTCGTAGATTCCTCCAATGACTTTCCCTCTGTAATATATGACATATTCACCGAACATCTTTCTGTATCCGATGTCTTCCAGTTTCCCAAGCTGCTCCAGAATATAAGCTAGATATTCCTTATCTGATGCCATCTTTCATATGCTTCCTTTCTTACTGTTCCAGGTAGTGTCAACTACCTATCTTAAATTTTTATCTAAACCTAAGTAAATTCAGGGGTCACAGGACTTTTTGCAAAGAAAAAGCAATTACCCCCTGTATTTGGTATAATGTTATTGCTCAAAAAAACAAAACCAAAAGGAGTTAATTGCTCATGAACATTATACGACATCTACTTACCATTATTCAATATCAATCTGAAGTCATCGGTTTTCTGCTTAAGTTCATCTCCAGATTCGCACCCATCAAACAATGGGT
>JAZRWY010000095.1:0-3538 GCA_045599945.1 Anaerovoracaceae bacterium | reverse complement strand
GCAGCTTGCTTCCATGCGCAAGCTGGACGGCAGCCTGAACGCGTCCTTTGTGTATAATTCCGAAGGCCTGCGCGTGCAAAAGACAGTAAACGGCATAGTCACAAAGTACATCCTGCACGGCAAAAACATCACCCACCTCATCCGCGGTAATGATGAGCTGCACTTCTTCTATGACGCGTCCGGCTCCCCCGCCATGGTGGAATGGAACAACGGCACTACCACAGCGAAATATGCCTATGTAAAGAACCTGCAGGGCGATATCATCGCGATCATTGATGATACCGGTGCAGAGGTGGTTAAATATACCTATGACGCGTGGGGAAAGCCGGTGAGTACATCGGGGACGATGGCAGTAACGCTGGGTATTTTGCAGCCGTTCCGGTATCGCGGGTATGCGTATGATAATGAAATTAACATATATTATTTGCAGAGCAGGTATTATACGATACAATGGTACCGCTTCGTAAATGCGGATAGCATTTACTCATATAATCTCTATACTTACTGCAAGAATGCAATAACAGGAAAGACGGATAAATGCGGTTTTGTCGAAGAAGACGCATATGATGAGGACGGAATTCCGGGACCGTTGAATCGTTTGGAGGGCGCTGGAGGAGCAGGCGCTAGTAAACCTTATACAAATAGTAGGCCTTCATTTCGCAAAAGTACAATTATTACTACGTGGGAAAATGCAAAGATTGATGGTGTTGTCCGTGATCCAAATACATTTGATATTATCACATGGGTAGAAGGAACCCCAAGAAATGGAATATGGGATATGGGACATATACCTAGTCAAAAATATAGTATATATCACAAACTATATATGGATGGACAAATGACAACTAAAGAATTTGTTGATTGGTATAATAATCCTGCGAATTACAGACCGGAATTACCATCAAATAATCGATCAAATATCTTTAGTGAAAGAATGTATTAAGACGATGGTATTCATACTCAAAAATGGTAACTGTTCAGTCGCCGATGTGGAATTAACAAGAACGTAACAATTTACAAAAAAGATACCCAAAGCAATGTGTCGAATACTTCTATTATAGGAATTCAAAGGATGGAGGTGCTCGGAATGGATCAGGATCTGAAAGAATTAAGAACAGTACCCGCAGCAATGACAGAACAACTCCGAATGATGAATGACCTCATTAGCACCAAGGATGCGCAGATAGCAGCACTGACAGAACAAGTAGCCAAACTTACTGCCCGGATAGAGAAACTGACGCATAAGAAGAACAGCAATAACATTTCCAAGCCCCCGACCGAAGATAGGCTGGAGAAACCTGCACCGAAGAGTCTGCGCGAAAGAGCGGTAAGAAACAAGGTGGGCAGCCGGGTCATAAAGGAACCGGGATGAAGATTGACCGTACGCTGAACCGTGTTGAAGAATACGTTCCGGAAAAATGCAAGAGCTGTCCGCGGCTCGGCCAGTGCAAGATGAAATGTTGCGATACCCGACATGAATATGAGGTCCAAGTTGAAACGAAGCTCATCGCTCATAAATCAATGAGATGTACATGTCCCCTTTCCGGAGAGAAACTCCAGAGTGTATTTCCGACAGGCATTACCGGAAGCAAGCAATACGGTGCCAGAGTGTTCACTTTGGTAAACACGCTCCTTACCGTAGGCTACATAAGTGTGGATCGGACAAAACAGTTGTTATCCTGCCTGCGAATACCAATCAGTACCGGCGCTATCCAGAATATGCTGGATAAAGCAGCCGCAGCTACAGTGGAATCGGTTGAAAAATCAAGGGTAAAGTATCAGGAAAGGATGTCGTCCACTTTGATGAAATCGGACTTCGGGCAGCAGGATCACTTCATTGGCTCCATTGTGCTTGTAGCGAACCATGGCGATTCTATACTGTACAGAGGAAACGCGGTGAAGAGGGCATGGAGGCCATGGGCATACTTCATAGATTTACAGGAGTCGCTGTTCATGATTTCTGGGCATCCTACAAGAAGTTCAAGAGTGTAATCCATGCCATGTGCTGCCAGCATCTTGAACATGAACTGGTATTCACAGAAGAAACCGGAAAGCAGAAGTGGGCTGGAGATCTCAGGAAACTGCTGCAGGGCATGTGCCATGCCAAGAACCAGCTAATTGCAGAAGGCAGAACATCTTTTACGGACAAAGAATTGCAACAATACATGACTCAATATGATCATATCGTTGCAAAGGGGCTGGCAGCCAATCCGATACCGGAACGGATACAGGAAAAGCGAGGGAAGTTAAGGAAAGGGAAGATCCGCTACCTGCTGGAAAGGTTCCAGGATTGCAAAACGGATATCCTCCGATTCGCAACCGATTGGCGCGTTCCCTATACTAACAATGCCGCAGAACAGGCAATTCGGTTCGCCCGGGTCAAGGAGAAGGTGTCCGGTTGCTTTAGGACTGAGAAAGGTGCCGAACAATTTGCACGTGTGCGGAGCTTCATCTCAACGGCTGTGTGTCATGGCATCTCTCCTTTTGATGCTTGTCTTTCTCTAAGGAAACGCTGATTTAATCGGCGATTTTCCTGGTACTTCAATCCCATCCGTGGTATAATAAAGGTAACATAAACAAGTAATTTCAAGGGGTTGAGAGCATGAATCAGATGACCTTCAGTGACATGGAATACAGCGGACGAAAGAAGGTAACGCAGAAGGAGAAGTTTCTTCGCCTGATGAACCAGATCATTCCATGGGATGAGTGGGTCAAGAAGATTCCGCCGTATTATCCAAGTGGGAAACGCGGCCGTCCGCCGCGCGGAATAGAGGTCATGCTCCGCATGTACCTGCTTCAGATTTGGTTTAATCTCTCAGACACAGGTCTGGAGGATGCCATCTATGACAGCTATGCTTTCCAACGCTTCATTGGCATCAACTTTCTGGAGGAACAGGTACCTGATGCAACCACTCTTCTGAAGTTCAGGCATCTACTTGAGGAACACGATCTAGGGAAGGCACTGTTCGATGATATCAAAGAGAGACTGGACAGAGCAGGACTCATGATGCATGGTGGGACGATTGTAGATGCTACCATCATTCATTCTACGGCGTCTACCAAGAACAAGACGGGTGAGCGCGACCCGGAGATGCATCAGACCAAAAAGGGAAACCAGTGGTACCATGGGATGAAGGTTCATGCTGGCGTGGATGCCGGAACTGGATTTGTGCATACAATAGAGGGAACTGCGGCAAATGTGAGTGATGTCAGCATGACTTCCAAACTTCTGCGGGAAGACGATGAAGTTGCCTATGGCGATTCGGGATACTTGGGTGCCGAGAAAAGGGACGAGATCCAGAATGACGATCACCTGAAGTCCATAGAGTATCGGATGTGCCTGCGCCCTTCACAACTGAAAACCACAGGCAAGAACTTTGATGGATTTTGCTGGGATCGTTGGATCGAACATCGCAAGTCTTCCATCCGCTGCAAGGTAGAGCATCCATTTCTAATCGTAAAGCGGCAGTTTGGTTACTGTAAGACGGTCTACCGTGGAATTGCCAAGAACATGAACCGGTTTTACATGCTGTTTGGA
>JAZRWY010000094.1:0-12546 GCA_045599945.1 Anaerovoracaceae bacterium | reverse complement strand
TGCGGCATCCTGACGCAGGCGGTGAACGATTTCGAGAGCGGACAGATCCGTGATGTCATTGTGGGCAACGGAATCAACTGCAGAAAAACCGCCCTCCCTGAGGACATACAGGACATTGCAGGCATCGTTCCCGGGGACTACTCCAGAACCGAGCTTGCCGCAGAAGTCATAAACAATCTTCTTTCCATCTGCGAAAACATAGAAGAAAGAACCTTCATAGAATACTACCGCAGTCACTCCATGATCATCGGCAGGGATATCAATGTGATTCCAAGAGATCAGGAACCGGTTCCTGCTCATGCAGAAGGAATCGACGAGAACGGCGGACTCATCGTATCCTATGAAGACGGAAGAATACAGACCCTCACCACAGGTGAGGTCTCCATACACGTAAGGTGACAGAATGGACATATTAAGCATTTCAACAGAAAAATCAAGCACGGTAATCGAAGCGATCCACAGCTTTCTGGAAAACTTTCCGGAGCTGGGCGGAATGCTGACAACCATCAACAGATGGCTCTTTGTCGTGCTCGCAATATATATTCTCCTCAGAGCCATCCTCTCTCTTCTGAAATCCAGAAATCCATCGGAGATCTGGGCATATATCCAGGACCAGGACGGCAATACGACACCGATCTCCCACTGGGAGAATGTGCTGGGACGCTCCAGAAGCTGTGATATCGTCTGCGACGATCCCGGTGTGTCGAGAAATCACGGCACCCTCATGAGAAACCATGACGGTTCATGGACATATACCGATCTTCATTCGAAGAACGGTTCATATATCAACGGAGAGAAAATCCATAGAGAAACGGCAACCCTTCACGCAGGAGATGTGCTGACCATCGGCGCCTGCGATCTTACCCTGTTCCCGATTTCTCTTGAGGAACAGAGAAACAATACAGAATACAGAAGAGAAAAGGCAGTCCCTCTGAAAGCGGCGCAGTCCTTTGCTGCTCTTACCCTGTTTCAGATTCTCACAGCATTTCAGCTGATTGTATCTCTCGGGGATGAGTGCCCGGTGGCACTTCCTCTATGCATGCTCGGCTTATCCGTAGTCATGTGGGCATATTATCTGACCATGAGAGTCTTCCGGAGAGTCGGCTTTGAAATGGAGATCATCGCCTTCTTTCTTTCCACCCTGAGCCTCGCCGTCACAGCCTCGGCGGAGCCTTCGGCAGTTCTGAAGCAGCTGATTGCCATCATACTGGGCGTCATTCTGTTCTTCTGCCTGTGCTGGTTCCTGAGAGACCTTGACCGGGCAAAGGGAATCAGAGTATTCATGGTAGTCTGCGCGGTACTTCTTCTGGCAGTCAATCTGATATTCGGCACCTCTTCCTTTGGTGCACAGAACTGGATCAGCATTGCCGGAATGTCACTGCAGCCGTCGGAGCTCTGCAAGATTGCATTCATCTATGCCGGAGCTGCTACCCTGGATGAACTGTTCACCAGAAAGAATCTTACCCTGTTCGTCGGGCTTTCCATATTCTGCCTCGGCGCACTGGCCGTCATGAGCGATTTCGGAACGGCAGCAATTTTCTTTGTTGCATTCCTTGTCATATCATTCTTAAGATCCGGAGACTTCTCCAAGCTCATCCTGATCTGTGCGGCTGCTCTCACCGGCATCTTCCTGATGCTCAGATTCAAGCCATATATCGCAGACCGTTTTGCAGCCTGGGGACACGTATGGGAATACGCTGACGGAGCCGGATTCCAGCAGACCAGAGCCATGTCCGCTGCAGCAAGCGGCGGTCTGGTGGGCGTAGGTCCGGGAAACGGCTGGCTGAATCAGATCTTCGCCGCAGAGACCGACCTGGTCTTCGGTGTGCTTACGGAGGAATGGGGACTGATCATATCCTCCCTTGCTGTCCTTGCCATTGTCACTTTATGCGTATTCGCATTCCAGTCAATCATGGCAGGACGCTCCACCTACTATACCATCGCAGCATGCTCCGCATCGACCATGTTCATCTTCCAGACCATGCTCAATGTGTTCGGCTGCGTAGACATCTTCCCTCTTACAGGAGTGACCTTCCCGTTCGTTTCCTGCGGAGGCTCGAGCATGCTTGCCTCATGGGGACTGCTTTCCTTCATGAAGGCCGCGGACACAAGGCAGAATGCAAGCTTTGCCGTAAAGATGACAAAAAAGAATGAATTCCAGCCGGAAGCAGAGGTGCAGAAGATTACCGCACCGTCCCTGTCGAAGGATCAGTCACTGCAGGAACCGGAAGTACAGGAGATCACATCCCTGGATGATCTGTTTTAAGGAGGCCAAGAAGTGAGAAAAGTTGAACGAAGAGCAATCATATGCCTATGCTGCGCCTTCCTTCTGGTAGCAGGCCTGGGCCTGTTCATCACCAGATTTGTCATCCATGGAGATGAGTGGGCGGCATATCCAGCCAACCGGCATATCTATGCGGATGGAAATCTGACAACGGGAGCCATCTATGACAGAAACGGATGTCTGCTGGCAAAGAATACAAAGGACGGAATCACCTACAACGAGGATTACGAAATCCGCAGAGCTACTGTCCATGTTACCGGCGACAGAAGCCGGAGCATTGCAAACTCTGCAGAAAGCGCATTCCAGAGCAAGCTGGTGGGATACAATCCGATTACAGGAACCTACTCCTCCGGCAACAGAAAGCTCTACCTGACCATAGATTCAGAACTCTGCCGCACGGCCAATGCAGCGCTGGCAGGCAGAAAGGGAACCGTCGGAGTGTATAACTATGAGACGGGCGACATCGTATGTCTCGTCAGCGGGCCGAACTTCGATCCGGAGGATCCCCCTCAGATCGACGGAGATGATACTTCCGGACTTTATGTCAACCGGTTCTTCTCCTCCGCCATTGTTCCGGGCTCCATATTCAAGCTTGTAACGTCGGCTGCTGTCATCGACCAGCTTTCCGGCATGTCAAACTGGACCTATACCTGTGACGGATGTGCAGAGTACGGAAGCGATAACATCCGCTGCACCGGAGCCCACGGCACCCAGGATTTCTACGGCGCCCTGGCAAACTCCTGCAACGGGGCCTTTGCACAGCTTTCCATCGATGTGGGTGCCAAGACCATGGCCATCTATACAGAGAAATTCGGCCTCAAGTCCTCAGTGGATGTCAACGGCATCACCACGCAGCCGGGCAGTTTCGTCTTTCGCGAGGATAACGATGTCAGCCTTGCCTGGGCCGGCATCGGTCAGTCAGAGGACCTGATCAATCCATGCTCCTATCTGAGATTCGTCGGAGCCATTGCAGGCGGCGGCACATCTGCGGAGCCGAGACTGATTATCAAGGTGAAGAACAACCTCGGACTGAACAAAGGAAACTATCGGACAAAAATGACCGAAGAGATGATGAGTGCCGAGACTGCTGATATTCTTCAGGACATGATGAAGAACAATGTGAAAAACACCTATGGGGAAAGCACCTTCCCGGGGCTTGACATCTATGCGAAATCCGGTACTGCAGAGGTGGGAGGAGACAACGCACCGAACTCCTGGTTTACCGGCTTCATCAGGAATGAGGGCTATCCATATGCCTTCATCGTTCTCGTAGAAAACGGCGGAAGCGGAAGTCAGGTAGCCGGCTCCATTGCAAACACCGTAATGCAGCAGGTAATTCAGATGAAGCCTTCCGAAGAGGAGGAGGAATAAGGGAAAACGTATTGAAACCGCTCTTTCTGAGCGGTTTTTCTGTGTCTAAAATCGCTTAATATTCAGTCAACGGGACTTTTTAGCTTATTATCCATACTTTCTTGCTTTCTTTTTTGAAAAGCTTCGAAATCCCTTGGAAAAAACCCATTTTTATAGTGCTTTTTTTCAAGCCCTATTGTATAATGAATGATGTATGATTAGATAAATATTTAGAAAGGAAGGGTCTCAAAAAATGAGTCAAAAACATTTAAATAGCGCCAATGTTGGTCATTTTAAACACACAGCTGACTGTGAAACTGTTAATATGCCAATTCCTGACGTTGTTAAAATTCCTCTGTCTCAGCATATAGGAGCACCTTGCAAGCCATTAGTAGCTAAAGGCGACTATGTAAAAGTTGGTCAGCTCATCGGCGATACTGATGCTTTCGTAAGCGCACCTATTCACTCAAGTGTTTCAGGTACTGTTACCGGTATCGAAGAAGTCAGATCCATGATGGGCGGCTGGGATACACTTGTAGTAATCGAGCCAGACAAGAAGCAGGAGTTATGGGAAGAGCTTCACAAGCCGGAAGCTGCTGACCTCGCTGAATTCGTAAAAGAGATCAGAAACAGCGGAATCGTCGGCATGGGCGGTGCATCATTCCCTACTCACATCAAATTCAACCCTAAGAACATCGATGAAGTAGACACACTCATCGTAAACGCTGCAGAATGCGAACCTTTCATCACATCCGACCATAGATGTATGTTAGAAGACGCAAACGACCTTCTTGACGGTGTTGAGCTTTGCATGAAGTATATCGGCCTGGACAAGGGCTATATCGGAATCGAAGAAAACAAGATGAATGCCATCAAACACCTGGACGAACTGATCAAGGAAAGAGGCATCCAGGACAAGGTTCAGACATTCGTGCTTCAGGCAAGATACCCTAAGGGCGCTGAAAGAGTTTTAGTCTATGAAGTTACCGGAAAGACCATGGACGCCGGTGTTTTACCAGCACAGCTTGGTATCATTCTTTCAAACGTTACTACTATCATGAACGTTGGTAAGTACTGGAGAACCGGAATTCCTGTAATGGAAAAGAGAGTGACTCTTGATGGCGATGCCATTGCAAACCCTGGCAACTTCAACTGTGTCATCGGTACACAGATTGCAGACATCGTAGAATTCAGCGGTGGCTACAAGGATGAGCCTAGAAAGATTGTAATGGGCGGACCTATGATGGGCAGAGCTGTCTTAACAGATGCCAACCCTATCGTAAAGAACTCCAACGCAGTACTTTGCTTCACAGAAAAAATGGCTGTTCCTCCAAAAGAAACAGCATGCATCAACTGCGGCAGATGCCATACAGTTTGTGCTTTCGAACTTCTTCCGGTTGCATTATCTGATGCATATGCAAAGGGAGACGTAGAACAGCTTCAGGCATTAAGAGTAATGCAGTGCATGGAATGCAGCAGCTGCTCATTCATCTGTCCTGCACATAGACCTCTTGGATTTACTAATAAGCTTGCAAAAGCACTTGTAAAGGAGGCTGGAAACAAATAATGGATAAGAAATTCAGAGACAATTTAGTAGTATCATCAGTACCTCATATTACTACTCCTGTTGATACTCAGAAAACAATGCTAATGGTATTACTTGCATTAGCACCTTCTTTCCTAGTAAGTATATATGTATTCGGTGCCAGAGTAATCGTACTCACACTGGTATGTATCGCAGCTTCCATGTTCTTTGAATGGGGATGGAACAAACTGTTCCATAAGGACCAGACAGTCATGGACTTCTCAGCTGCTTTAACTGGTACACTCATTGCTTTCAATGTGCCTTCAAATCTTCCAATCTGGATTGCAATCCTTGGATGCTTTGTTGCCATCGTTGTTATCAAGCAGTTATTCGGCGGCATAGGAAAGAACCTTGTTAACCCTGCAATCACTGCAAGAGTTGTATTATTCATCTCATTTGCAACACAGATGACAACCTGGCCTTTAGCCGGTGAACGCGGATTCACTGACGTAGCTACAGGCGCTACTCCTCTTGGAGTACTTGCTGAAGGCGGAGACAAGCTCCCTGATTTAGGAACAATGTTCCTTGGTAACATCGGCGGATCACTTGGCGAAGTATCAGCTGTTGCTTTATTAATCGGCGGAATCTTCCTTGTTTGGAAGAAGATCATTTCTCCAATCATTCCTTGCTGCTTCATCGGAACAGTATTTGTAATCGCATTGGTATACTATGCAATTGCTGGTGTTCCTGAATGTGCAGAAGGCGTATATAACGGTGCATTCGGAATGGCATTGTTCCACATCCTTGCTGGTGGCGTATTCCTTGGTGCAATCTTCATGGCAACTGACTATGTAACTTCACCATTACTTCCATTCGGCAAGATCGTATTCGGTATCGGATGCGGCGTGATTACAATGGTAATCAGATTATGGGGCGCATATCCAGAAGGCGTTTCATTCTCCATCCTGATCATGAACTGCTTATGTCCTCTTGTTGATTCATGGGCAATGAAGAGAGAAATCAAGAAGCATCAGAAAGGTGGTGCTAATTAATGGAAAAGAATAATACTTTTAAAGAATACATCGCACCAGTTGTAGTATTAGTTGCAATCTGCCTTGTAATCACATTAGCTCTTGCACTTACTAACAACACTACAGCTCCTGTAATCGAAAAGAATACAAAGGCAGCTGCAGACCAGACAAGAACTGAATTAATCTCAGACGCAAATTCATTCACAGAATACACTGGCGATTTGGTATACACTGCTGAAAAGCCAACTGCTGACGGTAAGGTATTCGTACAGGATGTATATACTGCAGATAACGGCGCAGGCATCGTTGTAACAGTTGACACCAAGTCATTCGGCGGCAGCCTTGTAGAAATGATCGGTATCGACAAGGACGGTAAGGTAACTGGTACTAAGGTTACAAGCCATAACGATACTGCCGGTCTTGGAACTAAGGCTCACGTTCCTGAATTCACAAACCAGTACATCGGTGTTGATACACTGGAATGCACTGCAGCGAAGGACGAAAGCAAGAAGAACCCTGATATCACATATATCACAGGTGCTTCCATCTCATCAAATGCTGTACATTACGGAATCTACGTAGCATTAGAACAGTTCAATGCAATGGGAGGTGCTAAGTAATGGGTAAATTAGCTATTTTAACAAAAGGTATAATTAAAGAGAATCCGGTACTGGTACTGTTATTAGGTACTTGTCCTACACTTGCTGTTACTTCATCCGCTATCAACGGATTGGGTATGGGTGTTGCAGCTACTATCGTACTGGTATGCTCAAATATCGTTATTTCACTTTTAAAGAACATTATTCCGGATAAGGTAAGAATCCCTTGCTTCATCGTAGTAATCGCTGGTTTCGTAACAGTAGTACAGTTCCTTGTACAGGCTTTCGTACCATCACTCTACCAGGCACTGGGTATTTTCCTTCCACTGATTGTAGTTAACTGTATCATCCTTGGTAGAGCAGAAATGTTCGCATCCAAGAACGGCGTTTTCGATTCACTTCTTGACGGCGTTGGCATGGGTATCGGTTTTACTCTTGCTCTTGGTATCATGGGTGCTATCAGAGAAATCATCGGTGCAGGCCAGATCTTCGGACATGACATCTGCCAGTTCATGGTAGAAAATCCGTTCATGATCATCGCTCTTGCTCCAGGTGGATTCTTCGTATATGGCTGTATGATCGCTGCTATCAACTACTTTACAGATGGCAAGGCAATCAAGAAGAAGGAATTCGGCTGCGCAGGCTGCTCAATGAGAAACATCTGCCAGCAGGAAAAATGTGAAAAGGAAGGAGCTGAAGCATAATGATTAAGATTTTAACGATTTTACTTTCAGTAGTACTTGTTAACAACTGCATCCTGGCTCAGTTCCTTGGTATCTGTCCTTTCCTTGGCGTATCCAAGAAGATGGACTCATCCGCTGGCATGGGCGGTGCCGTTATCTTCGTAATGGTACTTGCTACAGCAGCAACTTGGCCAATCCAGCAGTTACTTGACAAATTTAACATTGGCTACTTACAGACAGTAGTATTCATCCTTGTAATCGCTTCACTTGTACAGTTAGTAGAACTGATCTTAAAGAAGTTCATCCCATCTCTTTACAAGAGCTTAGGTGTATATCTTCCACTGATCACTACAAACTGTGCAGTGCTCGGTGTAACAATCAACAACATCGACTACGGTTACGGATTTGTTGAATCATTATTCAACGCACTTGGAACTGGTATCGGTTTCTTGCTTGCAATGTGCATCTTCTCAGGCATGAGAGCTAAGCTTGAAGGAAACACTGCGATCCCTAAGTCATTCCAGGGAGTTCCAATCGTATTAGTTACAGCTTCAATACTGTCCCTTGCATTCATGGGATTCAGTGGTTTAGTAGGATAGGAGGAAGACAATGGGTAGTATCGTAACACCAGTATTATTAGTTGTAGTTATTGGCCTTGTGCTTGCTGTTATCCTTACCATCGCATCAAAGGTATTCTTCGTACCGGTTGACGAAACAGTAGCAGCATTAAGAGCAGAGCTCCCAGGCGCTAACTGTGGTGCATGCGGATTCGCAGGTTGTGATGACTATGCAGCAGCTCTTGCTGAAAACCCTGACCTTGGAACAGGTCTTTGCCCTGTAGGCGGCGCTGACTGTGCTGCTAAGCTTTCAGAAGTTCTTGGCGTTGAAGCTAGTACAGCAGAACCTCAGGTTGCAGTCGTTCTTTGTAACGGTAACTGTGACGTAACAAAGCCGGTTTCAGAATGGCACGGCATGCAGACTTGTAAGGCTGCTAAGCAGTTCTTCGGCGGCAACGGTGCATGTACTCACGGATGTCTTGGCTTCGGTGACTGCGAAGCAGCATGCGGATTCGATGCAATCCAGGTATGCAACGGCGTAGCGGTTGTTAACAGAGACCAGTGCGTAGCCTGCGGCGTTTGTGCTAAGACTTGTCCGAACGGAATCATCTCCATGCTTCCTAAGAAGGCTCTTGTACATGTACAGTGCAGCTCAACGGAAAAGGGTAAGGTTGTTATGCAGGCTTGTAAGAACGGCTGTATCGGATGCAGAAAGTGCGCGAAGGTATGTAAGTTCGAAGCAATCGAAGTGGAAGACAATCTTGCAAAGATTGATCCGGATAAGTGTAAGAACTGCGGACTTTGCACAAAGGAATGTCCAACAGGTGCAATCATCAACATGAGAGTTAGAAAGGCTCCAGTAAAGAAGCCTGCTGCTCCTGCTCCTGAAGCGCCGAAAGCTGAAGCACCAGCTCCTGAAGCTCCAAAGGCTGAAGAAGCACCGAAGGCTGAAGCATAAGATTTCAATGCATATGAAAAGGATGACCAAGCTGGTCATCCTTTTTTCATTCATACATCTGATTTATCCACGATGCGGTTCAGGTATGCTTCTTTATCATATTTCGAAGAAGCAGCCTTTCCTTCTGCCGCTGCAATGATTACTTCTGCACTGCCCGGAATGCCGAAGCTGCTGCTGTTTACCATCAGGTCGTACCCTTCCGGGTCGCCCCATTTCGTTTCGGCATTTCTGTCATGGAATTTCTTCCGGTCCTCATCGGTAGATGTCCGGACCAGTTCTGCTTCAGCTTCAGGAATTCCATAATCGTTGATGATCCGGAAGTGCTTGTCGTAGTTTTCACCACAGACGAAAACAGAAAGAAGATTTGGATTGTCCTTCAATACATATTCGGAGCATCTTCCGACAACAACAAAGGATTCTCCCCTGTCTGCCTTCTCTTTGATATAGTCCCAGATCATGAGCGTTACTTCATTGGCCTTGGATACGCCAAGAATTTTTCCGACCGATCTGGCACTCTCATCATATTTTTCAAGGCTTTTCATGTCTATGTCAGTTTCTTCATGCAGCACATGCAGCATGTTCTTATCCAGAACCTCGATTCCCAGCCTGTCACCGATGATTTCTGCAATCAGCCGGCCGCCGCTTCCGCATTCTCTTCCGATGGATATGATAATCTGCTTATCCATAGTAATCTCCAATTATCTGCTGCATCTAGAATCCTGCATTGACTCTTCTGATGTACTGTTCCTTTCTACGTGCTTCAGCTTCATCAATGACCTTGACTTCCTTTGGCATTGCCTTTACATCAATCATCTTTATGATTGCTTCCGCAGAACCTTCAATCCCAAGCTTTGAGCTGTTTACAACAAAGTCATAGCTTGCAGGGTCTCCCCACTTTTTATCTGAGTGTTTGTCATGGAACTTTCCTCTTTCGAAGTCTGTTCTTTTACGAAGCTCTTCTGCTTCTACTTCACCAAAGCCATACTCATCTACGATTCTTGCGAATTTATCATATCTCTCACCACAAATGAATACAGAAAGCAGGTTCGGATTGGATTTTAACACTTCTTCTGCACATCTGCCGACAACAACAAAGGAATCTCCTCTTGCTGCTTTGGCTGAGATATGATCCCAGATTGCACTGGTCACTTCATTTGCCTTGGCTGAATCCATGAGTCTGCTAATGATTTTTGCCTTTTCATCATACTTTTCAAGGCTCTTCAGATCAATGGCTGTCTCCTCGGCTACCTCGTCCAGCATGTTCTTATCCAGGACATCAATGCCCAGCTTTTTTCCAACAAGTTCAGCAATGAATCTTCCGCCGCTGCCGCACTCTCTTCCTATCGCAATAATAATCTGTTTATCCATAATTTCCTCCTTATATGCTGCCAAACTCTTTTTTTAATCTCTTTGGCATATTCTTAAATATAACATAAGATACGATTCCAATCAAGATTCCGCTTACGATTCCCGAAAACAGCAGAACCGGAAACATCAGAAACAGCTTTGTGTCCGTCATGACAAGAACGGCTACGCATAGCTGTCCCAGATTATGTGCCGCTCCGCCGGCCATGCTGACACCAATCATGGAAAATCTGTCGGTCTTTTTCAGAAGCCCCATGATGCAGATGGAAAGAATTCCTCCCGCCAGTGCATAAAGCGCACCAAAAGGACCTTTAAACAGGAGTCCTGCCACCAGAATTCTGATGACGTTAATGCAGAAGGCGTGTTTAAAACTCATGCCATAAAGGGCAATCAGAATGACCAGATTTGCCAGTCCGAGCTTAACTCCCGGAATCCCGACAGAAGGCATCAGTCCTTCAATATATCCGAAGATAATTGCCAGGGAGGCTAAGACTGCACTCAGCGCCAGTTTCTTTACATTAGTCTGAGATGACATCCACACCTCCTGTTCCGCCTTCGATGGAAACAGAAACTCTGTTTGGAAGACATACTATCTGTTCATTTGTTTCATGGATGGCGCGATGCTCTACACAGATCTGATTCGGGCAATCCGAAAAATCCATAGACACGGTACCATCTTTTATGATAATCTTATTTGTGTGACCGTTCTGCCGGATGGTGATCTCCTGATCTTCCTGGAGATCATACAGTCCATACAGCTCTCCGCCAACCTCGATGCGCACGTCCTCACCGGATGTGTTCATGAACACAGGAAACAGGCTGACAGTGATTCCAATCAGAACAAGCACAGCAAACAGAATAATATCGGCTTTCTTAATCATGAAGGCTCCTTAACGAGGTAAATATATGAAACCAGCAAAAAAAGCTTTACTGATCTGCATGCTTCTTTCACTCTTCATTATACCACAGACCGGCTGCGGGAATGAAGAGCCAGTATCAAAAACATCCTACTATTTGGATACAACCTGCCAGATTGACATCTATGGCATGGAGGAAGAAGAAGCCAAAGCCATCATCGATGATGCATTCATGCTCTGTGCAGACTATGAACTGCTACTATCCAAAACCAAGGAAAACAGCGACATCTGGAAAATCAATCATGCCAAAGGAAAACCTGTTGCATGTGACCCGGATACCATAGAGGTCATTCAGAAGGGAATGTATTACGGCGATCTCTCCAATGGAAAATTCGATATTACCATCGGGAAGGTTACCGATCTCTGGGACTTCCATGCAGATGAACCAAAAGTGCCGGAACAGAAGAAAGTAAGGGACTGTCTTGCTCATGTAGACTACCACATGATCCGGATTGACGGCAGCAACGTAACGCTTACAGATCCCGAAGGACAAATTGATCTCGGGGGAATTGCAAAAGGATATATCTGCGACAGGGTGACAGAATTTCTTCAGTCAAAGAATGTCACAAGCGGCATCGTTAATCTCGGAGGAAACATTGCGGTCATCGGTCAGAAAAACGGAAAGGAAGATTTCAAGGTAGGCATCGAAAAACCTTTCTCAGACAGGAGCGACGTGGTCGGGAGTGTAGATGCCTGCGACATGACTTTCGTAACCTCCGGGATCTATGAAAGGTGCTTTGAGCAGGATGGAAAGACCTATCACCATATTCTTGATGTGAATACCGGCTATCCTGCGGACAGCGACATCATATCCGTGAGCATCATTTCCAGCCTTGGAAAATCTGTCGACTGTGACGGGCTTTCCACCTTATGTCTTACCCTCGGTGCGGAAGATGCTACCAGACTCATCAATTCCATTGATGGTGTGGAGGCGGTCTTCATTGACCGGGATGAGAAAATCACGTCCACGA
This sequence comes from Anaerovoracaceae bacterium, assembly GCA_045599945.1. GTDB lineage: Bacteria > Bacillota > Clostridia > Peptostreptococcales > Anaerovoracaceae > UMGS973. Next base: position 306 of record JAZRWY010000094.1, on the reverse strand, counting down.
AAGACTCTGGCTTTGAAGAATTCAAATGAAAGAACGACTGAAAAAGCATCCACGCGTCAAACGCGTGGTTTTTCATATGCGGGTGAAACCCTATGCTACCAGCGACGCGTAAACACGTAAATACAGTCCACCACCTGCATGCACTTTAACTACTATTTCTTTTTTTTGAACGGACCTGCTTCAGGCATGGTCAACTGATCACCGAGCATATCCTCCTCAAGTTGATTTTTGATATACTCCGCAATTCGGGTCTCATTCTTCCCTACAGTATCTACATAATATCCTTTGCACCAGAACTCTCTGTTG
>JAZRWY010000093.1:0-25910 GCA_045599945.1 Anaerovoracaceae bacterium | reverse complement strand
TTTGCCATTATTGGTGCCTCCTTAAAAAAAATTAAATTAGTTAACGTCGCGACAATTCATTTCAACGTTTGCGCATTACGTTCAAATAAATCGCGCTCCTTTTATTATATCAGTTTTCTTGCTTTTGAAAACATCTAAATTGCCGAATATCGTTTTTTTTGCAAAAACTCCCGTTCCCCTTTTCTTTTCATATATTGCCGCAGCACAGTTTTCTCCATCGTATATGCTTCTAAAAAAGACTCCATGAAAACATGGAGTCTAAAATGGAGCTACTGAGCGGATTCGAACCGCTGACCCACGCATTACCATTGCGTTACTCTACCTCCTGAGCTACAGTAGCATATCAGTTGTAGTAATATCATACCACAAACTGAGCAAAAATCATAATATACTTTTTCCAATTTTTCTTTTTATTCTCTGAATTGCATTATCTATGGCTTTATAATCCTTTCCCAGTTCCTCTCCAATCTGATGATAGGACTTGCCTTCCGTCAGTTTCTGAAGAACTTCATGCTCCATTCTGCTGAAAATCCGGTCTTTGTTCTCTAGCAGGTTCAGAAACATGTCGTTTTCCATGAATTCGGCTTCTGTATCTAAAGAACCGGAAACTGCAAGCGCCTCTTCCAGCGTACCGTCTTCATCACCAACCGGCGTGCTAAGCGAAATCGATGTGTTGAGCGGTGAATGCTTCAGCCTTGCGGCCTTTCGGATTGCAGAAATGATTTCTCTGCTAATGCAGATTTCCGCATATGTCTGAAAAGATGCATTCTTATCCGCACAAAAGCTGCGGATTGCCTTGTATAGACCAATCATCCCTTCCTGAATGACATCTTCGCCGTCCGCGCCCATGATAAAATACAGATGCGCCTTCCTCTTGATATTCTCTCCATATCTTCGAATCAGAGTTTCCTCCGCCTGGGTATCACCATTCTGCGAAAGCATCACAAGCGCCTCATCCGCCATGTCCTTATAGCATTTTGCCATTTCTCTGCCTTCTTACCTCATACATGATTACTGCTGCTGCATTGGATGCATTCAGCGATGTAATTTTTCCAGCCATCGGCATGGATACTGTGAAATCACATTTCTCTTTCACCAGTCTTGAAATTCCTTTTCCTTCCGAACCAATGACAATGCCGATGCTCCCCGTCATATCCTGCCGGTAGTATTCGTTGCCGCCCATGTCACAGGCTGCAATCCAAAGGCCCCGTTCCTTGAGGGTGTCAATGGTCTGTGCAATGTTGGTTACTCTTACACACGGAACATATTCAATGGCTCCTGCGGATGCTTTAACCACTGTTTCTGTAAGGCCTGCAGATCTTCTCTTTGGCACAATCACTCCATGTGCACCTGCGCACTCGCAGGTTCTCATGATGGCCCCCAGATTGTGCGGGTCTTCCAGATCATCCAGAATCATGATGAACGGATCTTCCCCTGCTTCCTCTGCCTTTCTGAAGATATCGTCAATCTCTGCATATTCATATGCGCTGACAAATGCAAGAACGCCCTGATGATTCTTTGCCAGTTTATCCAGGAAGGCTCTGTCTCTGAACTGGACGACTATGCCCTTTTCCTTTGCCATTCCGATAATCTTTGAAATGGACCCTTCACTGCCGTCTGCAACTACAATCTTTTCCATTTCGCGGCCTGACCGGAGTGCTTCAATGACAGGGTTTCTACCTGCAATGATATCATTCCTCTCTTCCGGCTGAAAACTCTGCCTTCTGTCTTTTTTGTTATAATCTCTTCTTCCTGCCATTGCTACTTCTTTCTCTTGTACTGTACAAACTGATACCTATGTCCGTTTTCCTCCTGGACATCACTTTCCCAGACCTTTTCAAAATCATCGGTAAACTGCGGAAAATGCGCATCAGCATCAAACTCCTCATCAATCAGTGTCAGATAGATTTCATCACAGAGCGGAACCATCTGCCTGTATACTTCTTCTCCTCCGCATACGAAGACCTCTTTGTCCCCGGCCAGCTGCTTCGCTTCTTCAATGCTTCCTGCTACCGTATATTCATCGGTGCTGCCCAGCGTTCTGGAAAGCACAATGGTTTCCCGTTTGGGGAGCGGTTTTCCTCCGGGAAGGGACTCCAGTGTCTTTCTTCCCATAATGACCGTCTTTCCCACTGTCATGCGTTTAAAATATGCTAGATCTCCCGGTATGTGGCAGAGAAGCTTTCCATCTTTTCCTATTGCAAAATTTTTATCACATGCTGCTATCGCTTTCATATCTACTCCTTCACAAGTTTTACTTTTCCTTTTGGCTTGAATTCTTTGAAATACTCACTGGCTGCGGACTCTTTTTTTACATAGATTTTTATGCCGTCCAGGCCGTTTTCCGTTTCCAGAAGATCTTTCCCCAGCTTCCTTGCACTTCTCGGAAATCTTATCTTTTCAAGCTGCGTACCGCTGAAGGCCCTGTCTCCGATTTCCTCCACGCCCTCCTTCATGATAATGGTTTTCGCCAGCGACCCGCTGAAGGCTTCCTTGTCAATCTTTCTGACGCTTCCCGGAATGGTTACTTTTCTCACGGATGACGCTCTTTTTTCATCGGGACTGAATGCATTCACATAGATTTCCGTTACACCTTCCGGAATGACGATTTCGGATTCTTCTCCCATGTATGCGTAGAGAATGCCGTCCCTGATGCACCATCCGTTTTCGTCCTTGATTCTTTCCGCGAAATGATTATCCGTCAGATAGTCTGTATCCGATTCCACAGCAAGGAGCTTATCCCGATACAGCCCGAGGGTGTCTCCCTGATCGGAACGGTCCATTACCAGGCAGTCGGATGTGAGTTCAATGCTGTATGCAAGGAACTCCGTACTTTCCAGCCGGAGTTTTCCACTGTTTTTATCATATTCATATTTTTCTTCTGTGAAATCAATCGGATGATCCTCATAATATTTCTTGAGAATACCGTCCTCACTGAATTCATAGACCCGGATTTCTCCCGCTTCGGAAGAATACCAGGTTCCATATATGGAACCCTGCTGTCCTTCCGGAAGTCTGCCGCCGCATGCAGATAAAAGCGCGACAAGCAGTACCGTCAGAATCAGAAAGCAGGATTTCTTCCATTTCTCCCTGTTCCTTATTTTCACAATTATTCCTCAATCAGTCTGATGCTGCCATATGGCTGATGTTTTTTCAGATATCTGCAGATCTCCGAGTCTTTTTTCACATGAATTCTGGTCCCTCTCAGTCCCTCTTCCGTTTCCATGATGCCGCTTCCGATCTCTGTCAGACTTTCCGGAAACCAGATTTCCTCCAGATAGGCATCGCTGAATGCGCCGCTTCCCATGACCCTGACGCCCTCTTCAATCCGGATGGTATCTGCATTGGTGAAACTGAACGCACCGTCATCAATCTTCTCCACGCTGCCGGGAACTGTGACTTCTGTCAGCTCTGTTCCGTGGCCGCTGTCTCCGGAAAAAGCACTGTTATATATCTCCTTCACGCCGCCGGGAACTGTTACAGAAACTGCATCCCCTCTGTATGCATAGAGGATGCCGTCCCTGATGCACCATCCATCCTGATCCCGGATGGTATCTGTAAATTCATCGCTCTGCAGATAAAAAGGATCACTTTCCAGGGCTTTCTTCCTATCTCTGTACAGATGGTATGTTTCCTCGTAAGTGACATTTTCTATGATGAAAGCCTCTTCCGTCAGTTCTGCACGATATGTTTCATCTTCTGCGTCGGAAAACTTCATGCTGCCGCTCTCTTCATCGAAGGAGAACGGGCTGTATTCCTCCATGTCAGGCACTTCTTCTGCATATCTTGCACATGTACCATCCTCTTTGAATCTGTAAATCCACATTTCACCATACTGTGAAGCATACCATGTGCCATTGATGCCTTCCTGGTTTTCTTCCGTTCCGCTGCAGCTGCACAAAAGCAAGGCAGCGAAAACGGCACAGAGAATGATTCCCGTTAACTTTCTACTCATTTCCCCTCTCTATACTGCAATCGGAATATTTTTGATCTGCTCATTCTTCTGATAGTCTGTAATCTGAATATCGTCAATGGTAAAGTCATAGAAATCCTTGATGTCCGGATTCAGTTCGAACTTCGGTGCCGGATACTGCGGTCTTTCTATCAGTTCTTTCACAATTGGAACGTGCCTGTCATAGATATGCGCATCTGCAATGACATGAACCAGTTCTCCCGGCTCAAATCCCGTTGCCTGTGCAAGCATCATCAGAAGCACAGAATACTGCACAACATTCCAGTTGTTGGCTGCAAGAACGTCCTGCGATCTCTGGTTTAAGATTCCATTCAGTCTGTTTCCCGTAACATTGAATGTCATGGAGTATGCACATGGCTCAAGATGCATTTCCGAAAGGTCATTAAAGTTATATATGTTTGTCATGATTCTTCTGGAGTACGGCTGATTCTTCAGCTGCCAGATGACATTGTCCACCTGGTCCATCTCTCCGCCGATGAAGTTATACTTTAAGCCCAGCTGGTAGCCGTATGCCTTGCCGATGGAGCCGGATTCGTCAGCCCACTCGTCCCAGATATGCCCTTTCAGTTCTTTGATGTTGTTGGATTTTTTCTGCCAGATCCACAGCATTTCATCCACACAGGTCTTGATTGCTGTAGGCCTGAGTGTCAGTGCAGGAAATTCTTCCTGCAGGTCATATCTGTTGATTACACCAAATCTCTTGATGGTGTGTGCAGGTGTTCCATCTTCCCATCTTGGTCTTACTTTCTGACCTTCGGAAGAAAAGCCGTTATCTATGATGTCTCTGCACATGTTTACAAAAAGTACATCTGCTTTGCTCATTTTTCTCTCCTTGCTCCTTTATATTACAACATATTTTATAAAAATACAGATGGCACCTAAGACGATAATGCCGATCATGAATTTTTCACCACTATTCAATGGAGCCTTCCAGTTCTCTCCTCCGGCCTCCTTGACTCTCTGCTTGTTCTCATCTGTGAACTGCGAATTTGTTCTCACATAATCCTTGACTGTGTTTTCAAAGCGGTTGCTTTCGAGTTTTTTCTTTTTCTTTGGCTTTCCTGCCGATTTTTTTGTACCCATGATACTACTCTTCAATCACCTTTATGATTTTCTCTACTAATTCCTTTTCTCTCTCCATGTCTCCGTCCAGGTGGATCTTTCCGATGAGTGCTTCCAGCGCTGTCGCCCATTTGTATGTCACAGGATCTGCATTTTTTGCCTTGGAGCTTGTCTTGTGGTTTCTGGCCCTCTTCACAAGTCTCTGCTCCTCCTCGGTAAGGTCATCAAAAATCGCTTTTATTGCCTTTGCCTGTCCTCCTGCAGATACATATTTTACTGCAGCGCGATGCAGTTCGTTGCTGTGCACATGCCCCTGACTCATGACATGCTCACGGATATATGTCTCATAGACAGCATCGCCCATGTAGGCGAGTGCTGTCGTGTTCATGTTCTTTGTATCCATTAGTCTCTAATGATTTCTACTCCCTGCGGTGTATCCTTTAATGTGATTCCCTGAGCCTTTAAGATGTCTCGGATTTCGTCTGCTCTTGCATAATCCTTTGCCTTCTTTGCCGCTGTTCTCTCTTCCACAAGCTTCAGGATTTCAGGATCTACATCTGCATATTTGTTTGCTTCTTCTTCTCTTTTTGCTTCTGCTGCCTTGAGAAGATTGATGGAAAGAACAGTATCAAATTCACCGAGAAGCGCAAGCTTTGTTCTGTCATTTGTCTTAGCCTTTAATACATCATAAAGGGCTGTGATCGCCATGGAAGTATTGAGGTCATTACACATGGATCTGTTAAACTTCACTCTGAGCTGCTCCATTGCTGCTTCATCCAGAGGGCTTTCATCCTTAGAATCAAGTGCCGCAATCTTGGCAATGAGCTTATCATATGCTGCAGCCGCATTGTCCAGGTTTTCATAGGAGAATACCAGGCTCTTTCTGTAGTGTGACTGCAGGCAGAAGAATCTGTATACGATTGGATCGTATCCCTTTGATTCAAGAAGTGATACTGTCAGGAAGTCTCCCTTGGACTTGCTCATCTTCCCTGATTCGTCATTTAAATGAAGTACGTGGAACCACTGGCTGCACCATTCATGTCCAAGATAGGCTTCTGACTGTGCGATTTCGTTTGTGTGGTGAGGGAATGCATTGTCGATTCCGCCGCAGTGAAGATCGCAGTATTCTCCAAGATGCCTGATGGAGATTGCAGAACATTCAATGTGCCATCCCGGATATCCAACGCCCCAAGGGGAATCCCACTTTAATGCCTGGTCTTCGAACTTTGACTTTGTAAACCATAATACGAAGTCTGCCTTGTTCTTCTTGCTTGTATCTTCTTCCACACCTTCTCTGACGCCTACTTCGAGATCTTCCGCTTCGAAGTCGTTGAATACATAATATCTGTCGATTGTGGATGTATCGAAATATACATTTCCGTCTGCAAGATATGCGTGACCTTTGTCAAGAAGCGTCTGAACCATCTCAATGTATTCAGGGATGAGATTTGTTGCCGGTTCCACCACATCCGGAGTCTTGATGTTTAATTTCGCGCAGTCTGAGAAGAATGCATCTGTATAGAACTGAGCAATCTCCATGACAGACTTGTTTTCTCTCTTTGCTCCCTTTACCATCTTGTCTTCGCCTTCGTCAGCATCTGATGAAAGATGACCGACATCAGTGATGTTCATGACTCTCTTGACATCGTATCCATAATATCTCAGATATTTTTCAAGAACGTCTTCCATCAGGTATGATCTCAGGTTTCCGATGTGTGCAAAGTGGTATACTGTAGGACCGCATGTGTACATGCCGCACTTACCTTCTTCCTTCGTCTTGAAGATGTCCTTTTTTCTTGTCATTGAGTTATATAATCTTAAAGTCTCCATGATTTCTCCTTTGTTTCATTTTTTACATAGATACTATATTATATCATTTTTCCACCCAAAAACAAACAAAAACTGCACAAGCATTTGCCTGCACAGTGATTATCTGCCTAATATCCCATTGCCTTTTCAACAGCACCGGCTTCCTGCTCTCCAATGAGGCATGAAAGCAGGCGAAATGCAACATCTGCTGCTTTCTCCGGACAGTAGCTTGTAATGAGTTTTCCATCCTGTACAATTCTTTCATCCGGTATTTTCATCGTTTTTCTGCTCCATGTTACTTTTCAAAATCAACAATGGTTCCATCTGACTGCTTCTGCCTGATGTGGTGTTCCTGGTTCTTTACACTTACCCTTGTCCAAGGCGGAACTGAGCTTGTGATGAATACATTGGATGCAATGACAGAATGTTCGCCGATGACTGTATTTCCACCCAGGATAGATGCTCCGGAATAGATGGTTACATGATCTTCGATGGTCGGATGTCTTCTAGCACCGTTTAATTTCTGTCCGCCGCTTGTTGAAAGTGCGCCAAGCGTTACCCCCTGATAGATCTTTACATGTTCACCGATGACTGTTGTCTCGCCGATTACGATGCCTGTTCCGTGGTCGATGAAGAAGTATTTTCCGATCTTTGCACCCGGATGGATGTCAATGCCCGTAAGGTTGTGGGCATATTCTGTCATGATTCTCGGAATGAGCGGAATGCCCATCTCGAACATTTCATGCGCCAGTCTGTTGATTGCGATTGCATAAAGGCCCGGATATGCCATGATAATCTCATCTGCAGAAGATGCTGCAGGGTCTCCGTCATATGTGGCTTCAATGTCAGTATTAATATATTCCCTGATCTTTGGTATTCTTTCAAAGAATGTGATGGAAAGATTCTGCGCCATCTCAATGAGCTCATCCTGACTCATGGTTGCAGACCTCTTGTATCTCTCAAGGATGATCAGAAGCTGCTTGTTGAGATTGAATGCAATATCTTCAATCAGAAGCGCCATGTTGTGATGGATGTTATATGACTTATATGCCTTGTCCCTATAGTAGCCGGGGAATACGACACGCAGAAGCTTTTCTGTGATGTCTATGATTGCATTCTTATCCGGCAGCTTATAGATCTGGTCCAGATTGTCTATGGCTCTTCCCTTGCCATAGTCATTTAAAATGGTTTCTGTAACGGGTACAAGGGCCTTTTCCATTCTTAAATCAAACTGTTCTTTTTTCATTGTTTTACTCCTGCATTATGATACTGACATTGTACCATATCCTAGAATATTGTCAACATATGTCGAAAACGAGGGCTTGTCTTTCCTATCACATGTTACCCGATCAGTTTCTTTACATGATCACAGAACATGCGGAAGTATCTCTCTACCGATTCCCCTTCATACATGGATGCATCATATTCCACAAGGAATGTGAAATATTCTTCTCCTGTGCTGTCGATGAGTTCTATTTCAAAAATGCTGTCTGACGCGTCATCATCATCCTCAAATTCAATCTCTTCCGCAACAAGTCTCTCCAATTCTCCCAGAGAATATATGTCCTTCTGGTACAGGAAGTTTTCTGATTCAGAAAGCTCATTATCCGAATCATAGGCCTGCATATAGAAGATGTTGGCCATTCCATAGTTCAGCTGCGCTTTTACTTCTTCAACGATCTCATCACTGCCGCCAAACTCGTTGAAATCCAGAAGAATACACACCGTCCTGTAGAGCAGTCCGACCTCATTCATCTTGGCGGCCTCATCCCTGCCATTTACTACGCACTGAAGCGCCGCATTGGTATCTTCGTTATATTCAGCCTGCGAAAGTGCCGCTGCAGTCATGAAGAATACATTTCCACCAAGGTTCTTAAAGTTTTCAGATTCTTCTATTTCTGCTCTTTCAATCGGGATTTCTCTTACGAAGCATCCCATTTCCCTCCTTCCGGTTTCGTGATCTGGAATAAGATTCTTTTTCCAGCTTCCAACGCCGTGTCTATCTTCATATTCTTTGAAATGCTCCCTGGCCTGGGTGTATCTGTCGCTTAATACAGCTCTTTCATATTCTTTCAGAGAAAGATAGTAGTAATCCTTTTCAAGGACAAGGTCAGGCTTATCATATTTCTTAAGCACGTCACCAAAGAATACCTGAAGCGATGTGCCATCCGATATGATGTGATGCATGTCAAGAAACAGATAGGAACTTTCTTCCGTAACAAATACTGCTGTCCTGTAGAGCCTTGAACCTATCATTCTGTACGGCTTTACCAGCGTCTCTTTCATTTCTTCAAATTCAGCTTCCGTAAGTTGCATAACCTCTGTCTTTTCAAACAGGGAAGGTTCATATCTCTGCACTACGTCACTATCCTCGTTGAAGATCAGCTCCGTAAGCATTGCAGGATGCGCAAGCACTGCTTCATCCACTGCATCTGCAAGTCTATCTGCATCTACACCGTCCTGCAGTCTAAACAGCATCGAAAGATTCCACATGGTAGATTTCGGCCGTATGAACTGTGAATCCAGCACATAGAGCTGTTCAGGATGAAGAACTCTCTCTTCGCGCATCGCTCTTTCGTTTTCTTCCTTTGCATTACCCTTTGATTCTCCATATTTGGCCTCATATACCTCTGCAATTCCTGCAGGCGTATGCTTATCATATATGTCGGTTATCGTAAGACCCGGAAGATCAAGTTCTGCTATGGCAGTGATTGCAGATAATGAATCTCCTCCTATGAGATAGAAGTCTTCATTTCTGCCGACTTTTTCTACTCCCAGCGCCTTGGCGAATACCTCACAGATCCGTTTTTCTGTCTCTGTTTCCGGGGCCTCGTATTCTTTTCTGAATGAATCGGTCTGCGGCGGCTTGAGCATCTTCTTCGCGAGTTTTCCGTTTGGATTAAGAGGGAAGCTTTCCATGCCTACGTAGTATGTTGGAACCATGTAGTATGGAATGGTTTTAAGAAGGGTCTCCCTTAATTCCTCCTGGTCCACCGAAAGGCCGCTTCCATCATATATTCCTGCAGCGTCTGCCTCGCCATTAAGGTAATACAGACAGATATATGCCCTCCTGCCGTCGTTGAATCCCTTGGCAACTACAGTCTTAAGTCCCAGAGCATTTTTCACAGCCTTCTCTATTTCTGCAGGCTCTATTCTGTTTCCATTGATCTTGATCATGTCGTCTGCTCTTCCGACGATGATGATATTTCCGTTTTCATCCTTCCTTACAAGGTCATCCGTATGGAATATGCCATCCCTGAATGACTTGGCTGTCTTTTCCGGAAGATTGACATATCCTCTGACATATGGATTTTCAATGCACATCTCGCCGATTTCACCATCCGGAACCTCTTTTCCATCCTCATCGAGAACAAGCACCTTCAGGTCAAACTGCGGCTTTCCTATCGGGGCAGGATCATATGCCCTGTCCAGCTCAAATATGGTTGTGGCATAGCCGGTCTCACTCATGGCATGAAGGTTTAACAGTCTTGGACCTTCAAGAAACAATCCATTTGCCGGCTCACTGCTCACATATACAGTCCTGAGATATGGACTCGGGTCTGTATATAGCCTGATATATGAGGCAGTCATGAACATGTCTGTGATCTTTTCGTCCATGAGGAAGTTTGAAAGTTTTTCAAAATCCTTTACGATGCCGTAAGGAACAACAAAGACTGTCGCTCCCACAGAAAGGACTCCAATCAGGACAATTACCGATGCGACAAAGTTCAGAGGTGCGATGAGAGCAAATATGCTGTCTTCCTCTATGACGCTCTTTCCATTATAGGCTACGGATTCCATGCACTGGATGAGATTGCCGTATTCATGGATGACGCCTTTTGGATTTCCTGTCGTGCCGGATGTATATACGGCATAGGCTGCATCATGTGCATCTGTCTCCTCATGGCCATACAGTGGTTCTGTCTGCATCATCTCTTCAAATACGTCCAGATCCGCCTTAAGCACACATCCGCAGTCTGAATATATGAAATCGATTCTGTCCTTTGCATAGTGGTCCTCAACAATAACAAATGCCGCTCCTGCCTTCAATATGCCCATCATGCATATGGCAGTCCTGATGCTCCTTGGAAGACAGATCATTACATAGTCTTCCTTTCCAATGCCCCGTTCCTTGAGATATCTGTATACCATGGCAGAACGCCTGTCCAGGCTGGCATATGTGCTGACTCCCTTATGCTGTCCATAGGACCTTAATGCCGCCTTATCCGGATGCTTTTTTACGTTTTCTTCAAATCTTTCAATAAAAGATCTCATATGTCCCCTATCCTTCCATGTGATTAATACCAAAATTTGGCCAGTTTCCTTCTCTGGTCCTTTTTTATCATTCTAAAAAATACATATATTGCAATCAGGATCATTACGCTTATGAAAAAAGTAACCATTTATTCCCCTAACACCTTATACCCATATTTTTTCTTCTTCAGGTTCATCATTCCAAATGACAATATAAGCGTCAGCCCTTCCGCAGCCGGAAGTGCAAGCCATGCCCCTGCAATACCCATGAAATGCGACAGAATAAACAGTGCCGGCACCAGAATCACAAGGCCCCTTGAGACCGATATTATTGCCGAAAAGATTCCATCACCAAACGCAGTGAAGAAATTCGATGCAAATATGTTGATGCCTGTAAGCAGCACCTGGAATGCTGCAATCTTAAGACCGACCAGCGACATGTCATAGAGTTCACTGCCAGGCCTTTCATAGATCATTACAAACCATTCCGCTCCAAAGAATACGATTGCTGCCATGATAACAGATGAGAACAATATGAACCATCTTGTATATTTCATGACCTTGTTAATCTTTGCAGTGTCTTTTGCTCCATAGAAAAACGAAAGGAGCGGAAGAACTCCCGCACTGTATCCCATCTGAACTGACAGGAACAGATAGAGAAGGTCAAGAATGATGGCTGCAGCTGCAACCCCGGTATCTCCTGCAAGATCCATGGCGACCATGTTGTAGAAGAAGATAATGATTCCCGTTCCTGATTCATTGAAGAACTCCGGCGACCCATTGGAGAAGCTTCTGCCTACATATTTCATATCCACCGTAAACCTGCTGAAGTTAAGCCTTGTCTTCCTGAACAGGAAGTACCATGCTCCTACCATTGCAGTTGTTGCAAGGCCGGCAACATTGGCGACTGCCGTTCCTGCAAGCCCCATCTGCATGGGTCCCATGAGGATGTAATCCAGAAGCAGATGTACAACGCCTCCGCAGACATAAAGCGCTATGGTAAATGCAGGCTTTCCGTCTACTCTGATGAAAAATTCAAGGCATACACCCGAAAGAGCAAATGGACATCCAATCAGGAATAGCATCAGGAACTCTCTGCAGCCTGCAGCAAGGGTATCTCCTGCTCCAAGAATGGCAACAATCGGGTCCAGGAACAGGAACATCAGAAGTGAGCATGCCATGCCAAGCACAATCGAAAAGACAATGATGAAGGTGAACATGTCATTCGCCTTTTCATGCTCATCCATGCCCTGCTTAATGGCAACCAGCGAGCTTGAGCCTGCAGCCAGCATTACTGCTACGCCCCACATGATTCCCTGGATGGGATATGCGATGTTTAATGCTGCAAGAGCCTGTTCTCCGACCAGGTTGGCTACAAAAATGGAATCTACCGTATAATATAGCGCCAGTACAAACATCATCAGAATCGATGGCCATACAAAGCCTGTTATTTTTCTGTTTGTAATTTTTCCGCTAAAAACATCTTCTTTCATAAAATCTCTTCTCCAAATAAATATTTTATCATAAAAGACATGCGGAATCCAACCGGCAGACCCATATGGACAATTTAGTCTTGAATTGTGAACAAGATGAGATATATAATCTAGGAAGAAAGATGTAACAAGGAGGTTAGACATGAAAAGGCCAGTAATAACAAATAAGGCGCCTGCTGCAATCGGACCATATGCACAGGCAAATGTAGTTGGGGATTTCATTTTCGCATCCGGACAGATACCAATCATTCCCGAAACAGGGGAACTTGCTGAAGGCATCGAAGCACAGACTCATCAGGTATTGAAAAATATATCAGCCATCATGAAGGCTGCAGGTTCAGACATGGACCACGTAGTAAAGACTACCGTTTTCTTAAAGGATATGAACCATTTTGCTGTAATGAACAGCATCTATGCAGAGTATTTCTCCATGGGAAACTATCCGTCCAGATCCGCCGTAGAAGTTTCAAGGCTTCCTAAGGATGTCCTCATTGAAATAGAAGTAATTGCAGAAAGAATAAAACCTGTATATACGCCGCTTTAGAAGGCGATCCCAGCAGAATCAGAGAGATTAAAAAAACGAGGCTTTCCTCGTTTTTTTAATCATCCGGACGATGTCGTGCCAGGGCTTAATGCCATCCTTCACCGGATGATCTCATACCCTTCCTTTTTCAGCACTTCCATTGCCTTATCAAAGTTTTCTTCCTTTGTGAGAATGTAGTCTGTATTATAGGTGGATATTGCAAATATCCCGATCTTGTTTTCCGCAAGTATCCCTGCAATCTTTGAAAGAATGCCAATCAATGAGAAATCCAGCATTCCCTGAATCCTGAATGCTCTCCATCCATCGTCCCGGTCTGTTGCATTTTTAGGGACCATGGATACAGGACATACCAGGGATTTTTCCTCATCCGTTCTGCCTGTAAATACGTATTCTTTTTCTACATCAACACCTGAATAGTCAGCGACCTTGCATACGGAAAGTCTCTGATCGATTATCTGAAGTTTCAAAATGCACCTCCATCACTGAATGTTCTTCTGCATATATACTACACCAAAACGTCTGCCAAACTTATCCGCTATGCCTTTAAATCTTCCCTCTATGGTAAAGCCCATCTTCTCATGAAATGCAATGCTGCCGGGGTTTTCCTCTGTTACCACTGCAATCACATCTCTGATCTCGCTTTTCTCTGCCCGTGAAAGGAGTTCTTCCATCAGAATGCTTCCCATGCCTCTTCCAGTAAAGTTTTTATCCACATAGATTGCCAGATCTGCAGTATATCTGTAACCCCATCTTGTTCCAAAAGGATCCAGATAGGCATAGCCCATGACTCTCCCTTCATCTTCACAGACAATGTACGGATACCGCGTCTTGATCCTCTCCACTCTCTCAGAAAAGCTCTCTACGGTATGCGCCTCATTTTCCAGTGTGTACGGGGTGTTCTGTATATACCAGTTATATATCTCCATGCATCTCTGGTAGTCCCTTTTTTCGATATCCCGAATCATCATTTATTCAAAAATCCTCTTGATGCTGTCATAGTGGAGGAATATTCCCTGCTCTGCAAAAGCTTTGATCTCCTCTGCAGTTGCAAGCATGAAACCATCAACCTCTGCTTCCTGCACCTTGATATCCTCTTCATTAAAATCTAGCACAAACCGATATACATCGACAAAATAGTTGTCACCTTCGCCGGGGTTTTCCCTGTGATATGTAAAAACATATCCTCCATCAGCATCCGTAACATCAAGACCTGTCTCCTCAAGGACCTCACGCTTTACTGCATCCAGAGATTCCTCTCCCGCCTGACAGGCACCGCCGGATACCTCCCACCAGCCCGGAGCCCATGCCTTCGTCATGATTCTCTTTGTGATGAGATACTTTCCTTCCGTATTAACAACTGCTCCGAGTACAGTGAGGTGATATTCACCGTCCTGAAGAATCCAGTCGTTCTTCTTCATTGTGCGTCCTGTGCGCACCTTATTGCTATCATAGATATCCCAGTATTCCATAATTATCTTTTCCTTATTTCTTATTCAGGCCTTTCATTGTAAGACCAATCTTGCCCTTTTCGTGATCAATGGATATGATCTTTACCTTTACGTTATCTCCTACAGATACCGCATCCATCGGATGTTTTACATATTTATCGCTTAATTGCGAAATGTGAACCAGACCGTCCTGTTTTACTCCTATGTCAACAAAAGCACCGAAGTCCACAACATTTCTTACAGTTCCGGTCAGTTCCATGTCAACCTTCAGGTCTTCAAATGACCTTACATCATTTCGGAATACAACTGCCGGAGCACTATCTCTAGGGTCTCTTCCCGGCTTCTTGATTTCCTCGAGGATATCCATCATTGTTGGAAGACCAACTCCTATGTCCGCTGCCAGCTTGTCCATGGTCTTTCCTCGATACAGAAGCTTTATTCTTGCATCAAGATCAGCTACGCCTTCCCCTGTGATGCTGTTCTTATCGATTCCAAGCTTAGAAAGGAGCTTTTCTGCAGCCTCGTAAGACTCAGGATGAACGGATGTGGCATCCAGAGGTTCATCTCCCCCTGCTATTCTGCAGAAGCCCGCACACTGGGTAAACGCCTTCGGTCCCAGTTTCCCAACCTTCAGAAGTTCTTTCCTGTTTTTGAAGCTTCCGTTTTCTTCTCTATATTTTACAATATTCTTTGCAATGCCCATGTTGATGCCTGCAATATATGATAAAAGGGACGGAGAGGCAGTATTCAGGTCTACGCCTACTCTGTTCACGCAGTTCTCTACCACATCGCCCAATGCCTTTTCAAGAAGGCCCTGGTTGATGTCATGCTGGTACTGTCCGACTCCGATATGCTTCGGCTCAATCTTTACCAGCTCTGCAAGCGGATCCTGCAGCCTTCTTCCAAGGCTCATGGCACCTCTTGTTGTAACATCAAGATCCGGATATTCCTCAGTCGCAAGCTTTGATGCGGAATATACGGAAGCACCTGCTTCATTCACGATGGTATACTGGATGTCCAGCCCGCTCTTTTTTATGAAGCCTGCAACAACCTCTTCCGTCTCCCTTGAGCCTGTTCCGTTCCCAATGACAATGGTATTGATCCTATACTTCTCTGCAAGTTTTGAAAGAACAGCCTCAGTCCCCTTGATATCCTCCTTTGGCTTGGTCGGATAGATTGTTGTATATGCCAGGAGTTTTCCTGTCTGATTGATGACAGCCACCTTGCAGCCGGTTCTGTATCCTGGGTCAATGGCAATGACTCTTGCACCTTTTACCGGCGGAACCATGAGAAGTTTTTCTGTATTCTTCGCAAAGACCTTTACGGCATCCTCTTCGGCACGCTCTGTCAGCATGTTTCTCATTTCACGCTCCACAGATGGCGCAATCAGCCGCTTATACGCATCGCGGATGGTCTCTTCCAGATAAGGAAGGGAGATGCTGCTTTTTTCCTTGATGACGCTCTGCCCGATCAGCTCTTTCAGTTCTTCTGCATCGATATCTACCTTGACCTTCAGTTTCTTCTCCTTTTCGCCCCGGTTAATGGCCAGAATGCGATGGTTTGGTATTTTCGAAATACCTTCCAGATAGTCATAATATGTATCATAGACGCATTTCTCTTCCGGATCGGATGCGTCACTTTTCAGTTTTCCATGTTCTTTTGTATATTCCCGGATGTCATCCAGAATATCTGCATCCTCTGAGATTCTTTCTGCACAGATGTCCATGGCTCCCTGCAGAGCCTCCTCTGCAGATGCCACTTCCTTTTCCTCGCTGACATATTCTTCTGCCATCTCCAGGAGGCTTCCTGTTTTCAGTTCCTGATTCCAGAGAATGTCCGCCAGCGGCTCCAGTCCTTTTGCTTTTGCTTTGGATGCCCTTGTTGTCTTTTTCTGTCTGAACGGCTTATACAGGTCTTCCACTCTCTGAAGTACTTCTGCAGCAAGGATTTCTTCCTTTAGTTCCGGTGTCAGTTTTTCCTGCTCATCGATGAGCTTTATGACTTCATTCTTCCGCTCTTCCAGACCTCTTAAATATGTCAGACGATCTTCCAGATTGCGAAGGATTTCATCACTTAAGCCTCCCGTTACTTCCTTTCTGTATCTTGCGATGAACGGAATGGTATTCCCTTCATCCATCAGTTCTACTGTCTTTTCCACCTGTGACAGTTTCAGTTTGAATTCTGATGCCAGTCTTTCTAAAATGCTCAATTTCCTTTTCCTTTCATATATGCCGAAAGGGAGGTCATGCCTCCCTTCTGTTATTCTTCTGTTTTACAGAGAATACAGGCGCTTTGGAACCATTCCTTCTTCTGCAGTCCTGCGAGAACGCCCCTGATTGCCTTTTCGCTTCCTTCAAAAACAAGAGAAACATCTTCCTCCAGAAGTTCTGCGCCTCTCTGTCTGAATGCCGTTTTTACCGTATTCGCTGCCGCTTCATGGGAGAAGCCTGCCTTCGCAAGCCTTCTTTCACTGAATTCAATCTCTGCTTTCATGGTTACTCAAAAAACCTGTTTACTCCTTTCACGATTCCTTTTGCCATCTTATTATATCTTGCTGTTGTATATTTCGTACCGCAGTCTCCAACCTCCAGGTCAGAAGAAGGTATCGTCGAAAATGATGTCTGCATCAGATCAATCGGCATCTTTCCATCGGACCATATTTTAACGCCCTCCGACCGGAACCCGCTGATCAGACTGGTTCCCAGTCTGTTATGCTGCTTATAGTGTTTGGATACCGGATACATGCTTCGATACGATTTCACATTCGGAACGCTGCAGAAAAAAGCCCCTTTATTACTGGATGTGGAATCATAATGGAGTGCAATGTGACAGTCTGCATTGTTATTTGCATAGACGGTTCTTGCAATGACATCCATGCTGACACCTGAAGTCTGTCTCAGCATCAGTACATCATAGCCTTCATTCAGCAGCTGCTTCTTCGTTTTTTTTGCAAGCGTCAGCATTCTTGCCGCCTCGTTCTTTGCTCCTCCGTTATCTGCCTGTGCATATTTTGCCCCTTTGCCTGTGCTTCCTCCTGTCACTTTCTTGGTTCCATCCGGATGACACAGATTCTTCTTTTTGCAGGACTTGGAGCCGTGCCCTGCATTCAGGGCGACTATCTTCCCTTTTTTATTTTTTTTATCGGTATAGTACAGAACAGCCGGCGTTCCATGGTAGGATGAATTCTTTGCATATTTCCATTTCTTATGCCATGCTATCACTTTGCAGCCGGCATTCCATCCGGAATATACATATCCGCTGCCGCTCTTCTTGTATGCCCGGACTCTTACCATGTAGTTTCTGCTCTTTCCCAGGCCCTTGATGGTTTTGGAAACCGTTGCATTGCCGGATGCTTTTACCGTCTTCGGATTCTTATATGCGGTGCTGGTCGAATACTGGATCTGGTATCCGTCTGCCCCTTCCACCTTGTACCAGGAAACTTTCATGGTTGTGGACGATGCTGCTTTGGTTACACTGTTCAGTTTCGGCTTCTGCAATGTCTGGGCAGCCGCTGCACAGGTGGCTGCAGCCATTACCAGAATCAGTGCCAGTGTCATGGTCAGTATCCTTCTTTTTAAGATGTTCATCGCTTTATTCCTTCTGTTTCAGTTTTTCATTGATAAAATAGTCCAAATCGCCGTCCATGACAGCATCTACATTGGAAACCTCTGCTCCTGTTCTATGATCCTTTACCATGGTATATGGCTGGAAGACATAGGACCTGATCTGGTTGCCCCAGGTAATGAGTCCAAAATCTCCCTTCAGTTCATTCAGGTCTTCCTTCTGCTGCTCCTCTGCCAGCTCAATGAGTTTGGATTTCAGAATCTTCATGGCCGTTTCCCGGTTCTGGATCTGGGACCTTTCATTCTGACAGGTGACCACAATATTGGTCGGAATATGGGTAATGCGGATTGCAGAATCCGTTGTATTGACATGCTGCCCGCCTGCTCCGCTGGAGCGATAGGTATCGATGCGGATGTCATCCGGATTGATCTGAATGTCAATGTCATCATCAATTTCCGGCAGCACTTCAAGTGATGCAAAGGATGTCTGCCGTTTTCCCTGTGCATTAAATGGTGAGATCCGCACAAGCCTGTGCACACCGCCTTCATTTTTCAGATAGCCATAGGCATTTTCACCTTCCACAATGAGGGTTGCACTCTTGATGCCTGCTTCTGTATCGTCCTGAAGATCAATCATGTTCACCTTGAATCCCTTCTGCTCACACCATCTTGTGTACATGCGCAGAAGCATCTGCGTCCAGTCCATGGCATCAACACCGCCGGTTCCTGCATGCAGAGATATGATGGCATTGCTGCTGTCATATTTTCCATTCAGAAGAAGCTCCAGCCTCAGATTTTCCAGTTTTCCTGCCAGATGCTCCGCTTCTTCTGCTGCTTCCTTCGCCAGATCGTCATCCTCTTCTGCCTCTGCCAGTTCAATCATGAGTTCAAGATCTTCAAGCCCGCTCTCCAGCTCTTCATATTCTCCGATTTTCTTTTCAATGCTGCGCTGCTCTCTTGTCAGCTTCTGCGCCTCCTTCTGGTCATTCCAGAATTCCGGCTGCGATGCAATGAAATTCAGTTCCTCCAGTCTTTCTTTCAGCCCTGCCGGGTCAAAGAGAACCTCCAATCTCTACAAGAACTTCTTGCATCTTTGGAATGTCCTGTTTTATCTGATCCAATACTATCACTTCTGCCTCCTCTGCTGTTACTGCTTATTCATGCAGCAGTTCTTATACTTCTTGCCGGAACCGCACGGACACGGACCATTTCTTCCGATCTTTGCCTCCAGCCTCTTGTATGTTACCGGCTTTTGTCCTTCGTTTCTGTCCGGAACCTGTGTCTGCTGCGGTGCGTCAGATGTCATAACCGCTTCTCTGGAAACAGTGCTTCCGGCGTCTTCCTTCTTCCCTTCACCGGAACCGATGACATTTCTTCTTTCCGTTCTGGTCTGAACGGTAACATTGTAGCAGAACTTAACGGTTTCTTCCTTGATATCTCCAATCAGCTCCTCGAACATGTCAAAACCTTCCGTTGCATATGCACCTGCCGGATCCTGATGTCCGATGCCTCTCAGACCGATACCGGTCTTCAGCTGATCCATGGCATCGATATGATCCATCCAGAGGTTGTCTACGACTCTGAGCAGAATCATTCTTTCCGCTTCTCTCATTCTTTCTTCGCCGATTTCTGCTTCCTTTTCATCATACAGATTGCGGAACTGCTCCATGACAGCTTCTTTCAGTTCACCTTCTGTCATGTAGGTCTTTTCTTCTTCTGTAAATTCCACAGGAACATAACGTTCACAGATTCTCTTCAGTCTGCTGTTCATGTCATCATAGTCCCATTCCTCTGCATGTCTGGAATCCATGGTAACGGGGTCAATGATTCCATAAACCAGATCCTGTGTCATGTTTTCAATGTACGGCTTGAGATTTTCTCCGGTAAGAACCTTATGGCGTTCTCCGTAGATGATCTCTCTCTGCTTGTTCATGACATTATCATACTGGAGTACATACTTACGGATGCCGAAGTTCTTTCCTTCCACCTTGCTCTGGGCTCCTTCGATGGATCTTGTCAGCATCTTGGATGCAATCTGTTCTCCTTCTTCGATTCCCATCTTGTCTACAAATCCTTTTGCACGCTCGCCGCCGAACAGTCTCATCAGGTCATCTTCCAGTGAGATGAAGAACTGTGTGGCACCCGGGTCTCCCTGTCTGCCGGAACGGCCTCTGAGCTGATTGTCGATACGTCTGGATTCATGACGCTCTGTACCGATGATGAACAGTCCGCCCAGATTTCTTACTCGTTCCTGTTCATCTTTTCTTTCTTCCTTGTATTTTTCATGAAGGCTTCTGAAGGTATCTCTTGCTTCCAGCAGTTCTTCATCATCTGTAGATACAAAGCTGGTTGCAAATACAATCTGCTCCGGTGTATATCCCAGCCGGTCCATCTCTTTCTTTGCTTCGAATTCCGGGTTTCCGCCCAGGATGATATCGGTACCTCTGCCGGCCATGTTTGTGGCAATGGTAACCATGCCTTCTCTTCCGGCTTCTGCAACAATTTCCGCTTCCTTGTCATGCTGCTTCGCATTCAGCACATTATGCTTGATTCCTTTTCTCTTCAGCAGCGTTGCAATCTTCTCTGAGTTTTCAATGGAAATGGTACCTACCAGTACCGGCTGTCCCTTTTCGTGGACCTCTGCGATTTTATCGATGATTGCCTTGAACTTTCCGGATTCCGTTCCATATACCGCATCCTCCATGTCGTCACGGATGACCGGTTTGTTGGTAGGAATCTCAACAACGTCCATGTTATATATTTCTCTGAATTCTTCTTCTTCCGTCTTTGCTGTACCTGTCATGCCTGCCAGTTTCTGATACATTCTGAAATAGTTCTGGAGGGTGATGGTTGCCAATGTTTTGGATTCGGAACGTACAGACATTCCTTCCTTGGCTTCGATGGCCTGATGCAGGCCGTTGGAATATCTTCTTCCAAACATCAGACGGCCCGTAAATTCATCTACAATGACAATTTCTCCGTCCTTTACGATATAGTCGATATCTCTGTGCATGAGATTTCTGGCTCTGAGAGCTGCCATGACATGATGATTCAGCTCCATGTTTTCCGGGTCGGAGAAGTTCTCCAGTTTGAAGTACTTTTCTGTCTTTGCAACACCTTCATCGGTAAGGGATACGGTTTTTTCCTTCTCATCAATTTCAAAATCCGTTTCGTTTTCCAGTCCCTTAACAAACTTATCTGCAGTACGGTATAGATCTGTGGATTTTGCCCCTCTTCCGGAAATGATCAGCGGCGTTCTCGCTTCATCAATGAGAATGGAGTCAACCTCATCGATGATGGCAAAGTTTAACGGTCTCTGCATCATTTCTTCCTTATATGTAACCATGTTGTCTCTCAGATAATCAAAACCGAATTCATTATTTGTTCCGTATGTGATATCTGCTTCATATGCTGCTTTCCTCTCTTCTGTTGTTATGCCGTGGATGACACATCCCACCGTAAGGCCAAGATATGTATAGAGCTTACCCATCCACTCCATGTCTCTCTTTGCCAGATAGTCATTGACGGTTACTACATGCACGCCTTTTCCTTCCAGCGCATTCAGGTATGTGGCCAGCGTCGCTACCAGAGTCTTACCTTCACCGGTCTTCATTTCCGCAATTCTTCCTTCATGAAGAACGATGCCGCCGATCAGCTGTACTCGGAAATGTTTCATGCCAAGGCTTCGCCAGGCGCCTTCTCTGCATACGGCAAACGCTTCCACCATGATGTCATCCAGTGTTTCTCCGTCTTTCAGCCTCTGTCTGAATTCATCGGTCTTTGCTTTCAGTTCCTCTTCCGACAGCTGCTGCATTTCTTCATCCAGCGCTTCAATTCTGTCTACTGTCTTTTCTATTCTCTTTACTTCTTTGGCATCCAGATTGCCGAATATTTTTTCCATTAAACTCATATCTTTTTCCTTCCATGCATTAATGATCCGTTTCCGGAATATCTTCCACGCTCAGATTGATTTCAAGTGCTTTCCGCTCATCTGCCTTGGTTACTCTGGCGAAAAACCGCTTTCCGTCAACGGTATAAAGGAATTCATCCCCTACTTCCGGAAGCTTGTCCAGCTCCATGACAATCCATCCATTGACGGTATTTACATCGGTCAGGTCTTCCACATCAAAGAAATCGAACAGTTTCTTGACATCTGTATTGGCCTTTACCCTATAGCTTCCATCATATAGCGGCAGAATCTCCTGAGAAATGACTGTATCGTGTTCGTCATAGATTTCACCGACCAGTTCCTCAATGATATCCTCCATCGTAACAATGCCTGCAAGACCGCCATATTCATCAATGACAACCGACATGTGCGTATTGGAGGTCTGCATCTTCTTGAGAAGTACGGACAGCTTCATCGGGCCCGGTACAAATACAACCGGTGCAATGAATTCATTGATGGAGACGCCCTGTTTATCATAGACATAGTTGTAGAAGTCCTTGATATTCAGCACCCCCAGGATATTATCGATATCATCGTCATATACAGGAAGTCTTGAATATCCTGTATTGATGAACACTTTCAGAATCTCATCCTTGGAATCATGCAGTTCGATGGCCTCCACGTCAACTCTTGGCGTGAGGACATCCCAGGCCTCCAGCGTATCGAATTCAATGGCATTCTGAATCAGTTCTGAACGTCCTTCATCAAATTCGCCTTCTGTCTCTGCTTCTTCCACCATGGTCAGCAGTTCCTCTTCTGTTACACCTTTGTCTCCGTCCACTTTGAAGATTTTTGTTACAAGCTGTTTCCATTTTGTGAAAAGGAAATTCAGCGGTGTCAGAAAAACCATCAGGAATCTGATAAATCTGGAAGAGAACATGGAAAAGCTTTCCGGCTTTTCCTTCGCAAGACTCTTCGGCGTAATCTCACCAAATATTAAAACCACAACCGTTGTAACAACCGTTGCAACCGTCGGTCCAAGCCCGCTTCCGCAGACCATGACGAACAGAAGGGTTGCAATTACTGTTGTCAGTATGTTTACTATGTTATTTCCAATCAGGATGGTCGACAGAAGCTCGTCATATCTTTCAATGAGATCATGCACTCTCCTTGCCTTATGATTGCCTTCCGCGGCCATGTTCTTGATCCTGATTCTGTTTACTGAGGTGAATGCAGTCTCCGTAGCAGAAAAATATGCAGAAAAGCATATGAGAACCACCATCGCAGCAATATATACTATGATCTGTTTGTCCAAAATATCCTCCAGCGTTTCTATATATTCTAATTCATCATCTATCTTAGCAAAAAACTGCAAAAAAAGAAAGCATTCCGTCTTCAAACTCACCAAAAATACACAATAGGGCCCCATGCTCTGCATGGAGCCCCAGATATTCGTCTGACGAGGCCGCTTCGGAGAGTTATTCCAGTTCTTCAGCGATTTCCTTCATGTCCTTGATTTCCTGAGTCGCATATTCCTTGATATACTTCAGTGCAGATTTTCTGGCATCGCCATAGCATGCCTTTACTTCATCCACACTTTCAATGTCGTCTATCGTCTCTGACTGCTGGATTGCATATGATGCATCTCCTGTATCCAGCATCGGCATCAGATGCTTGTATCCCCACTGCTCCTGATTCTTCGACTGATAGTATGCATCTTCATAGAAGGAAAGACCTTCCTTACCCAGATTCAGTGAGAAATATCCGAAGTTTCCGTCAAGCCCTGCATTAATCTGCCATGCGTAGTCTCCTGCGCCCTGAGGTTCTTCATTTTCTTCGTCCCAGATAACAGGATTATCTGAATCAAGAACTCCAATGACACTGTCAATCAGGGTGATGTTGTCATACATCTGGCTGTGACCATAGAAGCATGTCATATCGTTTACCTTCAGGAAGTCGTCCTGGATCATCTGGAATGCTTCCAGTGAATCCTCATTGAGTTCAATTCCTTCTTCTCTGGCCTTTGCTGCTGCATCTGCATCGCCGTCCTTGATTGCCTGTTCATATGCATCGTTGCAGGCCTTGATCTTTTCGTTCTGTGCGGTTGCAGCTGCTGCAAGTTCTTCCACTGCTGCAAGATATCCTTCAGTATCTACGCCTGCCTCCTTGGCAAGCTCTTCATTGAAGCCTTCCTTGAGAAGGTTTGTTGTCTGTGTAAGGTCAAGGTTCAGAGCCGGCTCTGAATCCATGTATATTGCATATGCTCCGTACCAGTTGATGTTTGTCTGGAATGTATCAGCATCGTAGGTATCCTTGTTATCTGCCTTTGTATGATACTTGCCGCTCATGAAGGCTGTATCCGATTCAAATCCGTTCAGCAGATACGGAACGCCGTATTCTCTGTATGAGATGCCGTCTTCCATTGTAGATGCCAGTTCAATCTTTGTTGCAAGTTTCTTTTCTCCTGCAGTAACAACCAGGCCGGAATCAAACATGTCTTTTACAAGTGTGCTGAATTCCGGTACTGCACAGATGTCCATGTCATTTGTAAGTGTGAATGCCGGAAGTTCGCAGTTGATAAGCGCGATGGTCTTCTCTGCAAAATCCTTCTGCTCATTCACCATGCCCCATGCGCCTGTTGTCCAGTCAAACATGGAGTCTCCTGTGCCCCATTCTTCTGCGCCATGTGCTACGAAATAGATATCGTTTTCAGGTTCATAGCCTGAATCCACCATTGCTTTTGCAACAGTAGCAACAAGGCCGATTGCCGCGCAGTCATCCTGATAGCCGTACCAGTACTTGTCATAATGTCCGGCGATTACGATTCTCTGATCGTGGTTCTTGCCCGGAATCTTTCCTACTACATTGTATGTGGTTCCATCGTCATCCGAGTACTCTGCATCAATGTTCAGCGTACAACTGTTATGTCCTGCCTTGATGGCCTCCTTGATCTTTGCAGCCTGGTCAGCACTGATTGCACATGTAGGGATGCTGTCTCCCGGAAGGCAGGCATCCTGTACATTTGTGGTATCCGTTCCTGCTTCTCCATATCCGCTGTCCGCCCATGTTACGATTGCTGCTGCACCCATCTCTTCTGCCTGGGTTACATAACCGTCAATCCATGCAACATTCATCTGATCGACATGAACAAGAACAATCTTACCGGTAACATCTTCTTCGTACTGGTATTCATAACCTTCTGCAACATCAACGATTTCAGCGGTCAGGTCACCATCTGTTCCGTTCACCTGATATGCTGCTGGTCCGTTTGTTCCTGCTTCAACTGCTTCCTGATCTCCTCCGTGGAAATCCACATCCGAATCTGCAATCTTCAGCGACGAACTGTTGAACTGGAATCTGTCACATGTTGTCCCGAGTTTCTCTACATCCTTCAGTCCGATTTCCTTGAATGTCTTTTCCAGGAAGTCAGCCGTTGCATGCTCCTCTTCAGAACCTGCAGTTCTCCAGCCAAGAGGTCCTGCCAGCTCATCCCAGTTATATGCCAGTTCTTCTGTGAGTTTCTGACCATATTCAAGGTCTACTTTATCGTAATATGCTTTTACAGCATCCGCCATGGACAGCTCTGAAGCAACTTCCGCATTCGAATAGTTCTCTGCATCGCTAGGCTTACTGCTGTCTCCGCATCCTGCCAGTGTCCATGCAAACATACACAGTACAAGAAGCAGAGCGGTCAACTTGCTCGCTTTTTTCATATGTTTCCCTCCTCGCTCATATTGGTAGTGTCAACTACCTATCTTAAATTTTTATCTAAACCTAAGTAAATTCAGGGGTCACAGGACTTTTTGCAAAGAAAAAGCAATTACCCCCTGTATTTGGTATAATGTTAATGCTCAAAAAAACAAAACCAAAAGGAG
>JAZRWY010000092.1:0-15217 GCA_045599945.1 Anaerovoracaceae bacterium | reverse complement strand
TTAATCCTGCCAGTCTGTCCCATGCTTCGTGGGTGAATCCGAATCTGGTCATTTCGTTGACACCGATTCTAAGTCCGCCGGAAGCTGTGAAGCCTTCTTCATCAGGAGTCGCCTGGTAGTTCACGATGATGCCGTTTTCTTCCAGTCTTTCAGCAACTTCAGGTCCGATACCGTAACCAACATTTACGATAACCTGATGTGTTTCTGTATAGCCGATTTCAGGATCGCCTGCTACATCGAAACCTGCATTTACAAGAGCCTTTGCAAAATATTTTGCATTGTCTACAACTGCCTTCTGCCATTCATCCTTGAATGCGTTCATTTCATATGCAGCCATGCAAAGTCCAAGCTGAGTTCCTAAGTGATGGTTGGAAACGCTGCCAGGGAATGCTCTGGATTCGATGGTTTCCCAAAGTCCGTACTTCAGGTCTTCCTTCTTCCAGTTTGTTGCTACAATACCTCTCTGAGGTCCGAAGAATGTCTTATGTGTAGAACCTGTAACGATATCTGCACCATCCTTGAATGGTTCCTGGAAGTATGGGCCTGCAAGACCTAATACGTGAGCCATGTCATACATGATGGTTGTATCGATTCCGTTTTCTTCCACAAACTGTCTTACTGGAGCAACCGGTTCCTTATGAAGAACCATGGACTTACCGAAGATGATGAATTCAGGCTTGTATTCAGCCAGTAATTCCAGTGTAGCATCTACGTCTGTCTTGTATGGATTGTCCGGACATCCAGGGAAGTTTACCAGTGCATGTCTTTCCGTCTTAGGATCGATTGCAATGAAATCCTTTAATGCGCCCATAGGCTGAGCGGAAAGATGACCACCCTTGATGATGTGGTTGTTCATGACATATCCCAGTCTCTGTGGTGTATGTTTTCTATCCAGTCTGTTCTTCCAATCCATTACCGCTGAGAATACGCATGTATTGGACATCTGACCGGATGTTACTCTTGTTTCAACTTCTGTACATCCGAAGTACTGCTTTAACTGTTCTACAGTCATCTGCTCTACTTCGTCGATGAACTTTGTTCCCTGGTAGTAGAAGATTTCATCGTCATAAAATGACTTGATCTTCTTATGCTCTGCATATCTGAATGAAGGGTCTGATGACAGCAGCATCTGAACTGCCTTGGAAGCGCTGTTTTCGGAAGGGATCATGTTGATGCATCTCTTCTGTCTCCATTCATGGTTGTCGATTGCCTTCGTGATCAGCTCGAATGCCTTTTCCTTCTGGTCTGTTCTGAATACAGGCTCTTCTTCCACTTCCTTTTCGTAGATGATTGGTCTAGCAAATGGAGGAGCGTCTGCTCTCATGTGGAAGTGAGGAATTACAGCCTTCTTCATCTTGCCTCTTACGTCTACCATTACTTCATCATCGTAAAGAGTATCTACGTCAAGATATGCAAAACCGATGGATCTCTTTGCTGTTTCATCCAGATATTTTGTAGCAAGGCCTCTGCCTTCTGCTACATAGTAAGGAACCATTGTACCGGAAGTGATGAATCCGATTTCCTTACCGTCCAGGTTGAATACCTTCATGTCTGCTCTGAGAACTGCCTTATCTACCAATGCGATAGGGAAGATCTTTCTTGGAAGAGCTTCAACATCACTGAAATCTCTGTTTAAGATTCTGCATCTTGCTTCAAACTGCTTCTTCAGAGCTTCCTTACCGATGTAATCGCCCTTCTGAGGAGCAAATGAAACTGCAAAGTTTGCAAGAGCTACAGCGAAAATTGGTAATTCATGACCTTCTTCGTCATTCATTTCATGTCCATAAAGAGGAAGTGCAGCTTCCATACGAAGTGTATCTCTTGCACCTAATGCTGCCGGCTTAACGCCCAGTTCAATCAGGCGGTCCCATAACCATAATGCATCTTCGTTCTTCATGTATACTTCGTATCCAAGAGGTTCACCTGTATAGCCTGTCTTTGCGATCCGTGCCGTATGACCTTCCAGCTCTAATGTTCCAAGAGCGTTCTTTACCGGTTCAATTGCGTTGATATCGCAGAGCTGGCCCATGATGTTCTTGCTTTCAGGACCCTGAACGGCAAGACCTGCCCATTCTTTGGAAATGTCTGTAAGAGTACAGTCAAACTTTTCCATTTCCTTCAGTAAGTGTGCCTTGTCCTTTTCGATGTTTCCTGCATTTACAACAAGAAGAAGTCTTTCTTCTTCAAACTTGTAAAGGTATGCATCATCGATTGCCTGACCTTTTTCATTTGGAATGATACAGTACTGTGACATGTTCAGGTCAAGAGAATCAACATTGGAAGTCAGTACATGCTGTAAGAAAGGAACCATGTCCGGTCCTTCAATCAGGAAACGTCCCATGTGGGATACGTCAAATACGGAACATGCATGTCTCGTCCAAAGATGTTCTTCAATGATACCCTGTGGATACTGGATTGGCATGTCCCATCCCCCAAAGTCTACCATTTTTGCGCCTGCTGCTACGTGTAAATCGTAAAACAGAGTACGTTTTAATTCGCACATAATTAATTTTCCTCCTTGTCAAATAATTATCAAGCTCAGTTATAAATATATACTAAATACACGATTGTGTATCATTTACGAAGCATGTCGTTATTTTACAATGCCTCATTTTAAGTCTAAATTAATGCATGTAATTTGTCAAGGAATACACCCTTTCATTCCATATCTTATGAATATTTTCTTGCGCAAATATTCTGAAACAGGGAACCTTCTACATTCCCCATTCCGGCGGTGTTTCCCCGTTTTCGCCGAGCATGGCCTCCCATTCGGCCGCCGTTCCGTCAAATGCATTTTTTCCATCTTTTAGAACGACCACCCGGTCGCAGAGCATCCGGACCAGTTCAAAATCGTGGGTGACGATAACTTTTGCCGACCGGATCTTCCGGATTTCCTCCATGAGTTTTCGCTTGGACCTGCGGTCAAGAAATGTTGCCGGCTCATCAAAGAAAATGTAATCCGGAGCAAGAACCAGGACCCCTGCCAGGGCTGCAAGTCTTTTTTCTCCGCTGGACATCTTAGCCGGAACCTTTTCCTTCAGGGAAAGAATTCCAAGCTCCGACAGCATCCTTTCCGCTTTCTCTCTTGCTTCTTCTTCAGAAAAGCCCGCATTCTTCAGTCCAAACATCACGTCCTCCAGAACCGAGACCATAAAGAGCTGGTCATCCGGATTCTGAAAAATCATTCCGATTTTCTTTCTCACTTCACGGATTTCCGCTTTTGACCGCTTCCTTTCAGAAGACAGAACATGTCCGTCCACATCGATACTTCCTTCTGCAATGTCAGCCATTCCGATGCATGCTTTCAGAACCGTCGACTTGCCGGCGCCATTTGCACCGAGGATGGCTACGGTCTCTCCATTTCTGATGGAAAGATCCATGCCGACGACTGCCCGGGTGCCGTCCGGATATTCAATTACAAGTTCTCTGATTTCAATCATATGAAAATACCTCCGGGAGGGAATATGCGAAGACCGATGACAATGGCAGAGAACAGCACCGTGTAGAGGATGTCCGTTCCTTTCATCTTTCCATTATCCACAAATGCATATTTCCCATCATAACCTCTCAGTTTCATGGCCGCATATACCCTTTCGCCCTGCTCCATGCCGCGCACCAGCATCTGCCCGAGAACCTCTCCCATGTCAGATATGGCAATTCCCTTCTGCATGGGCTTTCTCAGATGGTATGCGGATGTTACACAGACTGCAACATCCACCATGGTATGAATATACCGGTAGAGCATGGAAAGCAGCATGACGAAAAACTGCGGCACATGCAGGCTGACCAGACATCTCGACAGTTTCTGAAGCGGCGTCACTGCCACAAGCATCAGCGCAGCCATGACGCAGAGAAACATTTTCAGCATGATGGAGACCAGCGAAATGAATCCATGGGAAAAGATGCTGATGCAGATTTCCGTATCAAACAGGCAGTTTGCAAGGCCGGCAAAAAGGCAGAACGGAACGGCAATGAGCATCCGAAGAAGCAGCGGACGCCATGGCGTTTCAGAAAGTCCCATGAAAACTGCCGGATAAAACAGATATGGGAGAAGTCCCAGAATCTCATACCTTCCAAAGGAAAGCACACAAACCAGAAAGACAAAGCTTGTGATCAGCTTGGCCATCGGATGGATTCTGTGTATCACTGTATTCTGCTGTGCCAGGTTTTCCAGGGCGTGGATTCCCTGCCCTGCTTTTGTTAATCTATTCATTCTTTCGTTTCTTTTTCATGATTGTAATGGCGGTCCCTGTAAGAAAGGCAAGAAGCACCGTAAGAACCCCGCCGATGAGTCCGGATTTTGCCGTCTGTTCATAGCCGGATGAAATGCTCATCTTTTCCTGTATCCGGCGGAATACTTCATAGATTCCGCCATGGTCTGCTTCTGTCACCCCGGCCTGTTCCAGGGCCCATTCCAGGCCGTCCGGATATCCCGAGGCAAACAGAGACACCGCTGTGCCGAGCAGAATGGCAAAAATACCAAAAACTGCAAGGATTTTTCTCTGCGAAGAACTGCTGCCTCCAGCCTCTGCGGCATAAATGTCCAATGTTTCTGGACGCGCACGGTAGACATAGGCAAGAACCAGTGCTGTAACGGCTCCTTCCACAAGACCAATCACCAGATGGATCGGCTGCATGAGGAGGACAAATGTGTCAAATGGAATCTCCACCATGCCGGAACTGACAGTTTCCAGTATCACGCAGAAAGCGCCCAGCTGAAGTCCGAAAACCACCGATAATATGGAAGCTGCTGCCATCCCTCTTCCTTTTTTCTTCGCAATGGGCTGAAACAGAAGAGGATATGCAATCAGGCACGGTATGACGCCCATGTTGAAGACATTGCATCCCAGTGCCAGAAGGCCGCCATCCGCAAAGAAAAGACACTGTATGAGAAGGACAGCCGCCATGGTCAGAAAACCCGCCTCCGGCCCCAGCATGGCTGCAAGCAGAATGCCTCCTCCAATATGACCGGAAGAGCCGGTTCCCGGGATGGTGAAATTGATCATCTGCCCTGCAAATACCAGTGCGCCTGTCACTGCCATCACAGGGATTCCGGATTCATCAAACCGGTCATCCTTTTTCAGTTTTACTGCCGCATAGCCCATCGCCGCCGCCGATGCCGCATACATGACAGCGCCGGTTCCCGGGCTCAGCAGTGCATCTGCCATATGCATTCTGCTACCTCTCGTCATTTCAAAATACAGAAATATTATACCATACAAGTAATCTTGAGAAAAAGGGAGTTTTTTACAGAAACATCTTGCAAATACGCACCCTCTGGTATATACTAAATGTTGCGAATTTATAGCTAAAACATTGAAAGTGGGGTAAATATTATGGCAAATATCAAATCCGCAAAGAAAAGAATTTCCGTTATCGACAAGAAGACTGCAAGAAACAGAAGAGTTAAGGGTCACCTTAAGGCTATCTTAAAGGCTTATGACGCTGCAATCGAAGCAGGCGACATGGAAGCTGCAAAAGAACAGCTTGCTCTTGCAGAAAAGAAGCTGATGCAGGCTGCAGCAAAGGGAACCATCCACAAGAATGCAGCATCAAGAAAAGTTTCCAGATTAACGAAGAAATTCAACAAAGCAAACGCTTAAGTCTCACCCGTCCCCACCCGTGTATAAGTTAAATACACAAGATGAGCAATCAAAAAAGATGGAATGTGTCTCTCCATCTTTTTTCTTTTTTTGAAAACCGCTTCCAGAAGAAACGAAAAAACTGAGGACTTTTCTCATTGGTCAGCAGATGATATAATGAACAAAAGAGTTTACATAGGAGAAGAATAATGAGTACACCAACCAATGCAGCAAATAAAGGGGATTATGCAAAGACCGTATTAATGCCCGGAGATCCCATCCGTGCAAAATTCATCGCTGAAAACTTTCTGGAAAACCCAAGACTGGTCAATGAAGTGAGAGGAATGTACGGATTTACCGGTACATATAAAGGAGTTCCCGTTTCCGTCCAGGGTTCCGGCATGGGAATGCCGTCCATGGGCATCTATTCCTGGGAGCTGTTCCATGATTATGATGTGGAAAACATCATCCGCATCGGTACCGCAGGCTCCTTCGCAGATAATATCAGCCTCGGCTCCGTCATCCTGTCCCTAGCAGCTTCCACAGATTCCAACTATCAGGGGACTTTTGGCCTGAACGGAACATATGCACCGTCTGCCAGCTGGGATCTGATTCTGAAAGCAATCCGCGTATCAGAAGAACTGGGAATTCCCGTAACTGCGGGAAACACTCTCTGCAGCGATCATTTCTATGAAGCAGATCCGAACTGGTGGAGAAAATGGAAAGAAATGAATGTCATCGGCGTTGAAATGGAAGCAGCTGCTCTGTATATGAATGCAGCATACTTTGGAAGAAATGCTCTTGCCATGATGACCGTCAGCGACAATTTCAATACCGGCGGGCGTTCATCTCTGGAGGAGCGGCAGAAATCTCTCACAGACATGATAAAGATTGCGCTGGAAATTGCAATAAAATAGTACAAAAAAGCTTCCGTCCGGAAGCTTTTTTATGTCAATCGTTATACATCCCATTTCATTTTCATTGCTGCTTCAGCAATAATTACTGCAGTTGCAGGAATGCCAAATCTGCTGCTGTTGATACACATGTGATATCCTCTGGAATCTCCCCATTTGTAATCTGCAAACTGATTATGGTATTTTCTTCTTTCAGAATCCGTCACCTTTCTGACATTATCCGCCTGCGCTTCATCAATGCCATATTCATCAATGATTCTCCTGATTTTATCTTTTTCGTTGGCTTCAACAAATACGGACAGAAGATTCGGATTGTCCCTCAAGACGTATTCTGCGCATCTTCCGACAATCACGAAAGAATCACCCTTTTCTGCCTTTTCTCTCAGATAATCCCACTGGATTTCAGCTACTGCCTTTTCCATGGAATTGGAGAAACGGCCTCTTGTGCTGGAATGACCCCATTTGGTCGGTTTTTCATCATAGTTTTCATACTTTGTAGCATTGATTTCCTTTTCTTCCTGAATCTTCTGAAGGATGTTCTTGTCCAGAAGCTCTATGCCCAGTTCATCTGCAATTAATTCTGCAATGTATCTTCCACCACTGCCATATTCCCTTCCGATTGAAATAATAATCTGATTATCCATAATACGCCTCCAAATATATCTTAAAATCTACACGAACTATCTTAATATATTATACATACTTTTTTGTTCTCAGTCAATGAGTTGTCAGAAGATTTCAGAGTTTTGTGTACAAAAACAACAATCCCGAGGCATTTCTCGGGATTGTTCACAAAAAGTCACATTAAATCTCTTCTTTCAGCTGTTTTACTCTTGCAGCCTGTGCAATGAGCAGCGCTGCGCCAGGAAGGCTGACTGTGCTTGTATTGACAGACAGGTTATATCCTGCAGAATCTCCCCATTCAAAATCTGCAACCTGCTTATGATACTTGATTCTCTCAGCATCTACCAGATTCATGGAGCGTTCTGCTTCTTCCGGCTCAATGCCGTATTCTTCTACGATTCTTCTGATTCTGTCTTCTCTGTCTGCTCCAACGAATACAGATAACAGTGCAGGATGATCCTTCAGTACCGTACCGGCACCTCTTCCCACGATAACAAATGAATCGCCGGCTTCCGCCTTATGTTTAATATATTCTCTCTGAACTTCAGCAACAGAATGCTCCTTGGTCTGCGTCAGTGAGAAGCCGGAAGGCTTTTCATCATATTCAGCCATTGCAGCTGTTTCAACTTCCGTTGCTTTCTGTATTTCCTCAAGAATGTTCTTGTCCAGAAGCTCTATGCCGAACTCTTCTGCAACCAGTTCAGCAATTGTATGTCCGCCGCTTCCAAACTCTCTGCTGATGGCAACAATTACCTGCTTCTGATCATCAGAAGCATGGAACTCTTCGCCAATCATTCCATCGAGTTCTCTCTTGTACTTCATCTTGTCGATTCTTAATAATGCCTTCCGTACATAATCTTCGACAACTTCTCTTCCAAGTTCTTCTTCCGGAATAAGGATTGCTTCTCTTTCTTCATCCGTCATATCTTTGTAATGGAGCTTCGCCCATAATGCCAGCATGCCGCCTGCGATGAACCATCCCAGTACAAACAGCCATTCGATTCCAGCCAGTGCGGAAGGTCCAAACGGAAGATACAGATAGATGAAGAATGCTACTGTACACATCGCCAGAATGGCAATCGGCACCATGTGCTTGATCTTATATGGTCTCTGCAGTTCCGGGAACTTCTTTCTGAGAAGGATAAATGCAAGTACATCCATGAAATACATGATGCATACACCAAATGAGGATGCATTTACAAACCATGAAAGTGCGCCTTTTCCAAGGAAGCATGCTGCCAGAGAAAGGATGCCGCAGAGAAGAACGGTTCTATATGGAGTTCCGTACTTCGGATGAAGCTTTGCAAGTCCTGCCGGCAGAATCTTCGCATTTGCCATGGCAAACAGACATCTTGCTGCTGCATATATGAATCCATTCCAGCTGGTGATGATGCCGCATAGTGCACCAACAATGCATACCTTGCCCCAGATCGGATGTCCGAAGGCAAATGCCATGGCATCTGCTACCGGAATCTCACCGTTTACTCTGATATCTTCAGGCGCGGACATGCATGTCGCAAAAATCATCAGCATGTACCATAATCCTGCTGCAATGATGGAGATGACAAGAATCTTTGGAATCTTGTTCAGTGGTACGTTCATTTCACCCGCTGACTGCGGAATGACATCGAATCCGACGAACATTGCAGGCACCATGAGCATGGTAGCCATGAATCCGCCGACAGTTGTAAACATCGGATGCGTATAGTCCGGGTCTCCCTTGACTACAGAACCGCATACAAACAGAATGCCGATGACAATGATTCCCAGTGTTGCTGTCTTCTGAAATACTGCAGCAAAACTTGCCCCCTTGATATTGGCCCATGTCAGGATCACTGCTGCCACAATGGCAACCAGTGCCCAGGTAATATATACATCATAGCCTGCTATGGACCAGAGATATCCTTTTTTCGGGATCTCAACAATATAGTCTACGGCTGTTGCCAGTGCAGGACCTTCCCATGCTGCAACTCCCAGATAGGAAAAGGAAGCCGCAAGTCCGGCAAGAACAGAACCCCAGTATCCAAGTGCCTTGAATGAATATACCGCCGATCCGCCTGTTACAGGAAGTGACGGCGTCAGTTCTGCATATGCAAGTCCTACGAAAATACACATGATTGCACCGATTACATAGGCAAGGATTGCTCCCAGCATGCCGGCATTTACTGCCCACTGTCCGGAAAGCATAATCCAGCCCCAGCCAATCATGGTACCAAAAGCCAGGGCCAGCACGTCTTTTGTGCTAAACGCTTTTTCTAACTTCTGTGCCATAAAAAACCTCTCTATTTGTCTATTGATATTAATGTATATATTATAGTCTTCCTAAAATGACCTCGTCAACATAATAGGGTAAATAAGCAAACTAATTCAATAAGTAAATTAAACGTGTCTAGTATTTCATCATGACTCCTACGAACTTTCTTGACACAGCATATATCGGGCCTTCCAGCCTTTTTTCTGCCTTCTTGATTTCCTTCCTGATTTCAATCGCCTGCGGGCAGTGAACCTCACAGGCGCCGCAGCCTACGCAGACCGATGCTCCCGTCTTTTCTTTTCTTAATGCGGTACATTTAAAATACTCATACATGGCAGGGATTCTTCCGTCCACATAGGACCTTTCATAGGCTGCAAATATTCCGGGAATGTCTACGCCTTTCGGACACGGCATGCAGTATCTGCAGCCGGTACAGCCGATCCTGGAGTTATGGGTCAGAATCTGCACCACCTCGGAGAGCATTGCATTATCTTCTTCACGCATGGAATCCACAGCCGATGCATCTGCCGAGCTGCAGTTTTCCTCGACCATGGCAACAGAATTCATGCCCGAAAGAACGCACATGATATCCTTCTGGCTCCACAGCCACTGGAATGACCACTGGGCAGGAGTATAGTCTCTGCCGCTTTCCTTCATCCGTTTGAGAGCGTCTTTTGGAAGATCCCGGACAAGTTTTCCGCCTCTTAAAGGCTCCATGATCACCACCGGAAGCCCCATTTCCGCCGCATGGCTTAGTCCGTCCCTTCCTGCCTGGGAATATTCATCCATGTAGTTATATTGGATCATGGTCATGTCCCAGTCATAGGCATCACAGATCTTCATGAACATGTCAGAGCTTCCGTGGTAGGAGAAACCAATCTGCCCGATCTGTCCATTCTTTTTCTTTTCATCGATCCATTCCCTGATTCCCAGGCTGCACAGTCTCTCCCAGGAACCGATGTCTGTGAGCATGTGCATCAGATAGTAATCCACATGATCCGTTCTGAGTCTTTCCAGCTGCTGATTGAAATACTTATCCAGATGCTCCCTCTTCTTTACCAGATAGTGGGGCAGCTTGGTAGCGATATACACCCTGTCTCTGATCTCATTCTTCTCAAAGACCTCGCCCAGCAGGGCTTCACTTCCAGGATAGAGATATGCGGTATCAAAATAGTTTACGCCAAGCGCAATGGACCTTAAGATTTCTTTTTCCGCCTTGTCATAATCAATCTTCGGGCCTCTGCCGGTAAATCTCATGCATCCAAAGCCAAGCACCGATATGTCATTTCCAAGTTTATCCTTTCTGTACTGCATACTATTCTCCCATATATTCAAAAGGAGACCTCTGCGGTCTCCTCATACTTCTAGCCTATTAATTCAAGACCTCTTGCAAACTTGCTCTTCCTTGAAGGAACAAGTCCATAAGCGTTCTCAATCATTTCTCCAAGAGTCTTAACATCTTCAATGATTCCTGACTGAAGTTCCATCTCCATTTCGCAGATTGGGGCGGTTTCATCGCCCACATAGATGTCTCCCTGGTCCATGCAGACTTCAATGATACTCTCGTTGAGTTTCACACGGAACAGTTCTCTGACAAAATGCATTTCCATCAGTCTGATGAAATCCTTTTCACCAATCCGGCTGATGTATTTCTGCACAATATTCGAATCTCCAAAAATGGACAGATCCGGTTCTTCAATGAAATGTTCATCATCAAAGACGATATTGATTTCCTCCCGCTTATGCACGCCTTCTTCCACAATGCTGTTTGCTTTGAAGGTTGCAACATACCGGTCTCCTTCAATTCTTGCACGGAATGCCGCTCTATCCTTCAGAAGATCACCATCTTCGGTATCAAAGTAGATGGCTCTCATGGAAAGCGTGTTTCTGCTTCCCGGAATTTCAATTCCTGTCAGCATCCGGTCGTCCATGAGACTGGGTATCAGGTCATCATCATCAATGATATATTTCAATTCTATTTCCATTGTTTTTCCTTTCATGATCCACTATGGCCAATATCTAGATTATATATTATCTCCGGAAAAGATGCAACTGCATCAGCCTCAAAATACCAGATACCGTTCCAGTTCCTCTGCCGCTTCTTCTGCCACATTGCATACCGTCTCGCTGGACATGAGCTGGGCACCGAGAAAATCCACCTGCAGATTGACAATTCCCTTCTTTCTCTTCCAGATGGAGCCTTTGGTAATCAGAGATTCGACCTGCTCCATTTTCAGAAATGCTGTATTCTTTGTATACCCGCCGACAGAAAGAACCAGCTCTCTTTCATTTCCTCCGATGGCCGTATTCCTGCTTTCCATGATTCTTCCTGCAGCAGAAAAAGCAGGCAATGCAAAGCCTAGAGCCAGAATCCACCAGAATTTCTGCGGCTGCCCGATCATGGCAAAGAGTACAATGCAAATGATGAAAAAAAGAGAAAGCAGAATAAACACCGGCCGGTAGAAGAAATACCGGAGGGAATGGTCTGCGCGCCGCATCATATGGCATTCTTCAGAGAAAACATCCGTATATTCTCCCATGAAATCCCGTACATTTTCCTCTGAAAGATAAGGATGCAGGATGGACATTTCATTTCCGTCCTCTATGTCGCCACCAAAGCCGACAGCATAAACTTTTAGAATTCCTTTTTTCATCTTCCGCATAAGAAAGGACTGTTCATAGGAAAACCCGCTGATTCTGGATTTCACCAATGTATATTTCTTTCTTGTCAGAAGTCCATATTCAATGACTATGCTGTCCTCCCGGTCGGAGATGGTAAAATTGCTGTATCGGATGAGCGTGACAATGATGCCGGCTGCAAAGATGACTAAAGCAAACACCAGCAAAATGCCCCCGACAACCAGCCATGTTCCCAGTAGCGTTAAATCCAGATCTCTTCCCAGGAAAGAATCCTCCGGAAAAAAATCATCCGGCACAATGGCGATGATTGCAGAGAGTATGCCAAAACCTTCTGCCATCATCAGCAGTTTGGATTTCAAAAGCCCCATCAGAAAGATGCTCTTTTCAGGAATCATGACGGTTCTGTTCTTTCCTGTATTCTCATCGGAACTTCCGGCGAGATTCACCCCATCGCGAAAGCTTTCCTTCTTTCCGAGGATTTCTGTCACAAGTTCTGCATCCTTCTGACTCAGCACAATCTGAATCACATTCGCCTGATTCTCCACAGACATGTTCCCTGCATTATCTATTTTCATTCTGTACACATGGAAGAACTGCTGCAGGATATTCTGCGTATAGTCAATGGTTGTAATGGATGCGGCAGGAATCTCCACCGTTCTCTGGTTAAGGATGCCGCTTGCTACCACAATTTTCAGCGGCGTCACATGAATGGTCGTCCTGAGGTAGGAAAGGATATTTCCAATCGGCATGATCAGTACAATGACAGCAATTCCGATGTTTTCCTCAATAGCCGATGCAATGTCTCCTTTCATAAAGCCTGCAATGAGAGCGATGATCAGAAGTCCAAAGTTTTTGAAGAAGTCTTCAAAAATATACAGGAAGTGTCCTCTTTTTGGTCCGAATTCCATCATGACCCACTTCCTTCCCTTGCTCTGATCCTATCATAGATCCGGTTCTTCAAATTTTCGGATATGCCATCTGATACCTCTTTCTCCAGGCACGGGATATCAAAACTGCCACTGGCTGTTGCCATCTGTATGTCAAACAGTTCCAGGCCCCGATTGATCGGACCCTGATTGACAGAGATGTTCTGGATGCGGATAATCGGCAGGATGGTTTTCTGTCTGAAGATGATGCCATGCAGGATTTCCACCCTGTCTTCCGTTACAAGATATCTCCACTGTTCATATTCCAGTTTCGGATAAATGAACACCTCCAGAATGCATCCAAAAAGAAATATACCGCCCGGAATCATGAAAATCCTCGCTGCAGCATATGCTTCAAACAGCCGCAGGATTCCGTATACCAGGCCTACTGCGCAAAGAGCGATCACAAGTTTTACAATTCTTCCTCTTCTGAAACTTCGGACCGCCTTTTCGCTTAATCTGCTGTATTCCACAATACTTTTCCTCCTTTCGCTTTCTACATCATATTATACACTACTGCACTTTCCGTGCATATAAAAAGATGCGGACAGAGCCGCATCTCTTTATAATGTATTAGTGTATGCCAGTATAATTATTCATACTGCTTCTTAAACTTGATTTCTGACGGCTGTCTGCCTTCCTTCCACTTGATTTCACCTGGAGTGATACATCCCTGTACAGGACATACGTTCAGGCAAAGGTGACATCCCACGCAGTTATCATTCAGTTCAGGCTTTCTTTCCTCTTCGTTCCAGTCAATTGCCTGGTGACCGCCGTCGTAGCATGAGATGTAGCATCTTCCGCATCCTACGCACTTGTCATAATCAAAGTCTGGAAGTAACTTGTAATCTCTGTTCAGCTCTTCTGCAGGAATCAGGTTTGGAAGTGCGCAGCCGATGAATTCATCTAAGCTGTTATATCCTCTCTCATCCATGAAGTGCATGAGACCGGAGGCCATATCTTCAACGATTCTGTATCCATACTGCATGATTGCAGTTGTAACCTGGATGTTTCTACAGCCTAATGCTAAGAATTCAGCAACATCTCTCCATGTTTCGATACCGCCGATACCTGACATTTCGTGACCATATCCGAAGTCCCAGCCGTTTGCCTTTACAATCTCATCCATTTCCCTGCACTGTAATACCTGTGCGCAGAATCTTAATGCGATTGGCTTAACTGCTGCTCCTGAGTATCCTGAGATTGATGATTTACCATCAACTACCGGCATACCGGTGTTGTTTTCAAAATCGATATTTGTGATTGACTTGATGGTATTGATAGCTGATACAGCTGCTGCACCGCCCTTAACTGCTGCCAGTGCATGTTCTTCCATGTTCTTGCAGTTTGGAGTCATCTTAGCAACAAACGGAATGTCTGGTCCTAATGTCTCGCTTACAATCTTGGAATAGTTGTAAACCAGCTCATTGTTCGTACCAACGTCTGAACCCATGTCATGTGAAGTCATCTGTGGGCATGAGAAGTTGCCTTCAACGATTTTTGCGCCTGCCTGCTTACACATAATTGCAAGTTCTTTCCATTCTTCCGGGGATGAACCCATGATGGATGATACTGTTACGTGATCAGGATAATCTCTGTTCAGCTTGTACATGAATTCGAAGTTGAGTTCTGTCGGCTTATCTGAAATCTGTTCCATGTTCTTGAATCCAAGCCATGGAAGACCTTCCTTGTTTGTCTGGTCAAATCTAGGTGAGCATTCATCTGCTACAAAAACACCTACAGACTTGAAGAAGCATCCGCCCCAGCCTGTTTCATAGCACTTGGAAACCATGTCATAGTTTCCGCCTACAGGTGATGATGATAAGAAGAACGGATTCAAACAGTCAACACCTAAGTATTTCAGTGATAAATCTTTCTTAACTGCCATCTTACTTCACTCCTTTCTCTAAGTATTCAATGATAGCTGCTGCTGCTGCCTTACCTGCTGCAACTGCTTCTACTACTGTCTTACCACCGTTCACGATGTCTCCAGCAGCAAATACCTTGGCAGCGCTTGTCTTACCTGCTTCATCTGCAGCCACGCCGCCCTTCTTGTTGGCTTCAACGCCTTCTACCGGCTCTGCAGCCTGTCCGATGGCAAATACAACTGTATCGCAGGCAATCTTCAGTTCTGAGCCGTCAAGAACGCCTTCTCTACCTGAGAATTCTATTCCTTCTACTGCTTCTGATCCAAGAACAGCCTTTGGAGCCATGTTAGTTGTGATGCCAATGCCAAGTGAAAGAGCATAGTGGATTTCATTGATGTTACCAGGAGCT
>JAZRWY010000091.1:0-31347 GCA_045599945.1 Anaerovoracaceae bacterium | reverse complement strand
ATACAGCCAGAAAGCAGGCAACAATCAAACTAAACATTGTGATTTAAATCCTAATCCAGTAAATGGGAGCAATTCTACAGGATAGGTGTCTAAACTTTTAACCTACAAGAACTTGACGCAATCAGGAAAACCAAAACGGCTAGACAAATGAAACTTTTAGGGATATACTGAAACTATTAGAGGATTATTTATTAAGATTAAGAAAGGAGTAATAATGAAGAAAATCACGAAAGTGCTGGTTGTGCTGACATTATCCCTCACCTGCATGGCTTTTGCTGCAGTAAGTGCTTATGCAGATACAGGAGAGCAGTATTTCAAGCAGACCGGCTATAACGCAACAGGCGTTTCTCTGCAGTGGAATGTGCCATCTCTTACTGACCAGCCGGTATTATGGTATATTAAAGATGGCAGCACAGGCGCAGTTTTATGGAAATCAACCAATCCGGCTGCAAGAGCTGCAACCATCCATAATCTGCCGACAGGCTATGCAAAGACATTCCAGCTGTACTATAAATACTATTACAGCACGCAGGATCCTGCAACAGAGGAGCCGCGGGGAGATGCATATGTAGGATATACATACATCAATACGACACCGGCATCCATGGCGAAGTCCTCCTTCGGATTATCCGGTGTATATTCCAATTCTGCATTCATCCAGACTGCTACGCCGCAGTATGCATCAGGATGTCAGGCTGAAATCCGTACAGTCAGCGGAAACAAGGTAAAATCATCGAACACATTCTATTCCTATTCATCCGCAATGAGCATTGCGAAGAATACAGCATACATGTACCGTGTAAGAGCATATTACAAGAATCCTTCCACAGGAAAGACATGCTACGGCGCATGGAGCAGTCTGAGATATTTCGATAACGTATACGGAAAGATTTCCTCTTCTTCAAAGAAGAAGGGCTGCAAGCTCAAGCTGAAAGGCGTTGCAGGTGTTACAAAATATAAGATTTATGTAAGTACATCCAGCAAGTCCAAGGGAAAATATACCAAGGCTGTAAGCCCGAAGAAGGGCAAATATACAACTTACAGCATCACAAAGATGGGTAAGAGCAAGCTGAAGAAGAAAAAGACATACTATGTAACCATCGTTCCGGTTATCAAGCAGGGCGGAAAGTTACACAACAGTGAGGTCTATGGACATTCCAGCTTCTATAACTACAAATAGGAAATGAACGAAAAAAGAGAGCAGGCCGCCGGCCTGCTCTTTGATTTACCATGTACATTTGCTTGTATTACACCAGATGCCGAGTTTTTCTGCATCCTGGATGAGCTGCTCTCTGAAATCCGGATGGGCGATGTTGATCAGGTTTTCAGCCCGCTCCCATGTGGAAAGGCCCTTGAGATTTGCAATGCCGTATTCCGTTACAATCATGTGCGCGGAAGCTCTTGGCACTGTTACGATTGCACCTGGATTCAGGAACGGATTGATGCAGGACTTCAGTGTGCCGTCCTTCATCTTCTTTGCGGAATGTGAGCAAAGGAAGCTCTGTCCGTCCTTTGACCGGTATGCGCCTGTAACGAAGTCAAGCTGTCCGCCTGAACCTGAGATGTGCTTCGGTCCTACGGATTCGGAACATACCTGTCCATAAAGGTCTATTTCTACGAAACTGTTGATGGATACAAATTTGTCAATGCTTGCAATGACAGAAGAGTCGTTGACATAGTCTACAGGTGTAACAGCAAAGAACGGGTTGTCATCGATCAGGTCGTAGAGAGCTTTTGTGCCGCCGCCGAATGTATAGGCAGCAGTTCCTTTCATCCTGCTCTGCTCAAGACCGGTAAGCTTTCCGCTGTTATACAGGCTCACATATGCCTCTGTCATCATCTCTGTGTGGCAGTGAAGATTCTTTACGTCTGATTCTGCAAGGAAGTTTCCTGCGCAGTTTGGAACGGAACCGATGCCGAACTGCAGGGTGCTTCCGCTGCCAACTCTGTCCACGATGAGTCTTGCAATTGCACTGTCGATTGGATTATCTGGAGCGTTAGGGATCTCTTCGATTGGAGGGTTGTTTCCTTCAACGACGAAATCTACCTGTGAAATATGAATTTTGTTTTCTATGCCGTGTGCATATGGCATGTTGGTATTGACTTCCAGAACGATGCTTCTTGCCTGATCTGCATAGCCCCATGTATCTGTTACAATAGGTCCGAGATTGAAGTATCCTTCTTCATCCATCGGGCCTACCTGAATCATCAGTACGTCGCATGGTCTGATGTTTCTCCAGTAGCCTGCCGATTCTGAGAAGTGCATCGGGATGAACCACTCTCTTCCATTTTCCATCATCTTTCTGTTGATGCCGCTGTAGAATGCACTGGCAAATCTTGCCTGGGAATTATCCTCGGTGGCAGTGTATACTTCCGGTACGCTTAAGTTTAGGATTCCTACGAATTCCAGTCCCTTAACGTCTCCTCTCCTAAGCTTTTCAGCCATTGCATGGTCGAGTGCATGCGGGAGAGTGTATGCAAAACCGTACGATACTCTGTCACCGTCCCTCACGACGGCGCAGGCTTCTTCTGCTGTGACAAATTTGTCTAATAACTTCTGATCCATTCTTTGTTTCCTCCATTGTCTTTGTGTGACTTCAACATAATATCACAAAAATATTTGTATGTAAACAACAAAAATTAACGGAAAACAAAAAAAGATGAACATTTTTTGCACTTATTCTCCAATGCGGCGTCTTTTCAATTGACGGAAGCCGAAGACCGTTGTAAAATGGAAATTGTTCTAATATTTGAACAAAATGTAATGATCTAATATTTCATAGAATAAAGGAGAAAATCATGAAAAGCATAGCAAAAGCCTGGAATAGCTTAAGCCTTGTGAAACAGATCATCATAGGACTGATTATCGGTATCATCCTTGCGATGATAGCGCCGGATCAGCTGGCACCGATCGCAATCCTTGGAGACCTGTTTGTAAAGGCCTTAAAGGCTGTAGCACCGATTCTTGTTCTCTTCCTTGTCATGTCAGCAATCTGTCAGCACAAGAAGGGTCAGAAGACAAACATGAAAACTGTTATCGTACTTTACCTGGTTGGAACACTCATGGCAGGTACCATTGCAGTAATTGCAAGCTTTATCTTTAAGCCTGCAATGGTTCTT
Source organism: Anaerovoracaceae bacterium (assembly GCA_045599945.1). GTDB lineage: Bacteria > Bacillota > Clostridia > Peptostreptococcales > Anaerovoracaceae > UMGS973. The sequence goes on along the minus strand of JAZRWY010000091.1, from coordinate 28,227 downwards.
GCAACAGCAGATACCGGAGATGTAACACCGCCGGAAGGCATCAGCGAAGTATTGAATACGCTGCTGAGCAATCTGGTAGCAAATCCTGTAGACGCATTGATGAATGCAAACTTCCTGGGCGTATTGGCATGGGCGCTTGTCCTTGGCTTTGCATTAAAGCATGCTTCCGATACAACCAAGGGATTTGTTCAGGACGTGGCAGACGCACTCTCCACCATGGTTCGCTGGGTCATCAAGTTTGCTCCGCTTGGAATCATGGGTCTGGTATTTAACTCCGTTGCAACCACCGGTTTCGACGGACTGAAATCCTATGGCGCAATCATCATCCTTCTGGTTGGCGTAATGGTATTTGATGCATTGGTTATCAATCCGATCATCGTATTCATCGCATGCAGAAGAAATCCATATCCTCTCATTCTCAGATGTCTGAAGGATTCCGGTATTACGGCATTCTTTACAAGATCATCGGCTGCAAACATCCCTGTAAACATGGGACTTTGCGAAGAGCTTGGTCTGAACAAGGATACTTACGGCATTTCCATTCCGCTTGGCGCAACCATCAACATGGGCGGCGCAGCTGTAACCATCTCTGTATTATCACTGGCTGCAGCACATGCACTTGGCATTGCAGTCAATCCGCTTTCTGCAATCATCCTTTGCGTACTTTCCGCAGCATCTGCATGCGGAGCCTCCGGTGTAGCCGGCGGATCACTTCTTCTGATTCCGCTTGCATGCTCACTGTTCGGCATTCCGGTAGATATCGCAATGGAAGTTGTTGGTGTTGGTTTCATCATCGGAGTTGTTCAGGACTCCTGCGAAACTGCTCTCAACTCATCCACAGACGTTGTATTTACAGCAACTGCAGAATATAGAGAAAAGAGAAAAGAGGAAAAGAAGGGAAACCCTGTTGAGCGGTAAAAGATCTGGAAATCTCATGGAAGAGGCTTAGCCTCTTCCATGTTTTTTTGCCTGACAGCATATTTTGTTGTAAAATGAAGGGGTAGAAGGAGACGATGACATGATGAATCTTAATGAGGCAAGAGAGTTCTTCAGAGGAGACATCTTTGCCATGGAAACAGCGGGAATACATATAGACGAGGTAGAGGACGGCAGAGCGGTCTGCAGCCTTGAGATAGAGAAGAAGCACATGAATGCGGCAGGTAATGTCATGGGCGGCGTAATATTTACTCTGGCAGACTTTACTTTTGCAGTGGCCGGAAATTCATCTTCAGATAGCCTTACAGTGACTGCTTCGAGCAACATAAGCTTCCTGAATCCTGTGAAGGGGAAGAGGCTCATATGTGAGGCAGCAAGACGGAAGGACGGAAAGAAGAACTGTTTCTATGAGATGAAGGTGACGGATGAGCGTGGCACTGACATAGCCGTGGTAATGGCGACAGGTACACACATATGAAAAAGGTGTTGAAGATGCAGACCAGGATATATTACATGAATGTGTCTATCTTTGAAGACGAAGAAAAGTTTAGAAGTGCATATGCGCTTATGCCTCAGTACAGAAAAGAAAAGATAGACAGGATGAAGTTAGATAAGGATAAGAGGCTATCCCTTGGAGCGGGATATCTTCTCTACCGGGCACTGAAGGATCTGGAGATTGGCGATGCCGAGATAGCACACGGTGGAAAGCCTTGTCTTTTAGAGCATCCCGATGTGCACTTTAATCTGTCCCATTCAGGTGAGATGGCCATGTGCATCATGGGAGGAGAGACCTGCGGATGCGATATGGAGAAGATAAGAGAGATGGATCTTAAGCTTTCAAAGAGGTTTTTTGCGGCCTCTGAGGATGCGTACATCAGAGAAAGCGAAGACCCGCAGGATTCCTTTTTCAGGATATGGACCCTGAAAGAGAGTTTCATGAAGGCTACAGGAGAGGGCTTCAGAAGGCCGCTATCATCCTTTGAGATGGTGATGAGAGATAATATCCATGTGAAGGGAGCGCCTGAATGGTTCTTCCATGAGCTTGCCATGAATGAGGGCTACAGGGCCAGCTGCTGCATGAGAAGCAGCGACAAGCCGGAGCTTCTGGAAATACATTTTGAGTAGGAGAGTGAAAACATGTATGAAGATAACGTAAAGAGGATAGATAGAAGAATAGGGGCAGGGCTTGCGCTGCTGGATAAGTACTATGAAGTTACAGAGATTCCTGTAGAGGATGCGCTGAAGGATTTTGCAGTAGCAGGAAGAAGGCATGTGGTAAGGCAGTTTGAGATAGATGGAGTGGGAAATCTGCTGATCATGACAAATCCGGATGACGGACATATGCAGATGGACACCTTCACCATCACGCCGTACTACAAGAATCTTCCGCTCTTTACTACAGACTACATGTACTTTGATGACCACATCTCATTTTTAAATGAGATATATAGCCTAGTTGAAAAGGAAGATGGCCTCTATGAGGAATATATCAAGAGGTTTAAGGAAAACTGCAGAGCGGCAGAAGGTCTTTCTGACATGAAGCTTCCTCCATGCTGGTATGATGACATACGCCCTGTAGTGATTGCAAAGAATGCGGAGCTTTCCGATGAAGACCTCATATTCAACATCTTCATCTCAAACCTTCTCACATTCATAGACATGGAGAAGGACTCCCCGGAACTTAAGGGTGAGGCTCTCAGAATCAAGTGGGAGAAAACCTACGAGTATGCAAGAGGCCTTGTAGAGGACGGAGGAGTTTCCACAAAGCTCTTTGTTGATTCACTGGGAGAAGAAAATACGAAGGCCTTCTTCTATGGTGTATTCTTTGCTCCTGACAGATTCAGAAACCTTGAAAGTGTAAAGCCGCTATCAAGGCTCATGGATTTCTTTGACCAGAAGGATTCAGACGGAACAACCAACCTCGAGAAGGTAAAGGAGAATCAGAAGGTCATAAGGAGGCTTGATTCCACATCAAAGGATAGAAGCTTTGATGTGGTTGAGAAAGAAGAAGAGAGTGAGATACCGTCCGGCATAGTAGTAAAGGATGGCAGGATAACAGGCTTTGGCATAGAGATATTCAACAAGGATGTATATCCGCTCCAGAGCTTTGAGATATATCTGAGGTCCTGCGGCCTTACAGGAATTCTGGACCTTACGGAATGCGAGGACATGGTATTTGTAGACATATACCATAATCAGATAGAAGAGATCAAGACAGGATATCTTCCTTCCATGAGGATATTCGGCGTGCAGGATAACGAGCTTAAGGAGATTGATGTATCAGGGATGCCTTCCTGCCAGGGAATCGATGCAGGCATGAACAGGCTTGAATCCATCAATGTGGCCATGAATTCTGAGCTTGTGGAGCTCTATGTAAACGATAACGAGATTGATGAGATAGACCTCTCTTTCAACTATATGCTGAAGTATTTCTACTGCCAGTACAATCACATTGAGGAACTTGATACAAGGATGAATCCTAAGCTGAGGCATCTCAATGCAACATTTAATCCGATGAAGGACATCTGGTCATATGCTCCTCAGAGGGAAACCCTTCTTCCTCTTGAAGTACATGCAGGAGAAGGCGGCTGCGTAGGTCTTAAATTTAATCCGATCTACAACGCCCAGTGGAAGGAGACCGGAGAGTGGGAGCAGTGCTACCATGCATATCCGGATAACGGCTTTGATTTCCTTGGATGGTATGAGGCTGGAAAACTGGTATCTACCGATGACAGATGGTCAGACGAATACGGAACCAGCAGAGTGCTTGATGCAAAGTTTATAAAAATATGACATAGGGCTGTTTTTCAAAACAGCCTTTTGTATTTTTCAAAAAGCGTTTTGAAAAACTTAAACTTTCTTTTGAAAAATGATAAAATTCAAGAAAAAGAAAGAGAGGTAAGGGAGATGATGCCATATGAACTTGATCTTTTCATTGAAGAGATAAGAAATCACAGATGTGAGATGCAGGGCGTGGAAGTAAAGGCTGCCACAAAGGGAACTCCGGAGAGGCTCTATGATACTTTTTCCAGCTTTTCAAACCAGACCGGGGGTGGAGTGATTGTTTTTGGGCTGGATGAAAGAAAAGGCTTTGAACCAGCAGGCGTACATGATGTACAGGATCTTCAGGCACAATCCCGCAGATGCTTGATGAAGCGCTTGCTTTTGTAAGGAGGAACATGAAAAATTCCATCATGGTGGGAAGTGATGGAAAGAGAGAAGATAGACCGGAGTATCCTCTGGCTGCAGTAAGAGAACTCATTCTAAATGCTCTGATACACAGGGATTACAGCATACATACGGAAGATTCGCCGATAAGGGTGATAATATATAGAGACCGGCTGGCGGTTGAGAATCCGGGAGGTCTCTATGGAAGGCAGACTCGCCATGACAATCCCGGATAAACCGAAGAGCAAGTTCCAGAAATATTATGTTACTTAGTGTCTGCATGTTCTAATCGTCTTTTAACCGCTGCCAGTTTCTCTTCTTTACTAATTTCAGACATAACAAAACCTCCCGGGTTTACAGTTATTTATTTTAACTGTCTACCTAGGAGGTAGCACATCAATGCCATAAGGGTAGCTGCTTTTAAGCCGCTATTTCTTAAGCTCTTCGATTTCTGCCTGGAAGTTTTCTATTTCAGCAAACTTGCCTTCAATCTGTGCAACAAGGTCAGCAATTTCTGCAGGTTTTTCTTCCTGTGCAAGGAAGAAGTCTGCGATGTCGCACTTTAAGGAGATGATATCCTTTTCAGCGCCGCTGATCTTCGTCTTGATCTTTGCGATATCCACTGCATCGCCAGCCTGTTCAACTGTCTTCTTTCCGACTTCTTTCACTTTGTCCATGAATGCCATGTTCTTGTCCTCCTCAATCTTAATTTAAATTAATGTTGCCATATGTTTTAAAGTTCTGATCAGCTGGCACGTATAACTCATTTCGTTATCGTACCAGGATACAACTCTTACTTCATAGATGTGCGTTCCGCACTTCTGTGCCAATGTCTGGGTTGCATCAAATAATGAACCGTAGCTCATGCCGATGATATCGCTGGAAACCAGTTCTTCTTCCGAATATCCGAAGGATTCGCTGGATTCCTTCTTCATGATGTCATTCAGACCTTCTACGGAAACAGTGTCTGTCTCATCCTTTAATGTTGCATCAAGAATTGTGATGGAACCGGATGGTACAGGAACTCTCTGTGCAGAGCCGATGAGTTTCCCGTCCAGCTCAGGGATTACAAGGCCGATGGCCTTTGCAGCGCCTGTGCTGTTTGGAACGATGTTGATGGCGCCGGCTCTTGCTCTTCTGAAGTCCCCCTTCCTGTGCGGTCCGTCAAGAATCATCTGGTCGCCGGTATATGCGTGGATGGTTGTCATGAATCCCGTTCTTACTTCTCTGTAATCATTCAGGGCTTTTGCCATCGGTGCCAGGCAGTTGGTGGTGCAGCTTGCGCCGGAAACGATGGTATCGTCCTTTGTCAGAGTTTCGTGGTTTACGCCATATACGATGGTTGGAAGGTCGTTTCCTGCCGGAGCGGAAATCAGGACTTTCTTTGCACCTGCGTCAATATGTGCCTGGGATTTTTCCTTGCTTGTGAAAAAGCCTGTGCATTCTAACACCACATCGACATCCAGTTCGCCCCAGGGAAGATTCACAGGGTCAGGTTCCTTAAATACCTTGATGGGCTTTCCGTCTACTGCAATGAAGCCGTCTCCTGCTGCCACATCGTGTCCATACTGACCCTGCACGGAGTCATGCTTTAAAAGATATGCCAGCATGTCCGGAGATGTCAGATCGTTGATGGCAACGACTTCCACGGTTTCATCGTCAAATACCTTTCGGAAGGCCAATCTTCCGATACGCCCAAATCCATTAATTGCTATTTTCATATAATCTACCTCCTGGTGATGAATTTATCTGAATTTTTAATAATATCTATTTTACCACTTGATGGAGCATTGCGCAATAAGGTATAATCGGGAAGAGGTGACACATACATGAACAAATTGACAGATAAGAAAAAAGATACAAGCCCAAAAACAGTGGCAGTACGGATTGTAATCATTGTACTGGCGACCATCATGTGCATATTATGTCTGAAATAGGGAGGAAGCTGCAGACCGGCAGTTTCTTTTTTTGCAAGAATCAGCCGGACCGCGGGGAAAAACGGAAAGCGGTTTTTTCGTTTTTTTGTGTCTTAATGCAGGCAGATATGATATAATTTATGTATGTGCAGGCCTTTAAATGGAAGGAGAAAACAATGGAAGCGAAATACAGGAGAGTATTACTGAAAATAAGCGGGGAAGCACTGGCAGGCGAAGGCAAGACAGGGCTGAACGATGCAATGCTCCAGAAGGTTGCAGAGCAGGTGAAGGAAGTGGTGGACCTGGGGGTTCAGGTTGCCATCGTAGTAGGCGGAGGAAACTTCTGGAGAGGAAGAACCAGCGAATCCATGGATCGTACAACAGCAGATTACATGGGCATGCTGGCGACAGTCATCAATGCGATGGCACTGCAGGATGCATTTGAAAGAAACGGATTAAAGCCAAGAGTGCAGACTGCCATAGAAATGACAGAAATCGCAGAGCCGTACATCCGCAGAAGAGCCGTAAAGGAACTGGAAGACGGCTGTGTGGTAATCTTTGGTGCAGGAACAGGAAATCCGTTCTTCTCAACAGATACGGCAGCGGCATTAAGAGCTGCAGAAATGGATGCAGAAGTCATCCTGCTGGCAAAGAAGGTGGATGCTGTATATTCGGCAGATCCGGAAATCGATCCGAATGCAGTTAGATTCGACAGGCTGACACATAAGGAGGTTCTGGAAAAGGAACTGAAGGTCATGGATTCCACGGCGGCATCACTGTGCATGGATAACGATATCAAGATTCACGTATTTGCACTGGCAGAGGAAGGAAACATTCTCAAGGCAGTATGCGGCGAATCCATCGGTACATTGGTAGAATAGAAAGAAGAAAGTTTGGAGGATAAGCAAATGGCAGACGTACAGAAGAATTTAGATGAAAAACTGGAAAAGAGCATTTCCGTATTAAAGGAAAAACTGAATTCCGTAAGAGCAGGAAGAGCAAACCCGGCACTTCTTGATCAGGTGACATGCGAATGTTACGGCAGCACAATGCCGATCAGAAACATTTCAAACATTTCAGCACCGGACCCAAGAACCATCGTGGTAGCACCTTTCGACCCATCCACATTAAAGGATGTGGAAAAGGCAATCATGGTTGCAAATCTTGGATTCAACCCATCCAATGACGGAAAAGTGATCAGACTGGTTGTTCCGCCTCTTACAGAAGAGAGAAGAAAAGAAATCTCAAAGACTGTTAAGAAGATGGGAGAAGAAGATAAAGTAGCTATCAGAAATCTCAGAAGAGATGCCAACGAGCAGCTGAAGAAGCAGGAAAAATCCGGAGATCTGACAGAAGACGATCTGAAGGAAGAACTGGAAGAAGTTCAGAAGAAGGCAGACAAGGCAATCAAGGAAATCGATGAAATCGTTGCCAGAAAAGAAAAAGAGATTATGGAAGTTTAATACTTTTCAATTGGTGGCTGTGTAAACAGCCACTTTGTCTTTGAGGAATCAGCATGTTAGATATGGATAGGCTGCCAAAGCATGTTGCTGTCATCATGGACGGCAACGGCAGATGGGCCAAGGCGAGAAAACTGCCGAGAGTGGCAGGACATAATGCGGGAATGAAGTCCATGAAAGAAATCGTCAGGAGGGCTTCAGACCTGGGAATCGGGCACTTAACAGTATATGCCTTCTCTACGGAGAACTGGAAGAGAACCGTGGAAGAGATTTCCGGCATATTCAAGCTGCTGTGCATATATATCGATTCGGATTTAAAGGAGCTTCACGAAAACAATGTTAAGCTTGTAATATTAGGGGACTATTCCAGACTTCCCGAAGATGCACGGGGCAGACTGGACCGGGCCATTGCCCTTACAAAGGACAATACAGGCCTTCAGTTCAACATCTGTCTGAATTATGGAAGCAGACTGGAGATGGTAGAAGGGGTGCGCAGCATTGCGCAGGCTGTCCGTGAAGGGAGTCTTTCACCGGAGGAGATTACGGAGGAGACGATTTCACAATCTCTTTACACAGGCATCAGCCAGATACCAGATCCGGAGCTTATCATACGGACAAGCGGAGAAGAGAGGCTTTCGAATTTCCTGATGTGGCAGGCGGCATATAGCGAATTTGTATTTACCGATACGCTGTGGCCGGATTTCACACCGGAGGAATTTGAAGCATGCATCGAGAAGTATCAGGGAAGAGACCGGAGATTCGGAGGTAGAAATAAGTGAAGACAAGGGTAATTGCAGGACTGTGCATGCTTCCGCTGCTGCTGGTGGTATATTTCGGCGGCTGGCTGTTATGGGCAGCATGTCTTGTCATTGGAATCATGGCACTCATGGAATTCTATAAAGGATTCAGAGCCATGGAGATACAGGCAAGTCTTCCGATAGGCATCGGAGGGGCATTGCTCCTTTACGGAGTAAATCTGATTGCCTGCGGCGGACATCTGGGAACGGAGCTGAACTATCACTGGTTCATTCCATGGATGTTCCTCTGCGTACTGGCATCACTCCTCTATCTGTTCAACATTGAGGAGAGAAAACTGGAGGATGGAATGGTTACCATGGTGGGAATTTTCTATGTGGTATTCTTTTCCTTCCACATCACACTGATCGATCAGATGGCAGGATACAGCATCCTGGTATGGCTGGTATTCATTACGGCCTTCGGAACAGACATCTTTGCATATTTTGCAGGAGTGACTCTCGGGAAGCATAAACTCTGCCCGAAGATCAGCCCAAAAAAATCCATTGAGGGCTCTATCGGAGGAATTCTGGGAAGCACCATCTTAAGCGCCGTCTTTGCGCTGGTTTTCTGCAAAGAGCTTCTGGTGCACTGCATTGTCATCGGCATATTATGCGGCATCATTTCCCAGTTTGGTGACCTTACGGCATCCATCTTCAAGAGGAAGATGGGAATCAAGGATTATGGAAATCTGATTCCGGGTCATGGCGGCATCATGGACAGATTCGATTCTGTCATGTTCACAGGACCTGTCATCTATTATTACATACTGCTGATCATTGCATAGGGAATGAAAATGAAAAAGATAGCAATACTGGGATCCACGGGTTCCATCGGGACGCAGACCCTCGATGTCATTGAAAAGAACCCGGATCAGTTGAAGACTGTGGCGCTGACCTGCCATGGCAGAACAGAACTGCTGAAGGAGCAGATCCTGAAATTCTCTCCGGAAGCTGTATGTGTTGGAAAGAAAGAGGATGCGGAAAAACTTGCAGAAGAGTTTCCGCATCTTAAGATATATTCAGGAGAAGAAGGACTGTCTGAAATCGCAGGCATGGACTGCGACATGGTTCTGAACAGTCTCCTTGGAATCTCCGGCCTGGTGCCGACCTGCCGGGCCATTGAAGCAGGGCATGACATTGCCCTTGCAAACAAGGAGACGCTGGTGACCGGGGGACAGCTGATCATGGACCTGGTGCAGAAGAAAGGCGTGCAGATGCTTCCGGTCGACAGTGAGCATTCTGCAATCTTTCAGGCCCTTCAGGGCTGCGCAGGAAACGAGATTGAGAGAATCCTTCTTACTGCATCCGGCGGACCGTTCAGAGGCTGGGACAAAGAAAAACTCAGAGGCGTGACACGCGCCCAGGCGCTGAAGCATCCAAGCTGGACCATGGGTGCAAAGATCACCATTGACTCAGCGACAATGATGAACAAGGGCTTTGAGGTCATGGAGGCAAAATGGCTCTTTGACGTGGATGTAGACCAGATTGACATAGTGGTGCATCCGCAGAGCATTATCCACTCAGCAGTGGAATTTAAGGACCACAGCGTCATTGCCCAGATGGGAAATCCGGACATGAGAGTTCCCATTGCCTATGCCCTCACCTATCCGGAAAGACATGCCAATGACATCCGGCCGCTGAATCTTGCGGAGCTGGGAAGTCTGACCTTCGAAAAGCCGGATGAGGATACGTTCCTGTGCCTAAGGCTTGCAAGGGAGGCCATGAGAAAGGGCGGCAATGCTCCATGCGCGCTGAATGGTGCCAATGAGGTTCTGGTGAAACTGTTCCTGGAGGAGAAGATTGGTTTCATGGATATTCCGGAAACCATCGAAAAGGTCATGGAAAAGATTTCTTTCATCCAGCATCCGTCACTGGAAGACATCCTGGAGACGGACAAGGAGGCAAGAGCCCTGACGTATGAACTGGCGGAACACGAATCGTACATAGAATAAGGAAGATAACATATGACTGCAATATATGCAATTGTCATATTCCTGCTGCTCATATTCATCCATGAATTTGGACACTTCATAGCAGCAAAGGCATGTGACGTAAAAGTAAATGAATTTGCCCTCGGCATGGGGCCGCTGCTCTGGAGCCGGCAGGGAAAAGAAACAAAATATTCTCTGCGCGCCATTCCCATCGGCGGATACTGTGCCATGGAAGGGGAAGACGAAGACTCGGATGATGAAAGAGCGCTGAACAAGAAGAACGGATGGCAGAAGTTTCTGGTATTCATTGCAGGCGCTGCGATGAATTTCGTTCTGGGGCTGATCATCATGATTCTCATAGCATTCTCTTCCGGCATTGCAACCACCACTCTCGGTGAGGTGGAGCAGGGGATGCCTGCCCATGAGGCAGGGCTCCGGGCAGGAGATACCATTGTTGCGATGGACGGAAAAGAGATGGGGTCCTGGAATGACATTACCAATGTCATCTCCACAACAAAGAAGGAGAGTCTGGAGGTCCGCGTCTTAAGGAATGAAGAGGAACTGGAATTTCAGGTTCCGGTAGGATATAACGAAGAGGAAAAGAGAAATGTTCTGGGAATCATAACAAAGCCGTCCCGCGCACCGGGGAAATGCATTGCCAATGGCTGCAGGGGAACCTGGGACATGACCATCGGCATGTATAAGATTCTGGGGCAGCTGTTTACAGGAGAGGTCTCCACGAAGGAGCTGTCCGGACCTGTCGGCATTGTTTCCGTAGTCAGCCAGACCAGCAAGATGGGCTTTATCTATGTGGTCTATCTTACCGCTCTCATCTCTCTGAATCTGGCAATCATCAATCTGCTGCCGTTTCCGGCACTGGACGGAGGAAGAATCCTCTTCCTGATCATCCGGAAGATTACAGGAAAAGCAGTAACGGATGAAATGGAAGCAAGGTTCCACATGGTAGGCATTGCACTCCTGCTGGGACTGATGGTCTATGTAACATTTAATGATATAGGAAGGCTCATAGGATGATGACAAGACAGGTAAATGTGGGAGGCGTACGGATCGGAGGCGGAGCGCCGGTATCCATACAGTCCATGACAAATACAAAGACGGCGGATGTGGCTGGGACACTGGAGCAGTGCAGAAGGCTCATGGAGGCCGGATGCGAAATCATCCGGATTACGGTAAATGACCGGGAGGCTGCAGAGGGCTTCCGTGAAATACGGAAGAAAATCGATGCGCCTCTGGTGGCAGACATCCATTTTGATTACCGGATGGCGCTGGCGGCCATTGACGGCGGCGCAGACAAGATCCGCATCAATCCGGGAAACATCGGGAGCAGAGAGAATGTAAAGCAGGTGGCGGATGCAGCAAAGGCTGCAGGAATCCCGATCCGTGTCGGTGTGAATTCCGGCTCCCTGGAAAAAGACATTCTAGAAAAATACGGAAAAGTAACGGCAGAAGGGCTGGCAGAAAGCGGTCTGAGAAACATTGCCCTGATGGAAGAGCTGGGCTTTGAGGACCTGGTGCTTTCCATCAAGGCATCGGATGTCAGGATGAATCATGAAGCATACCGGATTGCCAGCGGGAAGTGTCCATATCCGCTCCATATCGGGGTGACGGAGGCAGGAACAAAGAAGAAAGGCATGATCAAATCTGCCATCGGAATCGGCGCCCTGCTTCTGGACGGCATCGGAGATACCATGAGAGTATCCCTGACAGCAGACCCGGTGGAGGAGATTTATGCAGCCAAGGACATTCTCTCATGCATCGGATTAAGGGACAGAGGCATCGATATCACGAGCTGTCCGACCTGCGGCAGGACAAGGGTGGACCTTGAAAAACTGACAGAAGATGTGGAAAGACGCCTGGCAGGAATGAAAAAGAACATACATATCGCAGTCATGGGATGCAGCGTCAATGGCCCCGGAGAAGCAAGAGAGGCAGATCTTGGCGTGGCATGCGGTGACGGCGAAGGCCTCATTTTCTCCCATGGAGAAATATTAAAGAAAGTCAGAGAAGAAGAAATCGCAGAAGAAATAGGAAGGCTGGTAGAAGCGTATGAAGAAATATAAGACAATGCACATGATCCGAATGGAAGATCTGAACCATCATGAAAATCTCTATGCAGGAAGAGCCATCGAGTGGATGGTTGAAGCATCCTTCCTCTGTGCAGGACTGGAGACACAGGACAATTTCGGTCTGCTATTCAGAAACTGCCATAAATTTGAATTCAACAAATCGGTATACCCCGGTGAGATTCTGGGATTTGAAGCCTGCCTTGTCAGGGCAGGAAAGACAAGCGTTACCATTCATGTAGGCCTTACAGACGAAGCGACAGAAGATGAAGTTGCAGAAGGAATGGTCACATTTGTAACGGTGAAAGCCGGAACACACAAGACAAGAAATCATGGCATCCAGCTGGATGAGACCTTCGATTCCAGAGAGCTTGCCTGGAGAGAGGAAGCGGAAGGATTCTTCCGGAAACAGCCATGAAGAATATCATTGAAAAGAGCATCAGCTGGGAGAGACTCGGTTCAAGATCCAGAAGTGAATATGAATTCTCCATCGGAAAAGCGGTCATGTCCAAAGAGACAGCGACGCTGACGGTAGATCTTACCGCCAATTTTGTGATGCCTTTTGATGATGCCTTAAAGATCCGGGCGATCATAAAGAATGAACTGCCGGGTCTTACAGATGTGATCCTGAATCATTCCTATGCCGATCCGATCCAGACGGAAGAGGAGATGGCAAAGCTCTATGTGGAATACATGGTAGACCATGTCAATGGAGAATACCGGGCGATTACAAATACCATCGATGGAAAGGCGACGGAATTTGAGAATGGAGAGCTGAGAATCTATGCAGTCGGTGAACTTGCCGTTTCGGAACTGAATGAAAAACTGGCAGCAAGCTTTGAATCGCTATTGCGCGATGACCTTGGAATGGACTGTAGCGTCGCTTTTATCAATGACGAAGACAAATACAGGGAGGCAGAAGAAAATATCAAGGCCAAGGCATCGGAAGTGCCGAAGGCGGAAAAGAAATCTGCACCTGTATCGAAAAAAGCACCAGCCCCAAACAGATGGAGCCGGGAAAAGGCGAAAGACGAAGTCCAGGGAAACAAGATCATGGGCAGAATGTTTGAGGGAAAAGCGGTGCCGCTTGGTACAGTCTCCGTAGATGACGGCGCCTGCATTGTAGAGGGCATCGTATACAAGGTGGAATCCAAGCCGATCCGCAAAGGAGAACTTCTCATTGCGAGAGTTCTCATCACGGACAAGAAATCGACCATGCTGGCAAAAGCCTTTGTCAATCCGGAGAAATGGGAAGACATCGAAAGCAACGTAAAGCCCGGCATGTTTGTGAGAATCCGGGGCATTGCAGAAGATGATCAGTTTGAGCACATGATCACTATCAGGATGAAGGATCTGATCGTGGGAGAGGTCCCGGAACGGGAAGACACCTGCGAAACAGGAAAACGAGTGGAGCTTCATCTCCATACCAACATGAGTGCCATGGACGGGTTAAATGATCCCAAAGACATTGTCCGTCTTGCAAAGAAGTGGGGGCATCCGGCCATAGCCATCACAGACCATGGCGTGGTGCAGTCCTTCCCGGATGCAGCAGCTGCAGCCGGCGGAGACATTAAGGTCATCTTCGGACTGGAAGGCTATCTTCTGGACGATACCAATCTGAAGAATGAAGACGGAACCATCGAATATAAATCGGGAATGACCAGCCACATCATCCTGCTGGCAAAGACGCAGGAGGGCTTAAAGAACATATATAAGCTGGTATCCTTATCCCATCTGGAATATTACCATAAGCGTCCAAGGATTCCAAAATCCGTACTGGACGCCCATAGAGAGGGCCTGATTGTAGGGGCTGCCTGCGAGGCAGGAGAAGTATTTCAGTCCACTGTCACTTTTGTCAATGAGACAAAGAAGAAAGGGAGAGTGGAAAGAAAGGCAAAATCCCTGGAGGAGCAGCTGAAAATCGCATCGTATTATGACTATCTGGAGCTTCAGCCTGTAATCAACAACAGGTTCATGATGGAAAAGGAATACTATTTCGAAGGAAAGAGAATCGAAAACTACGATGACCTGAGAAATGTCAACCGTCACATTACCGAGCTGGCAGAGAAACTGGGAAAGCCGGTTGTTGCAACAACAGACTCCCACTATACCAATGAAGAGGATGCCATCTACAGAAGCATCCTGATGGCAAGCCACGGCTTTGCCGATGCAGAAAACGGCCAGGGGCTGTATTTCAGAACGACCGATGAGATGCTGGAGGAATTCAGCTATCTGGGAGAAGAGATGGCCCATAGAGTGGTCATCGATAATCCATGTGCCATTGCAGACATGGTAGACGATGGCATTGTTCCGGTACCTGTGACAGGCGGAACAAACGGAAGAGGAAAATTCCCGCCGAAGATTGACGGCGCCGAAGAGACGCTGCGGACGACCTGCTACAGGAATGCGCATGCGCTTTATGGAGATCCTCTGCCGGAGCCGATCCAGGCAAGACTGGACAAGGAACTGAATTCCATCATAGGAAACGGATATGCTGTCATGTATGTATCGGCGCAGATGCTGGTGGAAAAATCTCTGGAAGACGGGTATCTGGTAGGCTCCAGAGGCTCTGTAGGCTCTTCCTTTGCAGCAACCATGGCAGGCATTACGGAAGTAAATCCTCTGCCGCCCCATTATGTATGTCCGGAATGCAAATATATTGAATGGGGCGATGAGAACCTGTATGACTGCGGCGTAGACATGCCGGTCAAGGACTGTCCGCACTGCGGCACAAGGCTAAAGCAGCTGGGCTTTACCATTCCGTTTGAGACGTTCCTGGGCTTTGAAGGAGATAAGGAGCCGGATATCGACCTGAATTTCGCCGGCGAATACCAGCCGAGGGCCCATAAGTATGTGGGAGAGATCTTTGGCGAAAAGAATGTATTTAAGGCAGGAACCGTAGGCACGGTGGCAGATAAGACGGCCATCGGCTATGTGCTGAAATTTGCGGAGGAATACGGAAGAGAAATTAATAAATATGAGGTGGAGCGTCTGGCAGAAGGATGCACCGGTGTTAAGAGAACGACAGGGCAGCATCCGGGCGGAATCATCATCTGTCCCGATGATCATGAAATCTATGAATTCTGTCCGATTCAGCATCCGGCAGATAAGACGGATACAGATATTGTGACGACCCATTTCGATTACCATAAGATTGATGAAAATCTGCTGAAGCTGGACATCCTCGGCCATGATGTGCCGTCCATGATTCGTCATCTGCAGGACATGACAGGGGTGGATCCGTTTGATGTGCCGCTGAAGGATGAAAAGGTGAACAGTCTGTTCCTTAATGCGGATGCACTGGAGATCAGGAATCCGGACTATAGGTTTGTCCATGGTTCCTTTGGCATACCGGAGTTCGGAACAAAATTCACCAGGCAGATGCTGGATGACACGCAGCCATCGAGATTCGGCGATCTGGTGCGGATCTCCGGATTCTCCCACGGAACCGACGTATGGCTCAATAACGCACAGGAATTCATTAAAAACGGAGATACCACCATCAAGGAGGCCATCTCGACAAGAGATGACATCATGAACTATCTGATTCTGAAGGGTCTTCCGAACAAGCTTGCCTTTACAATCATGGAGAATGTAAGAAAGGGCAAGGTTGCAGGAGGCAAGGTGAAGGACTGGCCGGAATGGAGTGATACCATGAGAGAGCATCATGTTCCGGAATGGTATATCGAGTCCTGCGCGAGGATCAAATACATGTTCCCGAGGGCGCATGCGGTGGCATATGTCATGATGTCCTACCGCATCGCATGGTTTAAGGTATATTATCCGGTTCCGTTCTATGCTGCATATTTTTCCACCAAGATTGCGGATTTCAATACGGAGGTCATTCTGGGAGGCACGGAATCCATACTCCGGAGAATGGATGAGATTACGGCAAAAGGAAAGGCTGCAACAAAGAAAGAGCAGGATGAAAACATTGTACTGGAAGTCGCCTATGAGATGTATTCGAGGGGATATGAATTCATGCCGATGAAGTTCGGCCTGTCCCACGGCTCGAAATTCTATGCGCGCGACGGAAAGGTTCTTCTGCCATACATGGCTGTGGACGGCGTTGGAGAAAATGCTGCCATGTCCATCTATGAAGAATACCAGAAGAGACCATTCGATACCATTGAAGAGCTGGTAAACAGAACGAAGCTTTCGAAGACCAACATCGAGAGTCTGAAGGCATTCGGTCTGCTGGAGGGCATGCCGGAGACCGACCAGCTCTCCATGTTCTAGGAGGAAGGCCATGAGATCATACATGCATTTAATCCGTCATGGAATTACAGAAGGAAACAAATTGAGATGGATGTACGGAAGGTCGGACATTCCGCTCATTGAAGAGGGCATTGACGAACTGATCGCCCAGAAAGACGCGGGAATCTATCCTTCCGGAGAGGGCGCCCACTTCTATACTTCCGGACTTTCCAGATGCGAACAGACCCTGAATATCCTTTATGGGGACCGGGAATTTGACATATTTCCTCCGTTTCTTGAGATTGACTGCGGAGACTGGGAATGTGTGAGTTTCAAATATCTGGAGGCGTCCGACGAGAGATACAGGGAGTGGCTCCATGCGGAAAATTCAAACGATATCCCGATGCCGGGAGGAGAAAGCCTCAACGGGTTCCGGGAACGAATCCATTATGGGTTTGAAGCATTTAAGAATCTTCATTTTCTGGATGTGCTGAAACTGAGAAACAGAGGGCAGGAGGCCCATACCATTGCAATCATCCACGGAGCAGTCATTACTGCCATCCTGTATGAGCTCTTTGGCGATGATGATGAGAACACCTTCTGGACCTGGATTGTAAATCCGGGAAGAGGCGTCACCCTCATCTTTGAAGATGGAAAAGTCATCGGACATGAAAGGATCTAGTCATGGGAAATATTAAACAGAACATAACGGAAGTCATAGGAAACACTCCGCTGCTGAGAATCAGCAACCTGGAAAAAGAGCATCAGATTGATGCACAGCTTCTGGTTAAATATGAGGCAATGAATCCCGGCGGAAGCTCCAAGGATCGCCCGGGTCTTGCCATGGTTCTGGAAGCAGAACAAAACGGCAGCCTGAAGAAAGGCGGAACCATCAACGAGCCCACAAGCGGCAATACCGGTGTCGGGATTGCCATGGTGGCAGCATCCAGAGGATATCGGGCGGTCATGGTCATGCCCGAAACCATGAGCATTGAAAGAAGAAAACTTCTGGCAGCCTATGGTGCAGAGATCGTATTGACGCCGGGTGCAGAAGGCATGGCTGGCTCTGTTTTAAAGGCAGAGGAGCTGCAGAAGGAGATTCCGGGCAGCATCATTGCCGGACAGTTTGTAAACCAGGCAAATCCAAAGTCTCATGCCATGAGTACCGGTCCTGAAATCTGGGAGGATACCGATGGAAAGGTGGATATCTTTGTTGCCGGAATCGGAACAGGCGGAACCATCACAGGCACAGGCGGATATCTGAAGAAGATGAATCCAGAGATACAGATTGTCGGCATTGAGCCGGCAGATTCCCCGCTTCTGACACAAGGAACGGCAGGTACTCACGGACTGCAGGGAATAGGGGCCAATTTCATTCCCGAATGTCTGGATACTGAAATATATGATGAAATCATTACAGTTACTACGGAAGAAGCCATGGAGGCAATGAGAGAGCTTTCCACAAAGGAAGGAATCTTTGCCGGAATCACATCCGGCGCGGCACTTCATGCCGGCCTTGTTCTTGCAAAGAGAGAAGAAAACAGAGGCAGGACCATTGTCATGCTGCTTCCGGATACAGGAGAAAGATACCTCAGTGTTCTTTAGGAGGAAACCATGAAAGCGCGCATTACGGAAAAGATCAGAGAGTTTGTTGAAAATGAGAACAAAAGACTGCATATCTACAGGGAGCCGCTGGTCGGTTTTGCAAGAGCAGACAGTGAATATATGGAGCACCTGGCAGAAACAGCAGGAGAAGGCCACGGAAAACCGGCAGATGTCATGCCGCAGGCAAAGACTGTCATAGCATATTTCATTCCCTTCACCCTTGCCTACAATGAAGAGAACAAATTTGAAGGGCTGGCTTCCGAAAGCTGGGCCAGAGGATATGAAGAAACGAATGCCATGATGAAGCGGCTGAATGCATATCTCATCGGTGAGATTGAAAAAGAAGGCTACATGGCAGCAGAGCCGCCGGAAGAGCTATTGAGATTCGACAGAGAAAAGCTCAATTCCCGCTGGTCCCACAGACATATGGGATATGCAGCAGGTCTTGGGACCTTTGGTCTCAACAACATGCTGATCACAGAAAAGGGCTGCAGCGGAAGAATCGGGTCCATCGTTGCGGATTTTGAAACGGAATGGGATGAACCGATGATAGAGGAGCAGTGCCTGTACAAGCAGAGCGGCGTATGCCAGGTATGCGTCAGAAACTGCATGTCCGGCGCCATTGAAACCGAAGCCTTTGACCGTGAAAAATGCTATGCCATCTGTGAGGCCAATGCCCGGGTATATAAGGATCTGGGAGACTCCTACGGAGGCGGAGTGGGAAGTGAAGTATGTGGAAAATGCATCAGTTTCTCGCCATGCGCGTATAAAAAGTAGCGGAGAGGAATATAATTGACAGAAATAGAGTTGCAGGACATCCGGAAAGGGTGTCCTGCAAATTATTGCAAAAAACATGTCACGTTACAGGACCTCAGCTGTTTAGTATACAGAAAGCTGTGAAAGGGGTGAGTATGTGAAGCATCAGACAATTGAAGATTTTTATGTCAGGTATAGGGATTCTTTGATAGTCATTGCCTGTACATATACTCACGATCAGGCTCTGGCGGAAGATCTGGTGCAGAATACATTTCTAAAAGCCCTCATCTCCTATGAGCCGGAAGGAAGCTTTCTGTACTGGGCAAATAAAGTCATGCGGAATGAATTCTATAACATATGTGAAAGGAACAAGAATATTGCAGATGAAGCAGTGTTTGACCTGATGGAATTCAAAGCACAGGACGATATCCTGGCACAGTACATTGAGCAGGAGGAAAAGAGAGAACTTTATGCTCTCATATCCATGCTTCCCATCCGATACCGGGAGGTTATGGTAGAATCTGTATACATCGGAAGGGATACAAAGGAGATTGCAGCATCGAAGGGAACGACACCGGAAAACATACGGAAAATGCGGTCAAGAGCAAAAGCGATGCTGAAGAAAATGGCGGAGGTACAACATGATTGACATAGATAAAAATCTGGAAGAATTAAAAATGGAACAGGACGTGGATTTTGATAGAATTGTAGATGGAATCATCCGAAAGAAAATGAGAAAAACTGCCCTTGGAACAGTTCTTGCTGTTCTGCTGGTTCTGGGACTCATCTTCGCAGCGCTCAGTCCGATTCTAAATGCGGTAAATCCGAATCCATACAAGCTGTGCGATAGCGAAGATGGCGGCTCTTTGCGTGATGTTTTCGATACATACTATGAATCCGTCATGCCGTATGTGGATGTGACCAATGCCTCTGTAGAGAAAAAGGGTTTTGGGAAATACAAGATAGACCTGACATTGATGGACATGCAGGTGAGCCGAACCTGGAGCAGTGCAAAAATGGAAATGACCAGAGGAAAACTGGAGATTACAGACAATGAAAACATGTCGCTGATGCAGAACCTTGGCAGGTTCCAGACAAAACAGGACTATCTGGATTCAGGCATGACAGAAAAGGATTATGAAAATGATGTGCGGGAGGATATGGAATACATGGAGAAGCTTCCGGAGTCTGCATACGTCTATGTATCCGTTACCGACCGGGAAAAAAGAAAACTGACAGAACTGACTGCCATGAACCGAGATGATTTTTATGTAGTATGGGCGCAGATCGATCAGCCGGATTGTGCAGATGAAGATGGAGAAATTATGTCGGCAGGGCTAAGTCTTTCCAAAAAGTCTGCGCAGGATGATTCGGATTTCAGAGAAAAACTGTCGGAACAGGAACTGAAAGATGTATATGTGAACAATTTGAGACTTCTTGTGAAGCATCATGACATCTGGGGATATTTGGGCTTTTCCAGCGGTGAACACATGGTATGCAGCGAAGACAGTGCAGTGGAACGGATGGAAGCCATGATTCAGGATGCAGAGAAAAAAGACAGTCTTGCATCGTATAAGTATTCCATCTACGGAGCGAAGGAAGAAGTGCTGAATTATCTGAAAGAACAGCACATACAGCATATGACCATAGATAAGATCAAACCTACTTTATATGAATAGCTTCTTACATGTGGAAAAGTGAATCAGGTTTGAAGCGGCATCCAAATCCTTTCTGTGCGTGTGTTTTGGAAGGGAGGATATCCATAAAGGAGCAGTCAGGCTGCTCCTTTGGTTGTTTTTGTTCTGTTCTTTATTTTCCTATAAATATTTACAAGAATCTTAATGATGGATGCCATGGTAAGAAGTGCTACTGCAATGGCTCCTGCTATCATCAAAGTATCTGTGCCGCATTTTCCGGCGCTGGCGATGTCTCCCTGGATGAAATACAGCATCGTGTAATACATGCCGCCGCCCGGAACGAGCGGTATGATTCCCGGAATGATAAACAGGGTGGTGGCATCCTTAAGCACTCTGGAGCAGATGTCTCCAAGAAGTGCAATGAGAAGTGCAGAAAGAAAAGTAGCAAGTACGGCAGAAAGCCCTGCATTTTCTGCAGCTTTCAGGACAACCCATCCAATGGCTCCAAGCAGAACCGATGCCGGCATGCATCTGACCGGCAGATGAAAGATGATGGAGATTCCAAGGACTGCCATGATGGCAAAGAGAAACTGTAAAAGCATTACATCACACCTCCCATCATGGTCCAGAGTTTCAGCATCAGGCCTGCGCCTGTTGCCAGCGAGAAGGCAATGATGACTGCCTCTGCTGTTCTGGCCAGACCGGAAACCATGTCTCCGGACAGGAAATCTCTCATGCTATTGGTGATTGCTACACCGGGAACGAAAATCATCATGACCCCGATGATCGTATCTCCATAGGATGGAGCGAGGCCTAGAGCTGCAGCCAGCAATGCAAGAAATGTTGCAAAGAAACAGCAGCAGAAGCCGCGGATGAAAAAGTTCAATTCTGCAAGATTAAGGAGCAGAGAAAGACTGTAGCTGAAAGCGCCTATGACAAAGGCTGCAATGAAGTCCTTTGGACTGCCGCCAAGAAGGCCGCAGAAAAACGAGGCGATTATGGCTGCTCCTGCAATCTGAAGCCATAAAGGATATGACGGTTTCTTTTCTATTTCTGTCAGGATGTTCATTCCTTCATCTACCGAAAGATCGGTTGTTGTAAATTCTCTGGAAAATCTGTTGACATCGGATATCTTTGTGAGGTCGGTCTTCGAATTCTTGATTCTTCTGACATAAGTAAACACTTCACTGTCCCGGCTGCCTTCATCCATGGTTACAAAAATACCGGTAGGAGTCGCAAATACATCCACATAGGAGATGTTTCCTGCTTTGCAGATTCTGGTAATGGTATCTTCTACGCGGTAGATCTCAGCACCGCTCTTCATCATGATCTCTCCTGCCCGAACGGCAAGAATCAATATTCTCTTCTGGAACTGATGAAGCATGGCTGCTCCTCCTTTCTCTTGTTCTTATGACAGAATAACACCGCAGATTTGGAAAAACAATACGTAAGATGTGTTTTTTCTGTGGAGAAAGAGCAGAGATTCGGTTTCTGAACACTTTTTGAAATCCATTTCTTATGGTACAATAACACAGATGGAGGAAACAGCAGATGAGACTGAACAAATATATTGCGCAGGCAGGAATTGCCAGCAGAAGAAAAGCAGATGAGCTCATTGCCAACGGCAATGTGAAAATAAACGGACTGCCCATGAGAGAAATGGGATATGATGTGGTAGAAGGCGATGTGGTGGAAGTCAACGGAAGAGTGATTGAATCCATGGAGAAGAAGCAATATGTGCTTCTCAATAAACCCCTTGGATATATCACGACAGTGTCCGACGATAAAAACAGACCGACCGTTTCCGACCTTGTTGCAGATGTGGATGCAAGGCTTTTTCCGGTCGGAAGACTGGATTACAACACAAGCGGAATCATCATCATGACAAATGACGGTGATCTGGCATATAGAGCATCGCATCCGAAGCATGAACTGACGAAGACATACAGAGCAAGAGTGGCGGGCGTCCTGTCCAGGGAAAAGATTGCCAAGCTTAGACGCGGCGTGGATATCGGGGGATATGTCACAAGGCCTGCATGGGTAGAAGTCATAAAGCAGGGAGAGCGTTCTGCCATTGTGGAGATTACCATTCATGAAGGAAAGAACCGTCAGGTAAGAAAGATGTTTGCAGCGGTAGGAAATAATGTGCAGGAACTGGAAAGGATTGCAATCGGAACCATCCGCATTGGAAGGCTGAAAGAAGGCCATTACCGCAAGCTTTCCAAAGAAGAGATTGAGTATCTCAAGAACTGTTAGGAGGAACCATGAAAAACTTAGGCTACTATAACGGGAAGTGGGGTCCTCTTGAAGAGATGATGATTCCAATGAATGACCGCGTATGCTGGTTTGGGGATGGTGTATATGATGCAGGCCCTGCAAGAAACCACAGGATATTTGCTCTGGATGACCATGTTGACAGATTCTTCAGAAGTGCAGAGCTCATAGACATTGAGATGCCTGTATCAAAGGAAGAACTTAAAGACATCCTTAACATGCTCCTGAAGGAAATGGATCAGGACGAAAACTTTGTATTCTATCAGGTCAGCAGAGGGACTGCAATCAGAGAGCATACATATGACAAGGGGCCTGGAAACCTCTGGGTCATGATAAGACCGGGGAAGATATCAGAAGGACTTGAGCCAATGAAACTCATATCACTGGAGGATACAAGATTTCTTCACTGTAATGTAAAGACGCTCAACCTGATTCCGTCAGTAATGGCATCACAGCAGGCCATGCTATCCGGTGCTGATGAAGCCATATTCTTCAGACCGGGAGAGAGGGTTACAGAATGTGCCCACAGTAATGTGAGCATGTTAAAAGACGGAGTTTTAAAAACTGCACCGACTGATAATCTCATCCTTCCTGGAATAGCAAGGGCACATCTGATTGCAGCATGCAGAAGTATGGATATTCCCGTCCTTGAAGAGGCATTTACTCTTGAAGAGCTCTTCGATGCTGATGAAATAATCATAACAAGTTCAAGCAACCCATGCGGGCATGCAGACCAGATAGATGAAAAGGAAGTAGGCGGCAGGGATCCTGAGCTCCTGGAGAGAATCAGAACAGAAGTGCTCAGGGAATTTTACGAAATGACGGAAGCATAGCCATTTTTAAGTTTTTTTTAATATACAAAATGCCATCTTCTGTATATAATACAAAGTACAGGTAGTATGTATATATAGAATTATTTGAGAGGAAGAGAAAATGGGTTTTTTGAAAAATGCTGTTAAAAGCGGCCTTGCTGATGGAATCAGCAAAGGAATTGGAAATGGAATTAATGAAGCGGTAGGAAAAGTTGTAGAATCAACAGTGGCACCTAAGGCACAGAAGTATGCAGATGCTGTAGCAGCAGAACTTAATGAGTCTGCAAAAACAATCAATGATGGTCTTAAAGAAGCTGGAGAAGCTTCAGGAGAACTTAAGAAAGAAGTTGAAAAGGCAGGAGGCCTTGGCAGCATAGGAGCTGCACTGGGTCTTGGCTCAAATCTTGATGAGCTCAAGAAGAATGCAGAGAATCTGGCTACTCAGATGGCGCAGAAGATAAAGGTGTGTCCTGAATGCGGAATGGAAAATGATGCAGACAGAAAGTTCTGCTCAGAATGTGGAACTGAGCTTCCTGAGGAGACTCTTGCAGAAGGATACATATGTCCAGAATGCGGTCTTCAGAACATGGTTGATACAAAGTTCTGCGCAGCATGCGGAGCAGTTCTTCCTGCAGCAAGGGAAGAAGTAGAAAGAGAGCGTCAGGAACGCGAAGAACAGAAGAGACTCGAAGAAGAAGAGAACAGACGCATTGCAGAAGAGGAAGCCAGAAAGGCTGAACTTCAGGCAAAAGCAGATGTATTAAAGTCAGAAGCTAATGATGTGAAGGACAAGGCTGCTGAAATAGGCGGTCAGGCAGCAGATGCCGCATTAGAAATGGCAGGAGCGCTATTCAACAAGTTCAAGAACAGAAAATAGGACAGTAATTAAGCCGGCAGATGCCGGCTTCTGTTATTTTTTGACAAAAAAGCTCACAGCCATTTCTGGCCGTGAGCATATTTTTATGTCAGATATTATCTGTTGTGCATGTCAAGATCCCAGTCTGAAAGTTTCGTATGAAGAAGTTCATGTGACTTGTGGGATAATGGCTTTTCAAGGAACTCTTCATAGGATGTAAGTACTGCCTTGTTTTCGTGTGAGAATCTAAGGTCGTTTATTTCATCCAGTCCATAAAGGATATCTGCTCTTCCGGCAGCTCTTTCATCACCATCTGTATATGGCTGTCCGCCGCCGCCTACGCAGCCGCCCGGGCATGCCATAATTTCTACAAAGTGATAATCCACTTCGCCGGCCTTGATTGCCTCGATGAGCTTTCTGGTATTTCCAAGACCGCTGGCGATGGCAACCTTGAGATCAGTTCCTGCAAGATTGAATGTAGCTTCTCTCCAGCCATCCATTCCTCTGACATCTCTGAATGTATCCGGAGCAGGATTTTCGCCGGTTACAAGGAAGTAGGCGCTTCTAAGAGCAGCTTCCATAACGCCGCCGGTTGCTCCGAAGATTACTGCTGCGCCGGAGCCTTCGCCGAAGATTCCGTCATAGTCTCTGTCCACAAGGTCAGAAGCCTTGATGCCGTCTGCGCGGATAAATCTTGAGATTTCTCTTGAAGTAAGTACAAGGTCAACATCATTTCCATGTCCGGCATCATTGATCTGCGGAACGCCTCTTTCCCATTTCTTTGCCGTACAAGGCATGATGGAAACGGAGAAGATCTTGTCCGGATCTACGCCGAGTTTCTGTGCAATGAATGTCTTTGCCATTGCACCGAACATGCCCTGCGGAGATTTGGCTGTTGAAAGATTCTGGTTCTCTACAAGATCCGGATACTGGGTGCTTGCAAATCTCAGCCAGCCCGGACAGCATGATGTGAACATCGGCCAGCTGTAATCCTCTGCATGTCCCAGTCTTTCCAGGAATTCGGAGCCTTCTTCCATGATGGTAAGGTCCGCTGTGAAGTTTGTATCGAATACATAGTCTACGCCCACCTTCTTGAGAGCGTCTACCAATTTACCGATTGTATTTTCCTCGCCTGTCAGACCGATCTGTTCGCCCCATGCCGTTCTAACTGCCGGCGCCACCTGAACCATTGTGATTACTTCAGGGTCTGCAAGTGCTGCTGCAAACAGGTCTCTGTCATCTCTTTCGCGAAGAGCACCTACCGGACAGTGGGTGATGCACTGGCCGCACAGTGAGCAGTCTGTTCCATTTAATTCATAGCCCTTTTCCGTAGCGATTGTGAGTCTTTCGCCGCTGCCGGACGGCTGCCAGATGTTAAGGCCCTGAATTTTGTCGCATACCTGTACACATCTCATGCACTTGATGCACTTGGAAGCATCCCTTACAACCGGAGACTGATCGTCCCACAGATTGCATTCTGCAACATATTCAAACCTTTCTTCGAAAAGACCAAGATCATTGGCCACATCCTGAAGCGTACAGTTTCCTGACTGGATGCAGGATGCACAGTTTGTATCATGTTCGGAAAGAACAAGTTCCGTATTGGTCTTTCTTGCCTTTCTTACTGCAGGAGAGTTGGTGATGATTTCCATTCCTTCTTCACATGGAGTGTTGCAGGATGAAACCAGCTTGTCGAAGCCCTTTACTTCAACCACACATACTCTGCATGCCCCGATTTCGTTGATATCCTTTAAGAAACAAAGGTGAGGAATATCGATGCCGATGCTCTTTGCAGCATCCATAATGGTAGTGCCTTCGTTTACGGATACGTCTATTCCATTAATCTTTACGTTTACCATTTTGTAGTCCTCCCTCCTCTGAATGATCCAAATCCGTGATAATCACATCTTAAGCATCTGCCGGCT
Organism: Anaerovoracaceae bacterium; assembly: GCA_045599945.1. Lineage (GTDB taxonomy): Bacteria > Bacillota > Clostridia > Peptostreptococcales > Anaerovoracaceae > UMGS973. The sequence continues at coordinate 1,873 of JAZRWY010000091.1, read as the reverse complement.
TCCTGAAGTGCTTCTTCCAGGGAAAGGCCGATTTCACATTCTTCGAAGTCTCCGCCTCTTTCCATAGGAAGTCTTTCCTTCATTTCAGCTCTTCCGCAAGGAAGATGGTCATTTACTTCCGGAAGCGGAATGTCAATATCCACTTCGATGATATGATTGAATCCTAAGAACTGGTCGATGTTTGCTGCTGCTACCTTACCGGCTGCAATGGCCTTAATAACGGTAGCAGGTCCTGTCACTGCATCGCCGCCTGCATAGAATCCGGTCTTGTCCGGAATTGCAAGAGCGCTGTCTGCAGTGATGTTTCCTCTGTATACAGGAACGCCGAAGCTTTCTGCAACGTCAGCATCCGTTGCCTGACCGATTGCTGCGATGATGATGTCGCATTCGATTCTTTCTTCCGGTGCGGATGAAGGCGTTGGTCTAGGTCTTCCGGATTTATCTGCAAGTCCTGCAATCTGAGGCTTCACCCATAATGCTGCAACCTTGCCGTCTGCATCCTTTTCAATTCTGGCAGGAGCCTTGAGCTGAATGAGATTACAGTTTTCAGCGATTGCTGCATCGATTTCTTCCACCAGTGCAGTCATGTCATCTTTTCTTCTTCTATAGACGATGGATACTTCGGAAGCGCCCAGTCTCTTTGAAGTTCTTGCAACGTCCATGGCTACATTTCCGCCGCCGATGACTGCTACACGCTTTCCTGCGAAATATGGAAGATCTGCATCACCGATACCTCTAAGCATGGTTACTGCAGGGATAACGCCTTCTGCATCTTCCCCTTCGATGCCGATGCTCTTTGCAGTATGTGAGCCGATTGCCATATATACAGCATCATATTTTCCGATTTCAGCGATTGCTTCCGGTGTGGAAGCATCATAGTTTGTCTTTACCTCTACGCCTGCGGAAAGGATTGCCTCTATATCCCAGTCCAGACGTTCTCTCGGAAGTCTGTAGCTAGGGATTCCATATCTGAGCATGCCGCCCAGTTTATCTCTCTGTTCAAATACGGTACAGGAATGTCCCATCTGTGTCAGGAAGTATGCCGCAGTCAGTCCGGAAGGACCGCCGCCTACGATGGCAATCTTCTTTCCTGTGCTTTCCATGTTTTCTGGAACAGGAACATCGCCGCAGTTGTCAACTGCAAATCTCTTAAGGCCTCTGATGTTAACTGGAGCATCCACAAGGTTTCTTCTGCATCTGGATTCACAAGGATGTTCGCAGATGAGTGCACATACAGTAGGGAACGGATTGTCCTTACGGATCAGCCTTACAGCATCTGCGTATCTTCCTGCCTTAACCAGTGCTGCATATCCAGGGACATCAACATCCGCAGGGCATTTAGCGACGCAAGGCACGGATGTGAACTGCGTATGAACGCTGTCGCAGCAGATTCCCTTTTCAATATGGGACTCAAGATCCTCTCTGTATGCATGAACGCCTTTCAGTACCATGTTGGCTGCTTCAAAGCCGATTGCGCAGTCAGCAGAAGACTTGATGGTTTCAGCAGTCTCAATCAGAACATCGATGGTCTTCATGTCTGATTCAATGGCCGGATCAAGGATGTCTTCCAGCATGCACTGAAGCTGACTAAGACCTACTCTACATGGAACACATTTTCCGCAGCTCTGTGAATGGCAGAGTTTCAGAAATGAGAGAGTAAGGTCAGCAGGACACTGCATTGGCGGGCTTGCCATGATTCTTCTCTCAAGATCCAGATGAAGGCTGTCTAACGTCTTCTGGATGTTATCCTGAGATTTAATGAATAATCTGTTCAATGTATTTCTCCTTTCTTAAATATATTTTACAAAAATTTTAACATAATTTAACATAACCCCATTATACCTTGAACGGATGAGTATTTCAATGAAAAAGG
>JAZRWY010000090.1:0-8592 GCA_045599945.1 Anaerovoracaceae bacterium | reverse complement strand
CAATGATTCTCTGATTCTGGCTTCCACGGAATTTCAGAGTGAGATCTCTACGTTCCTTTTCATATTTTCCGTCAATGAGAAGATCTGTCATTTTCAGCAGATTCATGACATTCTGATCATTCATGTCGAGAAGCTGTTCATGTTGAACGATGCACCATTTTTGGCGGGTCATTCAACCACTATATTCTGTGCCTCTAATATTTCTATGCACAACATATGCTTGCTCTCTATTTCTCTTCTCATTATATCATTACATGGCTGTTTGCTCCAACTGTTTTTTCCTGATAATCAGCCTCTCCAATGATCATGTAAATGTTGCTATATTGCTTTTCCGTTAGTCTTAGCATCCTAACGGTTCCTGTTTTCGGTGCTACTGCTTCAATTCTCCTATGGTGCTTTTCTGCGGTTTTCCTGTTTTGCACAATTCGCATATATACTTCAGGCGCAATGCGAATGTACCCATCTTTATGAAGAAACTTTCTCAGTTTTGTATACTCAGCTTTTGTTCCCCATTTATCTGTCGGGGTTAATATAACAATCAATCTCATTCGGTGATCTCCTCCATCAGTTCTATTGGCAGTATTACAGGCAATTTCAGTCTTTCTTCAGATTGTGCAAGAATAATTCTTTTCAGACTATCCACCATCATATCTATTGCGGATAAAATGCTGACTTTTGCATTATCCACCATGCATGCATTGTGCAGAACATTTGCCAATGCTTTACGTTCACTCCTGGTCAGCATTACATTGCTGCCCATATGATCATGCGCTGCAAGGTCTACCATGGCGCGGAACGGTTCTATCAGGTCGTCTGCCAGGTTGAATGCATTCAGCTGACTATCATGATGAATCCCGAATGTCGGATGAAATCCCGCTGCTACAAGACTTCTTGCTATGGCACTTCTCATAATGGCATATCCGTAATTCAGCCGGCTATTCACAGGGTCATCTGTTCTTCTGTTTAATCCTTCATGATAGTACTCAAAATACTCACGTGCAGCCTGTGCTTCCATCTGGTCTACGTTATCATATGTTATTTCTTCTGCAAAAGCTCCAATCTTTTCTGCCCCTTGTTTTCCAAGAATGGAAAGAGCACCTGCCTGGTTCCTTATCTTTCTTTCCGTTACCTGTTTCCACAGATTTAAATAAACAGTTTCTTCTGTTCTTACCTGCATATGCATCAGTTTTGACTGCCTTGCATGACCTTCAAATGGCAAAACCATTGCTGTGGGCAGATATCTGTCATCCAATGTCAGTATTCCAACCTTGTTTCTGGACAGAATCGACAGATCCATGGAAGATAGACGTATATTTGCTCCATGCATCATGATCATGCTCAGATCCTCAATTGGCAAATATGCAGTTCCTTCCTTTGTTGCAACTTCCAGCTGCCCTTCCTTTATATGTATTTCTGCAGCCTGTCCGATTTCAAGTGTGCGAAACCCCATTTTTTCTCCTTTCATACAATCCATATGACATGGTTCCTGCCTGCAATATGAAAGGGAGCTGATTAAGCTCCCCTACAGTTCATGTTCATTTACCTCCAGTCAGGAATGCCATTGACCATCCTCACCTCTGTTATCTTTCTGGTACTATTTCAAGCCAGTATCCGTCAGGATCCTTTATGAAGTAGATTCCCATCGCTTTGTTTTCAAATGCAATGCATCCCATTTCTTCATGAAGCTTATGAGCTGCCTCAAAATCATCTGTCTGAAATGCCAGATGAAATTCCTCATCTCCCAGATTGTATGGCCTTTCCATTGCTTTAAGCCATGTAAGTTCTAACTGAAAGTCAGCATGTTCATTTTCAACATATACGATCTTGAACGACCCGTCTTCTGCTTCCATGCGACTTGCTTCATGAAGACCCAGTGCCTTTTCATAGAATTCCAATGATTTTTCAAGGTCATATACATTAAAGTTCTGATGCACCATCTTAAATTTCATTATCCTATCCTCCCTTCATATACCAAAGGGAGCGCAAACGCACTCCCTCATCTATCCTTTATTTTTCTTCTCTTTCCTGACTCTTCAGTTCCTTATATTTTTCTTCAGCATCTTCTGCTGCTGCTTTAAACAGTTTTTCCGCATTTTCAGGGAACATGATCCTCAGGGATGCATAACGGTTTTCTCCGTCCAGAAATTCTTCCAGAGGCATTGTAGGTGGTTTTGAGTCTACAATCATCGGTTCTTCCTCATTATCCGGGTTATATCTGTACAGCGGCCAGTACCCGGATTCAACGGCTCTTCTCATTTCGTCCTGAACATTGGCCATGCCTGCCTTGATTCCGTGAACCGTACAAGGTGTATATGCCACAATAACAGATGGACCCTTATGCTCTTCTGCTTCCTTGATTGCCTTGATGCACTGGTTGAAGTCTGCACCCATGGCAACACTTGCAACATATACATTGCCGTATGTCTTCAGAATCTGCCCAATATCCTTCTTCTTGCTCTTCTTTCCGGAAGCCTGGAATTCCGCTACTGCGCCAAGCGGTGTAGCCTTGGAACTCTGTCCGCCGGTATTGGAATATACTTCTGTATCGATGATGAATACATTAATGTCTTCGCCTGTAGCAATTACATGATCCAGACCGCCAAAGCCTATGTCATATGCCCAGCCGTCGCCGCCATACATCCAGAAGGATTTCTTTGCCAGCTGATCTTTTCTTTCCAATATGATCTTTGCCAGCTCATATGCTCTGGAATCAATCTGTTCCTGGAACACATCACCGACTGCAACTTCTTCCAGTTCTGCTACCAGAAGATCTGTTGCTCTTCTGGATGCCTCAAAGTCATCATAGGTATCCATCCAGTCCATTGCATATTCTGAACCGGTTGCTTCGATATATTTCAGTACATAGTCTCTCTGCTTTTCTCTCTGCTGCTTAACAGACAGATACATGCCAAGAGCAAGCTCCGCATTATTTTCAAACAGGGAATTGGTCCATGCTACGCCGTGTCCTCTCTTATTGACACAATATGGGATTGCCGGCATTGCTGCACCCCATGCCTGAGAACATCCGGTACCATTTGCCCAGTATACTCTATCTCCAAACAGCTGTGTCAGAAGCTTCGCATAAGGCGTCTCTCCGCAGCCGGCACATGCTGCCGAGAATTCAACCAGCGGCTGCCTAAACTGGGAACCCTTTACGGAGTAAGGCGAGAACAGATCGCCCTTGTCTGAAACCTTCTGCCCATAATCCCAGTTGATCTTGTCTTCTTCTGTCGGATGCGCAGGAACCATTTCTATTGCCTTGTCTTTCACCGGACATACAGGGATGCAGCTACCGCAGCCTGTACAGTCATATGTGGAAATCTGGAGGCTGAAATGCATCTTTTCGCCATATCTTGCCTTGTAGCTTCTCAGCGGTGCAGTTACAAAGCTTTCCGGAGCAAAGTTCTTTTCGATGTCGTTTAAGATAATCGGTCTGATAACTGCATGCGGACATACGAAGGAGCATCTGTTGCACTGGTTGCAATTATCCGGATTCCACTTTGGAACATAAACTGCAAGACCTCTCTTTTCATATGCGGTAAGGCCCATATCTATGTGACCGTCCTTGTAATTCACAAATGTACTTACCGGAAGGTCATCGCCAAGCTGTCTGTCAATCGGATTCAGGATGTTTTCTACAACCCATGGAAGATTCTTTTCTTCCTTCGGAGGGTCTACCGCATCCTTCCATTCTTCCGGAACATCAATCTTGATAAAGCCTTCAACTCCGGCCTCAATGCCCTTGATGTTCTTCTGAACAACCGCATTTCCTTTTGCTCTGTATTTCGTTCTGACCGCACGTTCCATCTCCTTGATGGCCTGTGTTCTTGGTATTACCTCTGAGATGGTAAAGAATGCTGCCTGCAGGATGGCATTCTTGTGCCCGCCAAGACCAATCATTTCTGCTGTCTTGGTTGCATCAATTACATAAAGATTAATATTCTTTTCTGCAATCTGTCTCTTAACATCTGCACTGAGATAGTCTCCGACTTCCTCAGAGCGCCATGGACAGTCGATGAGCAGCGTGCCGCCCGGCTTCACTTCATCAACCACCTTGTATTCATTGATAAAATGATGATTATGGCATGCTACGAAATCTGCATTCTTTACATAATATGAAGAACGGATCGGCGTCTCACTGAATCTCAAATGAGACTTTGTCGTACCCAGAGACTTCTTTGCATCATATTCAAAGTATGCCTGTCCATACATTTTCGTTGTATTGTTTATAATATCTACCGTTGCCTTGTTTGCACCTACTGTACCATCGCCCCCAAGACCCCAGAATTTACATTCATACTGGTCATCTCCAAGAAGATGGAATGGTTTTTCCGGAAGTGACTTGTGTGTCACATCGTCGACAATACCGATGGTAAATCCCTCTACCGGCTTATCTGCCAGCAGATTATCGAAGGCTGCAACAATCTGTGCCGGTGTTGTATCCTTTGAGGAAAGTCCATATCTTCCGCCAATGCACAGTCCATCCCACTTTGCATTCAGAAGTGCTGTACATACATCTTCATAAAGCGGTTCTCCGATTGCGCCCATGTCCTTGCATCTGTCAAGAACAGCAATCTTCTTAACGCTCTTTGGAAGTTCCTTTAAGAAATGGCTGACGGAGAACGGTCTGTACAGGTGAACCTGAAGAAATCCTACTTTACGTCCGTCTGCTCTCATGGAGTCAATTGCCTGCTCAATGGCACCGGATACGGAACCCATGGCAATGACTACTTCCGTAGCCTTTGGATCTCCATAATAGTTGAACAGCTTATAGTTTCTTCCGGTCAGAAGGTTCATCTTGTCCAGATAACGTTCTACCACATATGGAAGCTCAAAATAGTCGGTGTTGTTTGCTTCCCTTACCTGGAAGTATACATCACCGTTCTGTACTGTATTTCTAAGTGTCGGATGTTCCGGATTCAGGGCTCTATCCTTGAAATCCTTCAGAGCGGCCTGATCTACCAGACCTGTAACTTCATCCATGTCCGGAATCTCTACTTTCGCAATTTCATGTGATGTCCGGAATCCATCGAAGAAATGCATGAAAGGAATATTGGATTCGATTGCAGCAAGATGAGCAACTGGTGCCAGATCGATGACTTCCTGAACGGAAGAAGAACAGATCTGTGCAAAGCCTGTTTCTCTGCAGGCCATAACGTCAGAGTGGTCACCAAAAATGCTCATTGCGTGCGTTCCTACTGTACGTGCTGCAACATGTAGCACAACCGGTAGTCGTTCACCTGCGATTCTGTATAGGACAGGAATCATGAGCATCAGTCCCTGTGAAGAAGTAAAGCTTGTGGATAGAGCTCCTGTCTGGATGGATCCATGAACAGCACCTATTGCTCCTGCTTCGGACTGCATTTCTGTAAGTGTTACCGTCTGATCGAACATGTTCTTTCTACCGTTGGCTGCCCACTTATCTGTCAGTGTCGCCATTGGTGATGATGGTGTAATCGGATAAATCGCTGCTATTTCCGTAAAGGGATACGCCATATATGCGGCAGCTTCATTACCATCCATCGTTGCAAATCTTTTTTCTGTCATTACTGCATTTCCTTTCGTTAAAACATTACAGTATAGATTATATCATAAATTTTTTGTTTGAAAAGATAAATTTGTGCGCATGATACAAATATATCGCAATTTTATTGTGCATTTTCACATCAGAAAAAGAAAGACACCAGAACAATCTGGTGCCGGAACTCCTCTCTGACCTACAATTCAAATACAAGCTCACTCAGTTCCTTAGACACATCGTGCATCTTGGCAAGCGGCTTGCAGTCGTCTGCCGGATACCCTATAAGAATAAGAAGCGTCGGAATGATATATTCCGGAAGATGAAATCTCTTCTGAAGGTCCTTATCCGAAAAGAGCCCTACGCAGCAGGTTCCGATTCCCATGTCCCATGCTTTCAGCATGATTTCATCCACTGCAATCGCTACGTCCAGAGGTCCGGATTTATGGCCTCTGATCAGAGGATTCCTCCACATCTGTGTTTCATCATAGCATACCATGAGTACTTCCGGCGCACCATAGATACACCTGGATGCTTCATTGATCTGCTCCATGCCCCATTCACTTTTAATATCGTAGATTCTGAGAGGCTGGTAGTTTAAGGCTGTCGGAGAATGTTTCAGCACACTGAGCACTTCCTGCATCTCCTGCTCAGAAATCTGTTCCTTTTTATACTTTCTGACAGAATATCTCTCTTCTATCGCTTTCTGTAATTCCATGGTTCTTCCTTTCTAGGCATTGATGAAAACGCCTGCTCCCGTTGCAATGACTTTATCTGTTTCTTTCGACCGTATTTCACAGGTCATCTGTGTCATTCTTTTTCCTGCCTGTACTTTCTTTGCTGTAACCGTAAAGCCGTCCCCCGTGCGCAGCGGCCGGATGTATTTCATGTCAATGGACACGGTCGGTGCAAAGTTCCCGCCGGCATAGAATCTGGCAAATAGAGCCATGACACAGTCGCAGCTGGTAGCCAGAATGCCGCCATGTACCGTTCCGGATTTGTTGACCGCCCATGGCTGAACCGTGAATCCGAATTTCACCTGTCCTTCTTCAAAACTTGCCTCCAGAAACTCCGGTTCCAGCATGTTATTGATGAGACCGTCCTGATCTACTTCTATTTCTTTCATTTCCTTTGCAATATGGGCAAGAAGCCTTTCCTGATCTGTCATCACTCATGTTCCTTTGCTGTATCTACATTGATATATACGGATGCGCCCGTCGCAATCACTTTTCCGGTCGTTTCATTGACCGCTTCACAGGTCAGCTGCGTCAGCTTTCTTCCCGCATTCACCTTCTTTGCCGTAACAAGAAGATTGTCTCCCACCTTGGCCGGCCGAACGTATTTCATGTCCAACGAAACGGTCGGAATGAAATGCTCTCCTGCATAGAATCTGGCGAGAGCTCCAATGGTGAAATCAAAAGCGGATGCAAGAACTCCTCCATGTACATTCATGACTCTGTTTCCTTCCCATTCCAGAATCGGGAAACGGAATGTCAGGGTGCCTGCTTCAAAACTGCAGTCATGATACTGCGGCTGCATCATATGATTGATTCTTCCTTCCTGCTCGTTATATACTTCCCAGATTGCATGCTCTGCAAATTCTGTCATTTTCTTCTGTTCATCCATAATCTTTCTCCCATTTTCCATTAACAAGATTATATCTTCATTTCAAAGAAAAAACAAGTAAGCCCTAGAATTCCTTGACTTTTCCCCTCATGACTTGTATAATAATCTTTGCCTTTATGGGGGTGTAGCTCAATGGATAGAGTAACGCACTACGAATGCGCAGGTTGGGGGTTCGAGTCCCTCTACCCTCACCAGATGCCTTGAAATTTCAACGATTTTAGGGCATTCTTTTTTTGTCTGGACTTACGGCCGGGACATTCCGCAGCCAATGGGAGCAGATAATACATCTTACAATTCACTGCCAGAAGGTGTATACTGAACAGGTAATAGAGATAAAGGAGATATTAGCAGATGTTAAATGCAAATGAAATGAAAAAAAATCTGGTTACAGAACAGAGCCTTGCGGATTTTACAGACCGGCTCAGCACTCTGCAGGCAGATAAATTATACAAAGACGGAATGATCCAGCAGAATGCACTGGTTTCTCTTGTCGAAGACATGGATGTGTTCGATACATTTTTCTCCGCAAGAATGGAAAACCAGCAGATGCGGGCTCTGAAAAGCACTAATCCGGAAACCTTCCGTGCAGTGATTGCTCTTCAGTCCTTTGGTGCAGGCATGCTGACAGCCTTCCGTCAGAGAGAAGAAGGAAAACTCATCACTGAGTTCAGTGATGCGGAACTATCCGGCTTTAAAAAATTTCTTTTAGACAACGACCCATATATGATTCTCTGCCAGATTCTGGAGGCTGAACCCGGCTCCGATGACAAGAAGTATCTGGACTCCGTTGCACTCTGCTCCATCCCGGAAGCAGGCAACAGACTGGATGATAACAGATATCTTGAAGCATTTGCACATGTTCTGTTTCATACAGGAATCACTCTGGCAACAGAATAAGGAGGAATACCATGGAGCAGCTGAAGACAATATTCGAAATCGGGCCTGAAATAACAGGCGATGAAGGAAAGAATTTTACAGGCACTGCATACCTGAAAAGACTGGTCGCACAGGATGACCGGTACGATCTCACCATTGCCAATGTAACCTTTGAGCCGGGCTGTGCCAACAGCTGGCATACACATCCCGGCGGACAGATTCTTCTTGTAACAGAAGGAAGAGGCTGGTACCAGGAAGAAGGAAAGGAGCCTGTGGAGCTTCTACCGGGCATGGTCATCAAAGTCCCGGCAGATGTGAGACACTGGCACGGTGCAGCAAAGGATTCCTGGCTTGACCACATTGCAATCTCACCGGAAATACATAAAGGGCCTGCTGACTGGCAGGAGCCGATTTCCCATTACAATACCATTGAAATCGAGTAGGGACTACTTTTCCATAGTCCCTCTCACACCACGGAGCGTGCCGTTCGGCACTCCGCGGTTCAACTTAAATAATAATCTAGACAACTGAGAAGTCCTCGCCTTGCGAGGATTTCTTTATTGATTCGACGG
>JAZRWY010000089.1:0-61968 GCA_045599945.1 Anaerovoracaceae bacterium | reverse complement strand
GTGGACGCTCTCGTCGATGGAAGTGATGTCGTATTCCGAACTGTCTCCTGTGAGATGGAATCCTTCGGGACTGAGTGCCCATTCGCGGAGGTGTCCGGGCAGTTTCTTGAGAGGCTGGGTGACAACGAAGGATCTGCCGGTCACATTGTTGAACTTGCGGTTTGCATATGAGGCAAGTCCTGCATCAGTGCATACGATGAACTTTGAAAGGCTGTAGTCCCTGAGGATGTTCTTCTCAAGGGGTATCAGTGTGGGCTGTTCGCTCTCGTTTCCCGGGAATACGGTGAATGCGAGAGGAATTCCGTCTCCGTCAAGGAAGAGTCCCATCTGTACAATCGGGTTGGGTCGGTGTTCCTTGCTCTTTCCATATTTTCTTATGCCGCTCTCCTCCTCGGTCTCGAAGAAGAAGTTGGTACAGTCATAGTAGAGGATGGATGTGTTGCGGTCTTCTCTGTTGTTTCTGTAGATGAGAGCCTGCATCTCATCGGACTCCTCGTCCAGCACATCCAGCGCCCTGTAGATGTCATGAAGTCCGAATCCCGGCTGTTCTATGAGTGTCTGCGCATACTCATATGATGACAGCTTTGATGAAGGCGACAGTATGCGGGCATATATGAGATTTGCAAGAACTTCGGAGAGGTCATACTGGAATCCGTGTGATCTGCTGACACTTCTGCATGCGGAATCAATTCCGATCTCGCGGAAGAGTTTCTGCAGGAATATATAGCCGCCGTTGAAGAGAGTGACCTCGTCCATTGTGAGCTGTCTTGTCTCGGAAAGTTCAAAGGAGATGTCGAGCCTTTCCTCCTTTTCGGCTTCTGTCAGAATGCGTGCCTGTTCTCTTGCCCATTCAAGAACTTTATCCCTGTCATTATCATGCTGGGGGAGAAGATCGGCCATTGTTCCGAGTTTCCTGTAGATGCGTGAAGTGCTCTTTCCCTTTTCGTTTCTGTAGGATTTTGAAATGTATACGTGCTCAGCATTCTTTGTCTTGGATAATGTTACTCTCATGATATGTACCTCCACATATATTATACCATAAATACTACACAGATGCTACAAATATTTGAGGAAAATTTGACAAAAAAACACAGGCATTTCAAGGCCTGCAGCGATTTTTCCTCTATTTAACTGTCAAACTCCCGTTCTGACAACATGGAAAAGCCATATATTTTGTTTAAAAAGGTTTACAATCTTCTGCCTTGGGTGTATATTTATGTTGTATGAAGAAATAAAAATGTTTACTAATATATATTCAGTATGATGGCCTGAAAGTTTCTACCACGCGCCGAAAAAAAGTGACTATTAGTAAAGATACATGTTCCTTTTTTGGAATAGGTATTTTGTTCGTTGGATATTAGTAGACAGGCTTTATTTTTGGTCTGTTTTTTTTTATTTCCACGATACCTCTGATGCAACTGACGAGTCGCGGAGTACCGCAGGGGAGCAGCAGGGGACAGCTTTAATGTCGTTCGTCTGGGCAGAAGCATTTCCGGCACACGGGAATGCTCTGCTCTTTTTTACTTATACAGGAGGGAATCAATGAAAAAAGTAGGAATTGTCATGGGAAGCGACAGCGACATGCCTGTTGCAAAGAAGGCAGTCGACATGCTGCAGAAGCTGGAGGTGCCTTACGAGGTGCATATCTACTCAGCGCACAGAACGCCTGCAGAAGCAAAGGCATTCGCAGAAAATGCAGCGTCCGAAGGGTTTGGAGTCTTAATCGGCATTGCAGGAAAAGCTGCACATCTTGCAGGAGCACTTGCTGCCAATACCATACTTCCGGTAATCGGAGTACCTGTCAAGTCATCCACGCTTGATGGTCTTGATGCGCTTCTTTCAACGGTACAGATGCCGACAGGAATGCCGGTTGCAACAGTCGCCATTGATGGAGCAGCAAATGCAGGACTTCTTGCAGCACAGATCATCGCAGGATCTGATGCAGAACTTCAGGGAAAAATTGCTGCCATGAGAAAAGCGGATGCAGAGAAAGTGCTCGCAAAAGATAAAGACGTTGAAAATTTATTGAACAAATAATTTAAATATATGGAGGATTAAAAAATGGAACTTGTTTACACTGGAAAAACCAAGAATGTATTTGCACTTGAGAACGGAAACTATCTTTTAAAGTTCAAAGATGACTGCACAGGAAAAGACGGCGTATTTGATCCGGGCGAAAATTCAGTAGGCCTGACAATTGAAGGCGTTGGCGATGTAAATCTTAGAATGTCAATCTATTTTTTTGAAAAGATCAACGAAGCCGGCATCCTTACGCACTATGTAAATGCCGATCTTGAAAATACAACAATGGAAGTACTGCCTGCCAAGGTATTCGGCAAAGGTCTTGAAGTAATCTGCAGACATAAGGCAGTAGGTTCATTCTTCAGAAGATATGGCGCATATGTTGAAGAAGGCGCAGACCTTCCGGCTTATGTAGAAACCACGTTCAAGGATGATGCTTTAGGCGACCCGCTTGTAACAAAGGACGGCCTTGTAGTACTTGGCGTAATGAGCGAAGAGCAGTATGACGAGCTCAAGGACATGACGCAGAAGATTACAAAGATTGTAGCAGATGATCTTCTGGAAAAGGGTCTGGTTCTTTATGATATTAAATTTGAATTCGGCTATGATGCAGATGGAAAGGTAATGCTGATTGATGAAATCGCATCCGGAAACATGAGAGTCTATAAGGACGGCGAATATGTTGATCCAATGACATTATCCGAGTTATTCTTCAGCGCAATGTAATCGGAGGACACAATGGGCGGATATTTTGGAGCGGTATCAAAGCGCGATGTAGTCATGGATGTATTCTATGGTACGGATTACCATTCGCATCTGGGGACAAAGCGTGGCGGTATTGCAGTATATGATGATACAAGGGGTTTTCAGAGAGAGATACATAATATCGAGAACACACCGTTTCGTACGAAATTTTCCGGAATCGGTGACGACATGCACGGCTTTTCATCCATCGGATGTATCAGTGATACGGATCCGCAGCCGATGCTGATCCGTTCCAATCACGGAACATATGCCATTGAAATTGTTGGAACCATCAATAATCTGGAGCAGCTTGCGGAGCAGTATCTTTCCTTCTCCGGCGGACATTTTGAAGCCATGAGCGGAGGAAAGATCAATCAGACGGAACTGGTAGCAACCCTGATTGACCAGAAAACGGATTTCGCTTCCGGCATCAGATTTGCGCAGAAGGTGATTGAAGGCTCTGCCTCCATTGCAATTCTGACAGAAGAAGGCAGCATCATCGTCGCAAGAGATAAGGTGGGAAGGACGCCGGTCATCATCGGGAAGGACAGTGACGGACACTGCTTTTCCTTTGAATCCTTTGCTTTTGAAAAATTGGGATATGAAACGGTAAAGGATCTTGGACCGGGAGAGATTGTTGAACTGACGGCAGATGAAATCAAGGTTCTCAAAGGACCGGGAGATGACATGAAAGTCTGTGCATTTCTGTGGACATACTATGGCTATCCGAATTCAACATACGAAGATGTCAATGTTGAAATCATGAGAACCAGAAACGGAAAACTGCTGGCGCAGCTGGACAAGGAAAACGGTAAGAAATTTGATTATGATTCCATTGCAGGCGTTCCTGATTCAGGAATACCGCATGCCATCGGATATGCCAATGAATGCGGCATTGATTATGCGAGACCATTCATCAAATATACTCCGACATGGCCAAGAAGCTTCATGCCTCCAAACCAGAAGGAAAGAGACAGAGTGGCCAAGATGAAGCAGATTCCTGTTACGCAGCTGATCAAAGATAAGAAACTTCTGTTTGTGGATGACAGCATTGTAAGAGGAACCCAGCTGAAAGAGACTGTTGAGTTTCTGTTTGAGAATGGAGCAGCTGAAGTGCATATGAGATCTGCATGCCCACCAATCATGTACGGCTGTAAATATCTGAATTTCTCCAGATCCAATTCAGATCTGGAACTGATTGCAAGAAGAGTCATCAGGGAACTGGAAGGTGAAGAAGGTGACCGGTATATCCAGGAATATGCAGACGGAACCACAGAAAGAGGCAAGGCTTTAAGAAAAGCACTCTGCGAGAAATTCGATTTCGATTCTCTGGAATACCAGAGTCTTGAAAACATCATTAAAGCAATTGGACTTGATCCTTGCAAGGTATGTACTTACTGCTGGGACGGAAAGGAATAGGTAACATGAAAAATTCAAAATCGGACGCTTATGCTCAGGCCGGTGTAGACATTACTGCCGGATATGAATCTGTAAAGCTGATGAAGGAGCACGTAGCAAAGACCATGACAGCCGGTGTCATGTCAGATGTCGGAGGCTTTGGCGGACTCTTTGCACCGGACGTTACAGACATGAAGGAGCCTGTACTGGTAAGCGGAACAGATGGCGTAGGAACAAAACTGAAACTGGCATTTCTGGCAGACAAGCATGATACCATTGGCATTGATGCAGTAGCAATGTGTGTGAACGATATCATCTGCTGCGGGGCAAAGCCTTTATTTTTCCTGGACTATATTGCATGCGGAAAGAATACACCGGAAAAGATCGCACAGATCGTGAAAGGTGTGGCTGACGGATGTGTACAGTCAGAAGCAGCATTAATCGGCGGTGAAACTGCTGAGATGCCCGGATTTTATCCAGAAGACGAATATGACCTTGCCGGATTTGCAGTAGGCATTGTTGACAGGTCCAAGCTGTTTGATAAAGAGACCGTTAAGGAAGGGGACGTACTGATTGCACTTCCAAGCAGCGGTGTTCATTCCAATGGATTTTCACTGGTCAGAAAAGTATTCGACATTGAAAATGCAGATGTGAATGCTCCAGTGGAAGCACTGGGTGGAAAGTCTCTGATTGAAACGCTGCTGACACCGACGAAGATCTATGTCAAGCCGGTTCTTGCTTTAATGAAGGAAGTCGGCATCAAAGCAGTATCCCATATCACGGGCGGCGGCTTTTATGAGAACATTCCAAGGAGCCTGCCGGATGGAATCTCTGCGAAGATTAAAAAGGACGATGTAAAGGTTCTTCCTATCTTCCGGCACATTGCAGAGGTCGGCGGTATTTCAGAGCATGACATGTTCAACACATTCAACATGGGTGTTGGCATGTGTATTACAGTTGCAAAGGAAGATGCAGAGCAGGCAGTGGAAATCTTAAAGGCGAACGGAGAAGACGCATATATCCTTGGTGAAACGGTAAAATCTGATGAGGGTATAATATTATGGTAAAAACAAGAATTGCAGTTTTCATCTCAGGCGGAGGCACAAACCTGCAGGCTCTGATCAATGCGCAGAGGGACGGAGAACTCAGACATGGAAGAATCTGCCTTGTCATCTCCTCCAACTCCATTGCCTTTGGTCTGAAAAGAGCGGAGGAAGCCGGGATTGACCATGTAAGCATTTCAAAGAAGGAACTTGGCTCACAGGAGGCATTCGAAGAAGAGATTAAAAAGAAACTGAAAGAATATGACATTGAACTTATTGTTCTTGCAGGATTCATGAATATTTTAAGTGAGAACTTTACAAAGGATTATCCTGAAAGAATAATAAACGTGCATCCATCACTCATCCCTTCGTTCTGTGGAAAAGGATTCTACGGACTCAAGGTTCATGAGGAAGCACTGAAATATGGAGTTAAAGTAACAGGTGCGACGGTTCATTTCGTAAACGAAGTACCGGACGGCGGAAGAATCATTGCACAGAAAGCAGTTAGAATCAAAGAAAACGATGACCCGAAAACATTGCAGAAAAGAGTCATGCAGGAAGCTGAGTGGAGGATCCTGCCGGAAGCAGTGGAAAAGGTATCGAGAGAAATGGTAAAGGAAAAAGAGAAGATGGACGTTTATAAAGTAACAGAGATCGGCGAACTGATCAAAGACAACAGCTATGTTGGAAGAGGTATTGTAATCGGTAAGACTCCGGATGAAAAGAAAGCAGTAGCCGCTTATTTCATCATGGGAAGATCCGAAAACAGCAGAAACAGAGTGTTCGAATTAAGAGGAAGAGAAGTTTATACAAAGGCATTTGACGAATCCAAGGTGGAGGATCCAAGCCTGATCATCTATGCAGCTGTCAGAGAATATGAAAACAAGTTGGTAGTAACAAATGGAGATCAGACGGATACCGTTGTTGAATTCCTGGAAAAGGGAGAATCCTTTGAAGATGCTCTGAATACAAGAGAATTCGAACCGGACTTCCCGAACTTCACACCAAGAATCAGCGGCATGCTGACATTTGCAGACGGAGATTTCTCATACAAGATGAACATCTTAAAGAGTGCAGACAAGGAAGGAACCTATTGTAACAGATATACATTCTCCTATGCACCAAAAGCAGGCGTTGGACATTTCATCCACACATATGTAGGAGACGGGAATCCGCTTCCGACATTTCAGGGTGAGCCGGAAAGAATCGCCATTCCGGACAGCATCGAAGACTTTACGGAAGATTTATGGAACAACTTAAACGAAGATAACAAGATTTCTCTCTATGTCAGATTTGTCGATCTTGAGACAGGAGAAATGGAAGAAAGACTGATGAATAAAAATAAGTAGGAGGCATGAAATGAAAGAATTTGAATTAAAATACGGATGCAACCCGAATCAGAAGCCTGCAAAGATTTTCATGGCAGATGGCAGCGAACTTCCCATTGAAATATTAAACGGAAGACCCGGATACATCAATTTCCTGGATGCCTTCAACTCATGGCAGCTGGTAAAGGAATTAAAGGAAGCGACAGGTCTTGCTGCTGCAGCATCCTTTAAGCACGTTTCGCCTGCAGGCGCAGCAGTCGGCATCAGAATGAGCGACACCCTCAAGAAGGCCTGCTTTGTCGATGATATCGAGGGTCTGGATGATTCAGAAATCGCAACTGCTTATGCAAGAGCAAGAGGAACAGACAGACTGTGCTCCTTCGGAGACTGGATTGCCCTTTCGGATCCATGCGATAAGACAACAGCAATGATCATCAAAAGAGAAGTAACTGACGGAATCATTGCTCCGGGATATACAGACGAAGCGCTTGAAATCCTTAAATCCAAGAGAAACGGAAACTATAACGTGGTAAAGATTGACCCGTCCTACGTTCCGGAAAAGCCTGAAACAAAGCAGGTATTCGGCATTTCATTCCTTCAGGACAGAAATGAGATGAAAATTGATGAAAGCGCCCTTGAAAATATAGTAACAGCAAGCAAGGAACTTCCGGAAGAAGCAAAGAGAGACCTGATTGTCGGCCTGATTACGCTGAAGTATACCCAGTCAAATTCCGTATGCTTTGCCAAGGACGGACAGGCAATCGGCGTTGGTGCCGGACAGCAGTCAAGAATCCATTGTACAAGACTTGCAGCAGGCAAGGCAGACACATGGAATCTTCGTCAGATGGACAAGGTCATCGGCCTTCCGTTCAAGGATGACATTGCAAGAGCAGTCAGAGATAATGTTATTGACGGATATATCAACAACTATGAAGAAGACGTATGTGCAGAAGGAATCTGGCAGAAGTATTTCAAAGAGCAGCCGTCGCCGCTCACCGAAGAAGAAAAGAGAGCATATCTTGATTCATTGGACGGCGCAAGTGTTGCATCTGATGCATTCTTCCCGTTCCCTGACAGCATCATCAAGTCCCACCAGTGCGGCGTAAAATATGTTGTTGAACCGGGTGGTTCCATCAGAGACGATCTGGTAATCGCACAGGCGGATGAATTCGGTATGACTATTGCATTTAATGGAATCAGATTATTCCATCACTAAGGATAGAAACATGAAAGTAATGGTAATCGGCGGAGGCGGCCGTGAACATGCCATCATTAAATCACTGAAGAAAAGTGCGAAAGTTGATGAGATTCATGCACTTCCGGGTAACGGAGGAATGAAGGACGACTGCATCATTACAGGAATCGGTGCCATGGATCTGGACGCACATGTAAAATACGCAAAGGAAAACAGCATCGGGTTTGCAGTTGTAGCACCTGATGACCCTCTGGCAGCAGGTGCGGTGGATGCACTTGAGGCAGCGGGAATCCGGTGCTTTGGTCCGAACAAAGCCGCGGCAATCATTGAAGCATCCAAGGCATTCTCAAAGGATCTGATGAAGAAGTACAATATTCCGACGGCAGCCTATGAGATATTTACAGACATGGAAAAAGCGCTGGCATATGTCGGAGAATGTAAAATTCCGGTAGTTATCAAGGCGGACGGCCTTGCACTTGGAAAAGGTGTTGTCATTGCACAGACAAGAAAGGAAGCAGAAGATGCGGTTCTTTCCATGATGAAGGATAAGAAATTCGGAGACAGCGGCAATACAGTGGTTGTAGAAGAATTTCTGGAAGGACCGGAAGTATCTGTTCTTTCCTTTACGGACGGAAAGACAGTCGTTCCGATGGTATCCTCACAGGATCACAAGCGTGCCCTTGATGGTGACCGAGGACTGAATACAGGAGGAATGGGGACCGTTGCTCCAAATCCGTATTACACGCCGGAAATTGCACAGCAGTGCATGGAAGAGATTTTTCTTCCGACAATGAGAGCAATGAATGCAGAAGGAAGAACCTTCAAGGGCTGCCTGTACTTCGGACTTATGCTGACAGCAGACGGTCCAAAGGTCATTGAATATAACTGCAGATTCGGTGACCCGGAAACCCAGGTGGTGCTTCCGCTTCTGGAGAGCGATCTTCTGGAGATTTTTGAAGCAGTAGCAGACGAAAGACTCAGCGAAGCAGATGTTCAGTTTGCAGACAAGAATGCCTGCTGCGTAGTCATGGCATCAGAGGGCTATCCTGTTCAATATGAAAAGGGATTTGAAATAACAATTGGCGCTCTTGACGATAACGTGGACGTTTTCGTAGCCGGAGCAAAGCTTGAAGAAGGCAGAGTTCTCACAAACGGCGGAAGAGTTCTTGGAGTTACAGCAGTTGCAGATACTCTTGCGGAAGCAATTGCCGATGCTTATGAAAATGTAAAGAAGGTATCCTTTGATCATGCATACTTCAGAACAGACATAGGACAGCGTGCTTTAAAGGCAGAAAGGAAGTAGCGATGGTATTTCGAATTTATGTAGAGAAAAAAGAAAAGGTTGCCAGCGAAGCGAGAGCCCTTCTGGCAGATATCAGAGAATTCCTTGGAATAAAGAATCTTGAAGGCATCAGAGTAATCAACAGATATGATGTGGAAGATATCGATGAAGAACTTTTTGAGCAGTGCAAGAAGACCGTATTCTCAGAGCCCCAGCTCGATGACATCTATGACGAATTAACCGGTGAAGGAATCATATTCGCAGTGGAAGCTCTTCCTGGACAGTATGACCAGAGAGCAGACTCTGCAGCGCAGTGCATCCAGATCATCTCATGCGGCGAAAGACCTGCAGTAAAGACTGCAAAGGTATATGTTCTCGCAGGAGATCTGACGGACGAAGAAGTTGCAAAGATCAAGAACCATGTCATAAACCCTGTGGAAGCTAGAGAAGCAGCGCTTGAACTTCCTCAGACGCTGAAGATGGAATATGAGATTCCTGAAACGGTTGAGACTGTGGACGGCTTCAGAGAATGGAGTGAGATTCAGCTCGGAGGATACATCAGAGAAAAAGGGCTTGCAATGGACCTTGCAGACATCCTGGTATGCCAGGCATACTTTAAGGAGGAGCAGCGGGATCCTACAATCACTGAAGTTAAGATGATCGATACCTACTGGTCCGATCACTGTCGTCATACAACATTCAATACAACCATTGACAGCGTAAAGTTTGAAGACGAAAAACTTCAGAAGGCATATGATGAATATCTCGCTGCAAGAGAAAAGATTGGAAGAACAAAGCCAATCAACCTCATGGACATAGGTACTCTTGCTGCTAAGGTATTAAAGAGTGAAGGAAAGCTTTCCAAGCTTGATGAATCAGAAGAAATCAATGCCTGCACAGTAAAGATAAAGGTAGACGTTGAAGGAAAGAGCGAAGACTGGCTTCTTCTGTTCAAGAATGAGACACATAATCATCCGACAGAAATCGAGCCTTTCGGCGGCGCAGCAACATGCGTTGGAGGAGCCATCAGAGACCCTCTTTCCGGGCGTTCCTATGTATATGCAGCAATGAGAGTTACAGGCGCAGCAGATCCTCTTAAGCCTGTTGAAGAGACGCTGAAGGGCAAGCTCCCTCAGAGAAAGATTGTAACGACAGCTGCGAATGGCTACTCATCCTACGGTAACCAGATCGGACTTGCAACAGGACAGGTAGATGAAATCTATCACCCGGGATATGTTGCAAAGAGAATGGAGATTGGTGCTGTAATCGGTGCTGCTCCGGCAGAAAATGTAAGAAGAGAAGTTCCGCAGGATGGAGACGTTGTCATTCTTCTTGGCGGAAAGACAGGAAGAGACGGCTGCGGCGGAGCGACAGGCTCATCAAAGTCACATAGCCTAAGCTCGCTTGAGGAATGCGGAGCAGAAGTTCAGAAGGGTAATGCGCCGGAAGAAAGAAAGCTCCAGAGACTGTTCAGAAACGCAGAGGCTTCAAAGATGATCAAGAGATGTAACGACTTCGGTGCAGGCGGTGTATCCGTTGCCATCGGAGAACTTGCAGACGGACTTGACATCGACCTCAACAAGGTTCCGAAGAAGTATGAAGGCCTGGACGGAACAGAGCTTGCAATATCCGAATCACAGGAAAGAATGGCAGTAGTCGTTGAAGCAAAGGATGCGGAATCCTTCTGCGCACTTGCTGCTTCAGAAAACCTGGAATCAACAGTAGTTGCAACTGTAACAGAAAACCCAAGACTTGTCATGCACTGGAACGGAAAGACAATCGTGGATATCGCAAGGTCATTTCTTGATTCAAACGGTGCAGAAAAGCATATCGATGTAATTTCCGGAAAGGCTGAGATGCCAGAGAGAAAGGCGCAGGGAGATTTCGGTTCATCATATATCAATCTCGCATCAGACCTTAATGTCTGCTCAAAGAGAGGATTAAGCGAAAGATTTGACTCAACCATCGGTGCGGGAACTGTTCTCATGCCGTTTGGCGGAAAGTATCAGCTTACGCCATCCCAGTCCATGGCATACAAGGTATCAGTTGAAAAGCAGGATACAAAGACATGCTCATTGATGGCATATGGCTTCAATCCATTCATCTCATCAGACAGCACATACCACGGTGCATATCTTGCAGTAATTGAATCAGTATGTAAGCTGGTTGCAAACGGTGCTGAATTTACGGATGTATATCTTTCATTCCAGGAATACTTCGAAAAGCTCGGAAAGGACCCTGCAAGATGGGGCAAGCCTTTCAATGCACTTCTTGGAGCATTCAAGGCACAGATGGGACTTGAGATTGCAGCAATCGGCGGCAAGGACTCCATGTCGGGAACATTTGAAGACATCGACGTACCGCCTACTCTTGTATCATTTGCTGTCACCACAGAAGACATAGACAACATCATTTCCAATGAATTCAAGGCAGCAGGCCACAAGGTTATAATCCTTAAGCCTGAAATGAATGAAGACGGACTTCCTGATACTCAGTCACTTAAGAAGATATTTGCTGAAGTAACTAAGCTTCAGAGAGCAGGAAAGGTATATGCTTCATATACTCCAACCTACGGCGGAATTGCAGAAGCAATCCTGAAGATGTCAATCGGTAACGGAATCGGATTTGAGTATGCGGATGATATCACTCCGGATGAAATCTTCGGATATTCATATGGCGCATTCATCCTTGAAACAGATGAGACGACCGAAGGAAGAACTCTTGGACATACAATTGCGGATCCGCATATCGCATACCATGATGATCATGTAAGGCTTTATGAGCTTTCAGATGTATATGAAGGAAAACTGGAAAGCGTATATGCATGCAACATCGAGACATTAAAGACGGATATTCCTAAGGTTGAGAGCATATTCACAGGCGAGAGGATTGCCCCTCTTGTAAAGGTGGCAAAGCCAAAGGTATTAATCCCGGCATTCCCTGGAACAAATTGCGAATTTGATTCAGCAAAGGCCATGATGGCAGCAGGCGCAGAGCCTCAGATCATGATTGTAAAGAACCAGACGGCAGAGGATATCTCAAGATCCGTTGAAGAGATTGCAGCTGCAATGAAGCAGTCACAGATGGTATTCATCCCAGGCGGATTCTCAGGCGGAGATGAACCGGACGGTTCGGCCAAGTTCATCACAGCATTCTTCAGAAATCCGATCATCAAGGAACAGGTTGAGGATCTTCTTGAAAACAGAGACGGACTCATGCTTGGCGTATGCAACGGTTTCCAGGCACTCGTAAAGCTCGGTCTTGTTCCATATGGAAAGATCATTGAAACGGATGAAAACTGCCCGACTCTTGCACTCAATGACATCGCAAGACATCAGTCAAAGCTTGTAACTACAAGAATCGCATCAAACAAGTCACCTTGGCTTCGTGCATTCAATGTAGGCGATACATTTACAATTCCTATCTCCCATGGAGAAGGAAGATTCCTTGCTGATGAGGAGCTGGTAAAGAAGCTCGCCGAAAATGGTCAGATTGCCACGCAGTATGTGGATCTTTCAGGAGAACCGACCATGGATGTAGCATATAACCCGAATGGTTCCATCTGGGCGATTGAAGGCATTACATCACCTGACGGAAGAGTATTCGGTAAGATGGGACATTCCGAACGTAAGGGCTACGGTCTCTACAAGAACGTTCCGGGCGAACATGACATGAAGATGTTTGAATCAGCTGTAAAATACTTTAAATAAAGGGTTGCACTCATTATGCAGTAAGAGTATAATGAGTGCTAATAACCTGAAAAAAGTAAGTTAGTTTGAGTTGTACATATATATAAAAGGAGATAAAATGGCAGAATTTATTAACGAACCATCAAGAACTTTTAACGAATTCCTGTTAGTACCCGGATATTCATCAAAGGAATGCAGAGTTGAAAATGTTAGTCTAAAGACTCCGCTTGTAAAGTATAGAAAAGGATATGAAGAGCCGGCTCTTTCCATGAACATCCCGATGACATCAGCTGTCATGCAGGCTGTATCAGGGGAAAAGATGGCAGTTGCTCTTGCCAAGGAAGGCGGCGTATCATTCATCTTCGTATCACAGACAATTGAAAATCAGGCAAGAATGGTCAGAAAGGTAAAGGCATACAAGTCAGGCTTTGTACCATCAGATTCAAACCTGAAACCTACAGATACACTTGCAGATGTACTTGCACTGAAGAGACAGACAGGCCATTCAACAATTGCAATCACAGAAGACGGAACCGCGGAAGGAAAGCTGGTAGGCATTGTAACATCAAGAGATTACAGAGTAAGCAGAATGGATGAGGATGTTATCGTTTCGTCATTCATGACTCCTCTTGAGGACATGATCACAGGCGAAGAAGGAATCAGCCTTTCAGAAGCAAATGATATCATCTGGGATCACAAGATCAATCAGCTTCCTATCGTTACAAAGGACGGCAGACTGGCATCCTTCGTATTCAGAAAGGACTATGATTCACATAAGGAAAACCCTGATGAACTTCTTGACGAGCACAAGAGATATATTGTCGGTGCCGGAATCAACACAAGAGACTATGAGGAAAGAGTTCCAGCTCTTGTTGAGGCTGGCGTAGACATCATGTGCATCGACTCATCAGAAGGATATTCAGAATGGCAGGCAGATACAATCAAATGGATCAGAGAAAGATACGGCGATGATGTAAAGGTTGGAGCAGGAAACGTCGTAGACGCAGAGGGCTTCAGATACCTTGCAGAAGCAGGTGCGGATTTTGTGAAAATCGGTATCGGCGGCGGATCTATCTGCATTACAAGAGAACAGAAGGGCATCGGAAGAGGACAGGCTTCAGCAGTAATCGACGTTGCAAAGGCAAGAGATGAATACTTTGAAGAGACAGGAATCTATGTACCAATCTGCTCAGACGGCGGTATCGTATATGACTATCACATGACCCTTGCACTGGCAATGGGAGCAGACTTCCTGATGCTGGGAAGATATTTTGCAAGATTTGATGAATCACCTTCAGACAAACTGAACATCAATGGAAGCATCGTGAAGGAATACTGGGGTGAAGGTTCAAACAGAGCCCGCAACTGGACAAGATATGACCTTGGCGGAGATGCCAGAATGAAGTTTGAGGAAGGTGTTGACTCCTATGTACCATATGCCGGCAAGTTAAAGGACAACGTTCAGCAGTCACTGACAAAGGTAAAAGCTACCATGTGCAACTGCGGAGCACTTTCCATTGAAGAACTGCAGGAAAAGGCAAAGATCACTCTTGTATCAGCAACATCCATTGTTGAAGGCGGCGCGCATGACGTAATGCTGAAGGAAACAACAACAACAAGATAAGGCGCTTTTAAACGGCCGGTGCAGCAATGTGCCGGCTTTATATCATAAAGAGATGAAAGAACGAATCAGAGACGCAGTCCACGAGCTTAAGAACCTGAATGAAGGGGAACTAGCATCCACAGAGAAGGTTTTAGGTATCATGGATGATGAGAAGCTATATTATGCCCATAAGGAGCTTTTTGTTGCATGCCTTGAGGAAGGCATCCTCATAGGTGAGGATTATGACAGAGAATATGAGGTCATAAAGACCCATGAATGGAAGAAGGCGGCATCCATAGTAAAATCCGCCCTATTCGTATTAGGCGATGAGATGAGAATTGATTTCTACAGGTCAAAGCTCGGACTTCCGTGCGTAGCTGTATATGGCAGAGGCGACTATGAACCAGCCATTGCAAGGCAGATTAGTCCTCTTTCATGGGACAGCTTCTTTGACAAGGCCTTTGGCAGGGCATACATCCATGAATGGAGGAGAAAATACACGGGAGACTATTCCTCAAGGGAATATTTCAGAATACGGATAGAGTTCATGAGGGACTTCGAGGACATGTACATCGCTGGAGATGGAGCATATCCGCTGATGTTTGATGAACTGATGGAGATCCTTGAGCCATATATGAAAGGAATCTTTACGGGGAAGAGAGTAAGGGGGCACAGCAAGGGCTGTGAATATATTTAATCATGTTTAATGCGAACAAACAAAAACAAAAAATATCTAGGGATATCATAGAGAAGAGAGTAAGAGCGCTTGAAGACATGGGATTTAAGGCAGGACTTAGCCAGGAGCCTCCACGGGAATTCCCTGGAGCTGATACTGTAGTGACATTAAGCCTTAGAGACAGAAAAGAATACCGCATAGGCGGAAGCGCAGGATATCAGCTTGAAAAGCTGCGTGAACTATTTGAGGAGAAAGTCATAAGGCATGATAACATGCCTGGAAATGGCAGGGTATGTAATTATGACATTGAGGCTCTGATGGAGCTGATGGCATTCATAATGGGCTTTAGAAAGCAGGGAACTGAAATGGAGATCCTTGTCACTGATAAGGAGATGGAGATCACCTGCAGTCCATCTGAAGATAGAGACGGAAGCATAGCAGGATGGTTCATGAGAGGAACTCTGCTTGATAATATACAGAAGCTGGCTGAGAATGGAAATGAATATTCTCTTCCGGGATATAACCTGTTTGAGGATGAACTGTTCATACGCGTTCCATGCCACAGGTATTTCATTAAGCCGGAGGCTATATGTGATGCTGTAAAGATTGCCGGCATGAGAGAGGGTGCAATCCTTACAAAAGAGGAGGCTGAAGAGTTCGCCCGGAGAAGATTCAAAAAGTTATGAGACGCCTTTTTAAGGCGTTTTTGTATACAACCTGTCGTTATTCTAGGAAAGGGAAAGCATATATTGAGATTTAATGATCTGAAAATAAAAAATGCTAAATAAAGAAGTTCTTTTATGGTAAAATATATGGGTTACATTAAGAAAGCAGGATAAATGAATTGAAAGACAATAAGATAGATTATTCAAAACCGGTACTTAGAATATTTGTATCGTACTTTAAAAAGCACAAGGGACTTCTGATACTGGACCTTTCCAGTGCCCTCATTGCATGCATCATTGATCTGGCATTTCCTCTTGTTGCAAGAAATGCCATGTATAACATGCTGCCAAATGAGGAGTTCAAGACCTTCTATACAGTGATGATAATAGTTGCCATAGCTTTTCTTGTAAGGGTTGCCATGAACTATATCATCACATACTGGGGGCACATGTTCGGCGTGCGCGTGGAGGCAGATCTCAGAGATGACCTCTTTAAGCACATGCAGGAGCTTGATTTTTCATTCTATGACAAAAACAGGGTCGGACAGCTGATGAACAGACTGACAGGCGACCTGTTTGAAATTACTGAACTCTCCCACCACGGACCGGAAGACATATTCATATCGTCGGTGACAATCGTCGGTGCCATTATCATCATGTTCACCATCAAGTGGGAGCTTGCCCTTGCCATACTTGTCATCATCCCGATCTTTGTGATCATTATCATGATGTGCAGAAGAAAGATGGTAAGGACAAGCCGTGATGTCAAGATCAAGATGGCTGAGATTAATGGAGAGATTGAATCGGGTCTGTCGGGGTTCAGAGTATCCAGAGCATTTGCCAATGAATCCGTAGATTATGCAAAATTTGCACAGGCCAATGAGAAATATAAGACGGCAAAGTGCAAATACTATAGCGCATTCGGACAGTTCAATTCCTCTCTGGAGTATTTCATGTGCATCATGCCTGTTGTCATATTGGCATTCGGCGGCTGGCTCATCATGAGAGACAACATGAATTATGCGGATCTTATCGTATTCTATTTATACATTTCGACTTTCATCATGCCGATGCGAAAACTGGCATCATTCATGGAAATTTTCATGAATGGCTATGCAGGCCTTGTAAGATTTGTTGAGCTGATGAGAGTAGAGCCTGAAATTGAAGAAAAGACTGACGCAGCGGTTTTAGACGATGTCAGAGGAGATATTTCCTTTGAAGCAGTTTCCTTCGCCTATGAAGGGAATGCTGAAGTTCTGGACGATATCAATCTGAATATCAAGGCAGGAGAGACAGTTGCAATCGTAGGTCCATCCGGCGGAGGAAAGACAACTCTGTGCCAGCTTGTCCCGAGATTCTATGACTGCACAGAAGGGAGAATCACGATTGATGGCCTTGACATCCGGGATGTTACCCTTACATCGCTTAGAGAGAACATAGGCATAGTACAGCAGGATGTATTTCTGTTTGCCGATACTGCCATGGAAAATATCAGATATGGAAACAGAACGGCAACAGATGAAGATGTCATGGAGGCGGCGAGAAAGGCTGAAATCCATGAAGATATCATCGGCATGCAGGATGGTTTCCAAACATATGTAGGCGAAAGAGGAGTAAAACTTTCCGGTGGACAGAAACAGAGGATGTCCATCGCAAGGATTTTCCTGAAGAATCCTCCGATTCTCATTCTTGATGAAGCGACTTCTGCGCTGGATACAATCACCGAAGCAAGGATACAGGGAGCCTTTGACAGGCTTTCTGAGGGAAGAACAACCATTATCATTGCGCATAGACTGTCAACCATAAAGAACGCGGACAGAATCATACTGGTGGACGGAGGAAGGATTACGGAATCCGGAACCCACGAGGAACTTCTTGCTCTTGGCGGTCAGTATGCCAGATTATATGGCATATAGCATTTTGGTGAAAAAATGTATTGAAAATAACAGCATCTTATGGTAGCATATTTTTTGTATTGAGTGAAAGGCAATGAAGGAAACCAGTAGGCTTAAGGTCGCCTTACAGAGAGCATCCGGCCGGTGTGAGGATGCAGATGGACGAAGCTGAATTCATTCTGGAGCTGCATGTCTGAAATGGCAGTAGGATATGCCGGGCAGGCCCGTGACAGCCTGAATCTGCAGATGCAGATTGTGAGGGATGTTTTGTGAAAAACATCTGAATAGAGGTGGTACCGCGAGATGACTCGTCCTCTGTTCCTGAAACATGGAATAAGAGGATTTTTTATATATCAGGAGGTTAT
The DNA here is from genome assembly GCA_045599945.1 of Anaerovoracaceae bacterium. Lineage (GTDB taxonomy): Bacteria > Bacillota > Clostridia > Peptostreptococcales > Anaerovoracaceae > UMGS973. Next base: position 44,063 of record JAZRWY010000089.1, on the reverse strand, counting down.
ATTAATGCAAAGAGAACGGTTAGGCAGCCGTCTGGGATTTATTCTGCTGAGTGCAGGATGCGCCATCGGCTGCGGAAATGTATGGAAGTTCCCGTGGATGTGCGGACAGTATGGTGGAGGCGGTTTTGTTCTCATCTATATCATCTGCCTGCTTGTTCTAGGTCTTCCTGTAATGACAATGGAATTTTCACTGGGTAGAGCAGCACAGACCAGCCCGATCAAAATGCTGGGGAAACTGCAGAAACCTGGACAGAAGTGGAACATCTATGGAGGATTTGCACTGCTTGGTAATGTTGCTCTGATGGCATTCTATTCGGTAGTATGCGGCTGGATGATTTACTACTTCAAGTGTTTCTTATGCGGACAGAGCGCTGACCTTGGATTTGTTGGAATGATTACAAATCCCGGAGTGAACGTAATCTATCTGGTGATTGCAGTTGTACTTGGATTTGGCGTATTATCCTTTAATCTTCAGGGTGGACTCGAAAGAGTTACAAAGTTCATGATGATTGCGCTTCTTATCCTGATTATTGTTCTTGCAGTCAGAAGCTGCACGTTAAATGGTGCAAAGGAAGGACTTTCCTTCTATCTGGTACCGGATTTCAGCAAGATTACTCTTTCTGTAGTAGTAGGAGCAATGAACCAGGCATTCTTCACATTATCCCTTGGCATTGGTTCCATGGCGATTTTTGGAAGTTATTTATGGAAAGACAGAAGTCTTCTTGGAGAATCTGTAAACATCGTCTGCTTAGATACTTTTGTAGCAATCTTTGCAGGACTGATCATATTCCCGGCTTGTTTCACATATAATCTTAAAGCGGGCGCAGGTCCTGGACTTCTCTTCGATACCATGGCTACGGTATTCAATAACATGGCAGGCGGTCATTTATGGGGAACATTATTCTTCCTGTTCATGACATTTGCTGCTCTTTCCACAGAATTTGCAGTATTTGAAAACATTCTTGCAATGGTAAGAGACATTACCGGATGGTCCCGCAAGAAGGGCTGTCTGGTATGCGGAATCGGAATGTTCTGCATTGCACTTACAACGGCGCTTGGATACAGTGTCATCCACTTCCAGCCATTCGCAAAAGGATCGGCATTCCTTGATTTCTGGGATTTCATTGTAAGTACGAATCTGCTTCCTCTTGGCTCGCTTTGCTTTGCAGTATTCTGCACATTCAAGTTCGGCTGGGGCTGGGATAATTTCGTGGCAGAAGCAAATCAGGGAAAAGGTCTTAAGGTTCAGCCGTGGATGAGACCGATTTTCCAGTATCTTGTACCAGTTGCAATTCTGGTAATCTACATCATTGGTCTGGTTAATTTCCCTTGGAGTTAATAAGAATCTATCGCCTCCGGATTCATGTCCGGAGGTGTTCTTTTTCAGAAAAAAAGAACTTTTTGGACTGTCCAAAAAGTTGAAATTACCGGTTGACAAAGACAGATGCGTTTAGTATACTCTTAATTGTTCGTAAGGACGAATATGCACCATTAGCTCAGTTGGTAGAGCACCTGACTCTTAATCAGGGTGTCCACGGTTCGAGCCCGTGATGGTGTACCAACACAGATCCGAGGCTTCATGCCTCGGATTTATATCAGATATATGCACCATTAGCTCAGTTGGTAGAGCACCTGACTCTTAATCAGGGTGTCCACGGTTCGAGCCCGTGATGGTGTACCAATTAATCCCAGGGCATTGAAGCCCTGGGACTTTTCATTTCTGAAAAATGAAAAGTCCGCATGTTTTGCGGACCTTGTTTTTCATATAGAAAAATGTATCATTTCTGCCGAAAAAGGATTGGAAAAGCACATATACCATCTTTATTATTAAGAAATATATTCTGCAGAATCAACATTTCTCTAATATTCACTTAGGGGATTGCATGCGTAGATAGTCATAGAGTGAAAGGATGGCTATCTACGTTGCATGCAATGATTGAGTAGTAAGTGAAATTTTCTATTGAAAACCCCTTTTGCTGAGTATATTATATATGTGGTCACTACTGACCAGTCAAGAGGTTTTTTATAAAGAAAGTGTAAAAAATGAAAAAACTGTTTTCAGCAAGCGAAATAGCAAATGCATGCGGCGTCAGCAGGATGACCATCCGCAGATTATGTGACAAAGGACTGCTCACAACGGCCAACAGCGCCGAGGCGGGAGAGGTGAAACTCTTTGATTATACCCAGATCATTCGGCTGGAAAGAATTCTCCAGCTTGAAAGATGCGGCGTTACGCAAAAGGAAATGATGGAGTATCTGAATCATCCCGGGAATTACATAGCGCTGGTCAAAAATATAAAAGAAAAGTATTATGCGCTGGAGCAGCTGATCATGGAACTGGAACTCTACTCCAATGCGCGGGAGCATATTTCCATCAATGAAGAGATGATACCTCCACTGACCTTATATACAAAGACGAAGACAATCAACAGTTCCTATGATGATGTGGTGGAGTTTCTGGCAGATGCCATGGCGGATGCGGTGAAAGAAAAGAAAAAACTGAAGCTCACATCCTCCCTGTATCTGTATAGTGAAGTCAGCGAAAGAATTCTCGAGTCCCATCATGATATGCTGTATGAATATACGGCAGGTGTTCTGGTGGATGATGAAGAAACGGGAGATAATATCATGAAGGTGGAGAGCGGCAAAGCGCTCTCCATGCTGTGGTATGGAAAATTCCCGAAGGAACGCAGCTACCTGAAGGCAATGAGAGACGAAATGAAACGGAGAAATTATGAACCGAGAGGAGATATCTTCTGTGCATTCATCTGCGACTCCGGGCTGGAGTATGTTCTGTCAGAAGAACAGTCTCTGGTAAAGTTTCTTTTGCCGATTAAGGAAACAGAAAAAGAGTAAAAACCGCGTCTGAAATGATGATATATTCAGAATATTATGGAGTTTTTGGTACAAAAACAAAAAAATAACAAATTTTTTAGTGCAACTAATAGAAAAATAGTGATAATGAACAAATAAAATTAAAATTTCTTGTGATAATTCAACAAAAATGTTGACGAACCCTATGGATTATGTTAAATTAGTATTGGAAAGTTTTCATGACTTTCTATTTATTATCTGAGAGAAAGAGGGAATAACACATGGCAAGAGGTAAAGTTGAACTAAGAGTGGACATCTGCAAAGCATGTGAACTGTGCATTTCAGTATGTCCAAGAACGTGCCTGGCAATCGATCAGAGCACAGTAAACGCGAAGGGCTATCATCCGATCGCGCTGGTTGCAGATACATGCATCGCATGCGGCAACTGTGCAGTCATCTGTCCGGATGGTGTTATCAATGTATATAATATGAAGGAAGGGAGGTTCTAAGGAATGGCTAGAAAGAAATTATTAAAAGGAAATGAAGCGTTTGCAGTGGCAGCCATTGCAGCCGGATGCAGACAGTATTTCGGATATCCGATTACTCCTCAGAACGAAGTCCCTGAATTCATGTCAAGAGAAATGGTCAAAGTGGGCGGTTCATTTGTTCAGGCAGAAAGTGAACTGGCTTCCATCAGCTTACTGTATGGTGCTGCAGCTGCAGGCGGAAGATGTCTTACAACATCATCTTCTCCTGGAATTGCATTGATGCAGGAAGGTCTTGGCAGTATTGTTATGTGCGAACTCCCTTGTGTAATTATAAATGTAATGAGAGCAGGCCCTGGAATCGGAGCAATCCAGCCGGGACAGGCTGACTATAACCAGGTCACCAGAAGCGGTATGAATGGTGACGGTCATACAATCGTATTTGCACCTGCATCCGTGCAGGAAGCAATGGATATGATCTACAATGCTTTTGATGTTGCTGATGAATACAGAAATCCTGTCATGATCTGTGTTGACGGAATGATCGGCCAGATGATGGAACCTGTCATTGTTCCGGATTACAAGGAGCCGGTTTCTGAGGAACTGATCCCATACAAGAAGCCTTGGGCTCTTACAGGACATAAGAATGAAAGAATCAGAAACAAGATCAATTCCGTATGGCTGAAGCAGGAAGAACTGGAAGAAGCAACGCTTGCAATGTGGCCGAAATATGAAAAGGCTGAAAAGGAACTTGTTGACTGGGAAAGCTACAATCTGGAAGGCGCTGAAGTTGTATTTGCGGCATTCGGCTCAACTTCGAGAATTGCAAAGGAAGCTATAGACATGCTTGCGAAAGAAGGCATCAAGGTTGGAATGATTCGCCCGAAGACATTATGGCCGTTCCCTTATCAGGCTTTCGATGAAATTGATCCTGAAACAACAAAGATGGTAATATCCGTAGAATTGTCGATGGGTCAGATGCTTCAGGATGTGAAACTTGCACTTCAGGGCAAGTATTCGACAGGACTCATCAACCGTGTAGGCGGAATGCTTCTGGATCCTGATGAAGTAGTTGAAAGAACAAAGAAGCTGTTGGGAGGTATGGAATAAATGAAACCTGTATTTGAATATTCAAAGAATATGCTGCCGAACGAAACCCACTATTGTCCGGGTTGTTCACATGGCGTAGCACATAGATTAATCGTAGAAGTACTGGAAGAAAGAGGAGAAATCGGCGATGCCATCGCAGTATCACCGGTAGGCTGCAGTATCACTGCACATCAGTACATGAACATTGACATGATTGAATCGCCGCATGGCAGAGCGCCTGCAGTTGCAACAGGTATCAAGAGAGTACATCCGAATGCTCAGGTATTTACCTATCAGGGCGACGGTGACCTTGCTTCCATCGGCGGAAATGAAATTCTTCATGTTGCAGAACGTGGAGAAAAAATGGTAACAGTTTTCATCAACAATGCAATCTATGGCATGACAGGCGGACAGATGGCTCCGACAACACTGATTGGACAGAAGGCGACAACATGCGTAAACGGAAGAGACATCAACGTGCAGGGTGCGCCGATGCGCATGTGTGAACTGATTGAAACACTTGACCGTGCAGTATATGTTGAAAGATGCGCGCTTGACTCACCTGCAAACATCAGAAAGGCAAAGAGAGCATTAGACCGTGCATTTGAAGTACAGAAGCGCGGACTCGGATTCTCCTTTGTAGAACTTCTGAGTGCATGCCCTACCAACTGGGGAATGACTCCGGTTCAGGCAATGGAATGGATCAGAACAGACATGATGGAATATTATCCTGTAAAGATTTTTAAATGTCCACAGGAGGTGAGATAACATGGCGTTAACTAGATTTTTTATGGCCGGCTTTGGTGGCCAGGGTATCTTGCTGATCGGAAAACTGATTGCAGAAGCTGCAATGACAGATGGCAAGGATGTAACATGGATGCCGGCTTATGGCCCGGAAATGCGTGGAGGTACGGCAAACTGTACTGTATGCATGGATGATAGGCCGATCACATCACCAATCGTACATAAATGTGAAGTTCTTATCGCAATGAATGGACCATCGCTCAAGAAGTTTGAGGACATGGTTGTTCCTGGCGGACATATCTTCATCAATACACAGCTCTGTCCGGAACCGCCGGAAAGAACGGATGTCAACATTCACTATGTTGATTCAACAGGTCTTGCAGAAGAAAAACTGGGTTCCGCAAAGGCTGCAAACGTAGTAATGCTTGGCGCTGTAATGAGAATGACCGGCTTTACGACAGAAGAGACAATGATAGAAGTATTCCAGGAATCCATGACAGGATCAAAATCGAAACTGATTCCGATGAACATTCAGGCGCTTCATGTCTGGGAGGCATAATGAATAACAGAATTCATTCGATCGTAGGTCATTACGGTTCGGGCAAGACGGAATTCTCCGTAAATTACGCGCTCGATCTAAAGAAAAAAATAGATAAGGTTGCAATTATCGACATGGATATTGCAAATCCGTATTTCAGAAGCAGAGAGCGTCAGCAGCTGATGGAAGACCAGGGCATCAAGGTATACTTCAATACCTATGGCTTTGATATTACGGAGGATCTTCCGGCAATCACTGCGACGGTAAGAGCGCCTCTGGAGAATATGGAATATACGACGGTTGTTGACGTTGGAGGAAATGACAGCGGTGCCAGGATTATCAAGCAGTTCGAAAAATACTTCCTTCAGGAGGATGCAAGAATGCTTGCAGTGCTGAACCTCAACAGACCGGAGACGGATTCGGTGGACACCTGTCTGTTCCATGTCAGGAGCATCGAAGAGGAAACGGGCATCCGGATTGATGGAATCATCAATAATACCCACATGCTCAGAGAAACCACGACCGGGGATATCATTTTTGGCTATCAGGAATGCCTGAAGGTCGGCAGAGAACTGGGAATTCCGGTTGTATATAACACCTGCGAAACGAAGTATCTGGAACAGCTTCTGAAGGATGCTGAGGATCAGGGAATCAAAACAAAAGTAATGGATATCCCGAATGGGATTGACAGCGATGGCGAAGAAGATGTGATGTATATCTATCCGATTACGTTACAGATGAGACCGACATGGCTGGACAGATAAGAAATGCAGACTGCTTCGTGCAGTCTTTTCTTTTGCATGTTTTATCATGAAATGAAAAAAACCGGATGAAGCGATTGTTTCATCCGGTGCATCTTCTGCTATTTATCCAGTTCAGGGAATACGGTCTGAAGATAGTTAATGAGGATGCTCATGATTTCCTCATCCTTTAAATATGTCGTATCCAGCGTGAAGTCATATTCTCTGAGATCCAGCCATTTCTTTCCTGTATAGAAGTTATAATATTTTGCTCTTTCCTTATCTTCTTTTTTCATCAGCTTGATCATCTGCTGACGTGTCATGTTTTCTCCGAGCGTTCTTTCCAGGCGGGCAATTCTTGCATCTTCATCTGCTTTCAGGAAAATGCTTCTATGCTTGTTGTAGTTTCTGAACAGATAGGAGCCGCATCTTCCTACGATGATGCAAGGACCCTGTTCTACGGATTCCTTCATGATCTGGGTCTGTGTCTTGAACAGCTGATTGCTTGTCGGAACATACCACTCATCAGCAACATAAGGCACTTCGTATGCTGCTGTCTGTGCCAGTACATTCCAGATGGATGTGCTTCTTTCGTCGATGTCCTTCAGGCTGTCTGCGGAAAGATCCATCCTGTCCGCTGCTTTAATCAGTATTTCCTTATCAATATAGTTAAATCCGAAATGTTCAGCCAGAGCCTTACCCATTGCAGAACCGCCGCTGCCCAGCTGTCTTCCGATTGTAATTACATAATTGTCCATGTTATACCTCCTTGTTATCAGAAATATTATAACATAGGACACATATGATGGTAAACTGAAAAATTATTCCGGTTATATGCAGTATTTATTGATTTACATCTTGTAAAGTTGACCGTTTTGTGATAAGATGCCAATGGTGCAATTTTGTTGATTTTACAATTTAATAATTCGATATTACTTAAGGAGATAACTAAATGATATTAGAGACAATTAAGACATTTGTCGGCGGCATGGGTATCGTAAATTTAGATTATCGGTGCATTATCATGATAGTAGTTGCATTGTTATTCCTGTATCTTGCTATCAGACATGGTTTTGAACCGTTACTTCTAGTACCTATCGCTTTTGGAATGCTTTTATCAAATCTTCCTCTGGGTGATGTTTTCATCCATGATTATGTCATTCCGGATGGCAAGATGATAGACTCACTGTCGAATGCGGGTATCCTAACGATATTCTATACATTGAAACCGCTGTTACCTTCGCTGATTTTCATGGGTGTAGGTGCAATGACAGATTTCGGACCTCTGATTGCAAATCCTAAATCATTACTGATGGGAGCTGCAGCTCAGTTCGGTATCTTTATCGCATTCTACCTTGCAATCATTCTTGGTTTCAACGCTCAGGAAGCAGCATCCATCGGTATTATCGGCGGTGCAGATGGCCCTACAGCAATCTATCTGACAAGTAAGCTCGCTCCGGATCTTCTCGGTGCAATCGCAGTAGCTGCTTATTCATATATGGCTCTTGTACCGGTAATTCAGCCACCGATCATGAAACTTTTCACAACGGATAAAGAAAGAAAGATCAAGATGGCACAGCTCAGACCGGTATCTCAGAGAGAGAAGATTATCTTCCCTATCGCTGTAACCATTATCGTAGTATTATTACTTCCTGCAGCAGCTCCACTGGTTGGATGTCTGATGTTCGGTAACCTGATCAAGGAATCCGGGAGAACAGCAAGACTTTCAGATACTGCTCAGAATGCTATGATGAATATCGTTACAATCATGCTCGGCCTTTGTGTTGGCGCATCAGCAGTTGGCGAAACATTCATTAAGCTGGACACAATCGAAATCGTAATTCTTGGCGTTATTGCTTTTGGCTGCGGTACATTAGGTGGTGTTCTGATTGCAAAACTGATGAGTGTATTGACTCACGGGTCCATCAACCCGCTGATCCGTTCCGCAGGTGTATCCGCTGTACCTATGGCAGCAAGAGTATCTCAGAATGTTGGTAAGGACTACGATCCGACGAACTTCTTACTCATGCATGCAATGGGACCTAACGTAGCAGGCGTTATCGGATCAGCAGTAGCTGCATCAGTAATGCTTTCCATGTTTGGTGGATATTAATCATCGAATTATTAAAGCCCTTGCTTAGCAAGGGCTTTTGTAATTGGGAGGAAGAGATGAAAAAGATTTTTACAGAAAGCTATGAAAAGCTGCCGACCAATCACTTCGGTGTCCTTGGTCATCCGGAAGAAAAAATGTATGAATCTCCGCTCATCGGGATAGCAGCCGGAGATGATCCATATTTTGCATTTCTGAAAGAACATATCGGAACATTTCACTGGAGCCCCGCCGAGGCCTTTGCGCTGAAATACGGGGAGAAGGTGGATGCGGGAGCCTTAAGAGTTGTTTCTCTTGTATTTCCGCAGACGGAACGCACAAAAAAGGAGCAGAAGCAGGCGGAAGTATTTCCATGTGACCGCTGGCTGGTTTCCAGAGGAGAATGGGAAAACATGATGAAAGAATTCTGCAGCATGGTGGAAACTGCTTTTGAAGACCAGGGCATCCGGTGCGCTGCCATCGATCTTCGTCCGGAGTTTTCCAGAGTCATGAGCAGGACCCGGGGGATTGCTTCCAGATGGTCTCACAGGCATGCGGCATATGCTGCCGGAAACGGAACCTTCGGACTGACAGACGGATTCATTTCACGAAAGGGACTTGCCATACGCCTGACCACATTCATCGTGGAATATCCATTGGAAATCACAGAGAGGGAATATGATGATCCTTATGAATGGTGCACGAACTGCGGAGCATGTATCCGGCGGTGTCCCTGCGGTGCCATTGACAGAGATGGCCATGTGAAAAATACATGTGCAGCCTATGAAGACTTTGCTGTTCCGAAGTATTACCCAGAGCATATCGACGGGTCGGGATATATCTTCGGATGCGGGCTTTGCCAGGCAGGTGTTCCCTGCACGGACGGTGTGCCAAAACACTTGTAAATGTGTACAAAAATGATTGCAAACAAAAAACATAGATGATATACTGATAATACTATGTAGAAATAAATTTAGGAGGTCTAGCATGAAAGGCTATACAAGCGACACTATCAGAAACGTTGCATTATTGGGTCATGGTGGTTCAGGTAAAACTACATTTGTAGATGCAGCTTTACTGGCTACAAAGGTAATCAGCAGATTAGGTAAGGTTGAAGATGGAACAACAGTATCTGACTATGATAAGACAGAAATCGAAAAAGGTTATTCCATCAATACATCAATCGTGCCAGTTGAATATAATAAGGTTAAAATCAACTTCCTTGATACTCCGGGATTCTTCGATTTTGCAGGAGAAGTTGCAGGAGCATTAAAGGCTGCAGAAGCAGCAGCAATCCTTGTAGATGCTTCATCAGGAGTACAGGTTGGTACAGAAAAGGCATGGGAAGCATGCAAGAAGGCATCCAGCCCTAGATTTTTCATCATCAACAAGATCGATAAAGAAAACGTAAATGTTGATGAAGTGGTTGCTGCTTTACAGGACAAGTTCGGAACATCTGTCGTTACATTAGAAGACAGAGAAGCTTTATCCGAAGCAATCGCAGAAGTAGACGAAGAATTAATGGATATCTACTTTGACGCCGGTGAATTCACAGATGAAGAATTCAACAGAGGATTATCCAAGGGTATCCTGCAGGGAGACATCTGCCCGATCTTTACATGTTCAGCAATGACAGGCGAAGGTGTAGAAGATGTACTGCAGAAGATTGTTGACATGGTTCCTAAGGCTACAGCAACAGAAGGTTATGAAGCTGTAAACGGAAGTGATGAAGAAGTGGTTATCCCTGTAGACGCATCAGGAAAGCCTGCATTCTTTGTTTTCAAGACATTGGCAGATCCGTTCCTTGGAAAGATTTCACTGGCAAAGGTTGTATCCGGTGTCATCAAACCAGGCATGGTATTATATAACCATAATATTGAAAAGGATGAAAAGCTCGGCTCAATGTTCTTCTTAAGAGGAAAGACGCAGGGTGAATGTCCGCAGGCAGAAGCAGGAGACATCGTTGCATTTGCAAAGCTTCAGTATACAAAGACCGGAGATACTCTTTCAGAAAAGAATAACGAATTAAAGTTTGCTCCAATCGCATTCCCTCAGCCTACTTTATTCCAGGCAATTGAGGCAGCAGACAAGGGCGCAGACGATAAGCTTTCCTCCGGATTTGCAAAGATTACAGAAGAAGATCCGACAATCATTCTTCAGAGAAATGTGGAAACTCGCCAGACTTTAGTTGGCGGACAGGGAGAAATCCAGCTGAACATTGCTCTTGGAAAGTTAAAGGACAAGTACGGTGTAGCAGTAAATGTTGTGCCTCAGAAGATTGCATACAGAGAAACCATCAAGGGTAACTCAGACGTTCAGGGTAAGCATAAGAAACAGTCCGGCGGTTCCGGTCAGTATGGTGATGTTCATATCAAGTTCTCACCATCCGAACAGGAATTTGAATTCGGCGAAGAATTATTCGGCGGCTCTGTTCCGAAGCAGTATGTACCGGCTGTAGAAAAGGGACTTCTTGAATGCATGGAACACGGTCCTCTTGCAGGATGCAAGTGCCAGAACATCAAGGCAATCCTTTATGATGGTTCCTATCACGCAGTTGACTCCAACGAAGCAGCATTCAAGATTGCAGCATCCCTTGCATTCAAGAAGGGTATCGTTGAAGCGAAACCTTGCCTTCTTGAACCAATCATGAAGCTTGACATCACAGTTCCGGACGATTTCGTAGGAGCAGTCATGGGTGATCTTCCAAACAGACGTGGCGCTGTTATGGGTATGGAACCGTTAATCGGCGGCGGTCAGGTTCTTCATGCAGAAGCACCTCAGGTTGAATTATTCGACTATGCCATCGCTCTGAGATCAATGACTCAGGCAAGAGGAAGCTTCACAATGGAATTCGACAGATATTCAGAAGTTCCAGGCATGCTTGCAGAAAAGATTATTGCACAGCATAAGGCTGAAGAAGAAGAATAAAGAAAACTTTCCTGTTAAGGGGAGTAGCTAGAAAGCGATGAAATCAACAACCGGTCATATGGGCCTGGTTTCATCCTCCGTAGTGGATAGCAAGACCTTAACGTTTACCAATGTGTAGACGTTAAGGTCTTTTTGTTGGAGGTAGTAGAATGAGTGAAGTAAAGAAAGAACTGAAAAAAGTCGTAATGTGGATTTCCATTGCATGCATCTTCGGAGCCGGCATATATTTCATAGAAGGGCAGCAGAAGGCATTGGAGTTTTTTGCAGGCTATGTAATAGAACTCAGTCTTTCCATGGACAATCTGTTTGTATTCATATCCATATTCATGGCCTATGGCCTATGGATGGAGCAGCAGCACAAGGTTTTAAGATATGGTATCATAGGCGCATTCATATTAAGATTCATATTCATAGTAGCCGGCGTTGCCATAGTATCCAGATTCGAATGGATTCTCTACATATTTGGAGCAATTCTCATCTGGAACGGCATCAAGATGTGGACAGAAAAAGAGAACGAGGAAGAGGAGAAGGATCCGCATGATTCGAAGATCATCAAGGCATGCGTCAAGCTTTTCCCGATGACAAAATATTTTGTGGATGATAAGTTCATGACGGAAGAGGATGGAAAAAAGAGACTTACACCGCTCTTTGCCGTAATGATTCTGGTCATCTTTTCCGATATCATTTTTGCAGTGGATTCTGTTCCTGCAGTGCTTTCAGTATCTAAGGACGTCTTCATCGTATATTCATCCAACATGTTTGCACTCCTTGGACTGTGGGAGCTGTTCTTTGTTGTTGAGGCAATGAGAAGAAAATTCGACTATGTCAAGTATGGAGTTGGCCTCATACTTGCATTTACAGGCGTAAAGCTCCTGCTTGCAGCTTTTGATATTGAAATAGGGCTTGTGCTTTCAATTGGTATCATTGTGGGTGTGCTGACATTCAGCATCATTCTTTCGATAATCATATCAGGCAGAAAGGAAGAGGAAGAAGTGGAAGAAGCACTTGAGGAACTGGAAGAAGCAATCGGAGAACTGGAAGACACAATAAAAGCCACAAAAGAAAATTAACATTCATGGAACAGGAAAGCCCTAGAATTACCCTAGGGCTTCTGTTATACTTGTGGAAGATAATATGATTTATGGAGAGATATCATGGCTAAAAAGGCAAAGACAGTTTTCGTATGTCAGGAATGCGGATATGAAAGCCCAAAATGGATGGGCCAGTGCATATGCGGTGCATGGAACACCTTTGTTGAGGAAAAGGTTGTAGATGCAGCAGAGGATGTACGAAGCAGAAATGAAGGAATAAAAAGAGTTAAATCGCTGAAACTTTCGGCTGTTGAAAGTTCCGGCGAAGCAAGGATGGATACAGGCATCGGTGAACTGAACAGAGTGCTTGGAGGAGGCCTTGTAAAAGGCTCTCTCACACTCATATCCGGTGAGCCCGGCATAGGAAAGTCCACGCTCATACTGCAGGCAGCAGCCAACATTGCAGGAAGAGGAGAGACCGTTCTCTATGTTTCCGGAGAGGAATCGGAGGAACAGGTCAAGCTGCGCGCTGACAGAATCACGCCTGAAATTCCAGATGGTTTGTATATTCTTTCGGAGACCAACATGGAAAATATTGCAGAGACGGCAAAGGAACTCAAGCCTTCGTTCATGATCATTGATTCCATTCAGACCATGTACTCTTCATCCATGGATTCTGCACCGGGCTCTGTTTCACAGATCAGAGTCTGCGGAAATGAACTGATGAGAATCGGAAAGGTCTACGACATTCCTGTTTTCATTGTGGCGCATGTGACAAAATCCGGAGAGCTTGCAGGGCCGAAGACCGTAGAGCACATGGTGGATACGGTTCTGGATTTCACCGGTGAGCGAAACCAGGAGATAAGGATTTTAAGATGCTATAAGAATCGTTTTGGCAATACTTCGGAAATCGGCGCATTTGAGATGGGAAGTGCCGGTCTTCTCGGGATTGAGAACCTTTCAAAAACTTTCCTTGAGGAAGCAGAAGACGGAACAGAAGGTGCAGTAGTAACTGCCGTATATGAAGGATCAAGGCCGCTTCTTCTTGAAGTGCAGGCATTATCTTCATCTACCTTTGCAGGATTCGCAAGAAGAAGCTCCATAGGCGTTGACCTTAACAGGCTCAACATGATCATCGCTGTTCTTGAAAAGAAGGCAGGCATCAGCCTTGTCAATGAGGATATCTATGTCAATATCGTTGGCGGATTGAAACCTGAAGGGACATATATCGATCTGGCAGTTGCCATGGCCATCTATTCCACCTTCAGAGGAATAACGGCTCCTGAAAAGACAGTCATCATCGGAGAGATGGGACTGACCGGAGAACTCAGAAGCGTGCAGAATGCAGAAAAGATTGCCAGAGAGGCAGTAAGGATGGGCTTTAAGAATATCATGCTTCCAACGAGAAATGTTGAAAAGATAAAGGTCGACGGCATAAGGCTGATTGGTGTAAAGAACATACAGGAGGCCATTCAGGCATTCAGAAATGCTTAAATAAGAGATTGGTCATACTGGTCCAGACGGACAGGACAGAAAAGGCAGAAATCTAGATGTTTCTGCCTTTTGGTATTTCCTCAAGAATTGTTTTTTTCATCTTGAACCAGAACATGCTGCCTTTTCCTACTTCGCTTTCTACCCCATAGGTGGCATCATGCGCCTCAAGAATCTCCTTACAGATGGAAAGGCCAAGGCCTGTTCCCTTGGAGCTTCTGTGATAATTACTGGATACTCTGTAGTATCTGTCCCATACATGATCAATCTGATCTTCAGGTATTCCCATGCCGTGGTCTTCAACGACAATTCTTACACTATCTCCTTCATCAATGCAGCTGATTGCAATGAATTTATCATCGCCGCAATATTTTACTGCATTGTTGATCAGGTTGGAGATTACCTGCTTGATTCTTGCTTCATCACCGTTTACTGTAAACGGTGCAGGGTCATTCATGGTGATTGTATATCCATCCTGAATGCATAAGATCTCGTAGGAGTGATAAGTCTCCTTGAGTGCAGCAGATATGTCAAAATCCGCTTTTTCAATGGAAGTCACACCTGCCTGCATCTTGGAAAGGGTAAACATGTCATCCACGAGCTGGTTCAGTCTGTTTGTTTCTTCAAGAATGACTTCCAGATGCTGATTTCTTTTTTCGGGAACATCTCCGGAAAGATCGCGGATCATCTCGGCATAGGAGCGGATCATGGTCAGCGGCGTGCGAAGGTCATGGGAAACATTTGCAATGATGTCCTTCTTGAGCTGATCGGATTTCGCAAGTTCATGGGATGTATATGTCAGAGAGTCACCAAGTTCAATGAATTCTGTATAGTGGCCTCCGCTGAAATCAATGCCGTATTCTCCCTGAGACAGCCGCTCTGCTGATTTGCGGATGCCGGACAGATGTCTTGTGACACGCCTTGAAAGATAGGCTGCGACGGCAAATGCCAGAAAGAGAGCAAAGATGGTGATGATAACCAGCTGATCTTTCAGAATGGAAATCGTGGATGAAATCGGATAGAGCGGAGCAAACAGATAAAGGATGACCTCCTGTGAATCTGCAGGATCCAGATATGTGCCATAGATGAGTATCTTATGTTCACTGGAACTCTCCAGATTCCTGGAGGAATATCCGGTGAAAACTCCATCGGTCTTTAATCGCTGACGGATTTCCTTTCGTTCATTTTCATATGTATAGATTGGCTGAGAAAAACCGCTGTAGATGATATCGCCATTCTGGTTGATCATATACATATCGCCCTGTCTGTTATCGAAAATGATGTCCATGCCGCTTTCGATGGCGATATTTCTGACTGCAGCAACATAATCTATGGAATATGGATCTTCCGGATGATATCTTCCGGTGATTTCCTGGGCATAGGCGGTTACCTGCTTGGATTTCATGGTACCGTAGCTGGTATTGAGCATGTAGACCTGTGCAATCCAGACAATGCCAATCAGCAGAATTGCAAAACAGACAAAGTATGCCCACAGTTTGAATCTCAGACTCTTCAGGTCAAAACCTGAGAATATTTTATGCTTCAAATTTGTATCCTACCCCTCTTAATGTAACGATATAGTCCCTATATGGTCCCAGGTTGTTTCTCAGATTCTTGATATGCGTATCAATGGTTCTGTCATCTCCAAAGAAATCGTATCCCCAGATTTCAGAAAGGAGTTTTTCTCTGGAAAGTGCAATGTTCTTGTTTTCTGCCAGATAGAACAGCAGCTCATATTCTTTTGGTGTCAGTTCCACTTTTTCTCCATCAACGGAAACCACGCGGGATGGAATGTTGATCTCCAGACCTCCAAAGGTAAGAATGCCGGATGGTTCCGGACTCTTTCCGGCGCTTCTTGCAAGTACTGCAGCGATTCTTGCCATCAGTTCCTTCGGGCTGAACGGCTTTACCACATAGTCGTCAATTCCCAGTTCGAAACCGAAGAGTTTGTCATATTCTTCGCCCCTTGCAGAAAGCATGATGACCGGAATATCCTTCGTTTTCTTTATTTCCTTGCATGCGGAATATCCATCGAGTTTCGGCATCATGATATCCATGATGACCAGATCAAAATCGTGGAGTTTGCATAATCCGACGGCTTCCATTCCATCGGATGCTTCTTCTACTTCATATCCGTTAAATTCGCTGTATTCTCTGATTACCTCGCGAATTTTTGCTTCATCGTCAACAATCAATATCTTAGCCATAATCAATTCCTCCTGACTTTTAGATACTTTTAGAATACTGTCACTTTGTGACGGGATTGTGATGTGCCTGTATTGATTCTAACATATTTGCAGGATTTATACATATTTACTTTTCTTTTTATTTACAAGATATGAAATGATGGTAAAATATAATTCCGGAAGATATTTTTAGATTGTGTGAGGAAAAACATGACTAGTACAGAACTGAAAAAAATCAGGAATAGAAGAACAGGAAGAACAAGAAAAATCTGGGGATGGATTCTCATTATCATTGGACTGGGTTCCCTGCTCCCCCTTGTAGCAGGTATTCTTCTTCTTGTCAGCACCAATAAGAAGGTGAAAAAGTGGGATGCATATGAAGCGCTGATTCATCCGGTGGGAAACACATCGCTCTCGTATCTGGAACGTTCACTGGAAAAAGACAGAATGGAAGTCATTTCAGACCTGGAGGAAATGATAGGAAACGGATTCTTTGTCGGTCCCAGAGGTGATATTGAGGCTGTCATTGATACGACAAGAGGTATGCTTGTAATGTGCAAGGGCGGACAGCAGATGCAGCCGTTCTACCAGAAGCCGGAAGAGGATAAAGCTGCGGATGAAAACATGTACAGGTATGAAGCGGTTCATGAGGAACCGAAACAGCCGGAGCCAAAGCTTACCAGTCTGGATAGAATAGAATTTGCCATGAATTTCATGGATGATGAAGATACCAGGCTTACACTGGAACGTCTGGCAGGCTCTGTATCCAGGATTGAAAAAAGACTGGACGAAGCGCCGGAACTGGAAAAGATGGGAGACATCAAGAAGTTTCGAAGTTTCTATCTTCCGCAGACGCTGGCACTCATCGATAAGCTGGTGAAGCGGCAGGGATCTGCAGAGACCAGAAACAAAATCTGCGAGACCTTAAAGCTCAGTGCCAATGCCTTTGAGACCATTGAAGTAAATCTCATAACCGCAACGGACATAGATACCATTGGAGATATTGCTGTTCTAGAGAACATGTTCAGAAGAGAAGGACTTCTGGATTCAGATTTTGAGGTGAATGCATGATTCGGTCAATGATCAGAAACAGGCAGCTCCTTTCGGAGGAGGACTGCAATCTTGTGCTGAAAAGAAATACAAATGGAGTGATGGCCGTGATGGGCGATGAGGATTATCCATATGGCGTTCCGCTGAGCTATGTGTGGCATGACGGGAAAATATATTTCCATACGGGAAATCACGGATATAAGCTGGAATGCATGAAAAAACATCCCAAGGTGTCATTTACTGTTGTAGATAAAGACGACATCGTCCAGGAGGAATATACATCATATTTCCGGAGTGTCATCATTCTTGGAAGGGCAAGAGAGGCCATCGGTGATGAACGATATAAAGCGTTTCAGGCCATGGCAGACAAGTATTCGCCGGATATGCCGGCCGATGCAAGAATGAAAGAAGTATCGGAATGCAGCCAGGCACTCATCATTGCCATAGATGTGGAGCATATGACAGGAAAGGAAGCAATAGAGCTGGTGAAAGCTAGAGAAAAATAATGTTTGGACTAGGAACTGTTATTAACGGGGCAGGTATCATCTTTGGAGGCCTGCTGGGGCTGGTTATCGGAAAAGGTCTGAAACAGAGATTTCAGGATATACTGCTGATGGCACTTGGGCTTAGCGTAATATTCCTCAGTATCGGAGATACTCTGGAGGAGATGCTCTATGTTGATGGAAGCGATGTTAAGACTCAGGGAATATACATGATGATAATAGCTCTTGTTTTGGGAGCGCTTGCTGGCGAGGCACTGAATATCGAAGGATGGTTTGAGCGTTTCGGACAGTGGCTGAAGATTAAAACCGGGAATACAAAGGATCCGCAGTTTGTTAACGGATTTGTCACATCTTCCCTCATTGTCTGCATTGGCGCAATGGCAATAATAGGAGCCATAAAAGATGGAATATATGGAGACATATCCATCCTGGTGACAAAAACAATTCTTGATGCGGTGATAATAATGGTGATGACGGCATCAGATGGAAAGGGATGCATTTTTTCATTCATACCGGTGGTCATCTGGCAGGGAAGCGTCACAGCACTTGCTGTTCTCATTGAACCTGTATTGACAGAAGCAGCGCTGTCAAATCTTTCTCTGGTGGGCTCTATACTGATATGCTGCATAGGAATCAACATGTCGTTTCGTACGAAAATTAAAGTGGCGAATTTTCTTCCTGCAATAATAGTTGCAGTCATATGTGCATACATACCTGGACTTTAGTGATAAACAGGCCCGAAAACCTTGTGTTTTCGGGCTTTTTTAGCGCGCAAGGTTGACGGGAAGAAGATTTGCATTTATACTATAATATGTATATATTGGGATTTTTTCGTCATTTTTATGACCTTTTACTGCAATATTATTACTATTTTCTTAACGGTAAAAGCATAATAATGTAAAAATCTCAAAATCTTGAGGAAAGGAGGAAAAGAAATGTTCGGCAAACTATTCAATTTTCTATTCACCATACTTGGCGTAGCCGTAGGCGGCGGCATTGGAGAACTGATTGTACAGGCCTTAAGACATGAATTCGTAAAGGGTGTTCAGATGGATTTTAATCCCCCGGAGGAATTAACAATCGCACTTATTTCGGCATTTATTTTTGGTATTATTTTTAACAAACTGACACCGCTTTTCAGGAAACAGAGCAAGAAGGCCGCCGATGATGTAATGGAGAATCTCCAGGATGTCTCCATCAATGATATTCTGGCATCGGTTGCAGGCTTAATCATTGGACTGATCATTGCATATCTTCTGTCCAAATGTTATGAGAGCAGTCTTCAGGATCAGAGCATTCTGCTCCTGATCATCAATCTGGCATCATATATTGTCTTTGGATATCTTGGTGTTGTCATCGGTTCACGAAAAGGAAAAGAGATATTCGGAAATTTCATATCGCCGAAAGGAAAAGGCGGCCGGAAATCCAAGGTACCGGACAGCGCTCCCAAGATTCTGGACACATCGGTTATTATCGATGGGAGAATTGCAGAAATCATGAAGACCGGATTCCTCGAAGGAACCATTATCATTCCTGAATTTGTTCTTCTGGAGCTGCAGCACATTGCAGATTCTTCAGACAGTCTGAAAAGAAACAGAGGAAGGCGCGGTCTGGATATTCTCAACAAAATCCAGGTGGAACATGGAATTGAGATCTACAATACTGCAGAAGACAGGACGCTGGAAGAAATACCGGAAGTGGATGTCAAGCTTCTGAAACTGGCACAGATGATGGGCGGCAAGGTTGTCACCAATGATTTCAACCTGAACAAGGTTGCACATATCAAGGGTGTGGAAGTGTTAAACATCAATGAGCTGGCAAATACATTAAAACCTGTTGTCCTTCCGGGTGAGGAAATGGAGATATTCCCGGTAAAGGAAGGAAAGGAATACAATCAGGCGGTTGCATATCTTGACGATGGAACAATGATTGTAGTGGAAGATGGTCACAAATACATAGGTCAGAGCATTACTGCCACAGTAACAAGCGTACTTCAGACTGCGGCAGGAAGAATGATCTTTGTCAGACCGGGAAGGCAGGGCAGATAATGTATAAAGGAAAGCGGATTTCCGTAATTGTTGCAGCAGCAGGTTCCGGCAGAAGATTCGGAGGAGATGTTCCCAAGCAGTACCTGAAGCTTAATGACAGATCTGTTCTGAGAAACAGTGCGGATGCCTTTTTAGCATATGCAGACCAGCTGGTTGCGGTAACAGACGATATCTCAAGATGTGAAAAAGAACTTTCAGGCCTGGATGCGCTGGTAGTGAAAGGCGGAAGCACCAGACAGGAATCTGTCTACCGCGGACTTCTGAAAGCGGACGGAGATATCATTCTGATTCATGACGGAGCAAGGCCCTTTGTGACTTCTCAGGTTATTGAGAATGTGCTGGAAGGCGCCATGGAAAAAGGCGCATGCATTCCGGCAGTGACGCCTAAGGATACCATCCGCACAAAAGAGATGACGCTGGACAGGAGTAGCCTCCTTGCGGTGCAGACGCCCCAGGGATTCAGCCGCCAGCTGATTCTGGAAGCGTACGAAAGCGCCCGGAAGGAAGGGTTTTCCGGAACCGATGATGCAAGCCTTGTAGAGCGTCTCGGAGCGGAGATTGCCATCGCAGAAGGCGATTATGGAAACATTAAGATTACGACAGGAGAAGATATGCCGGCGAAGATGAGGATTGGAACAGGATATGATGTGCATAGACTGACAGAAGGAAGGAAACTGATTCTGGGCGGCGCTGAAATTCCGCATACACTTGGACTTCTGGGTCATTCTGATGCAGATGTGCTGATTCATGCAATCATGGATGCATTGCTTGGGGCCGTGGCAGAAGGCGATATCGGGAAACTGTTCCCGGATACAGACGACAGATATAAAGGGATCTCCAGCATTCTGCTCCTCGGGCAGGTGGCGGAGATCATCCGGGAAAAAGGCTATACCGTTGGCAATATCGATGCCACAGTAGTAGCGCAGAAACCGAAGCTGGCCCCATACATTGATGTAATGCGAAAAAACATAGCAGAGGCTCTTGGCGTGGAAATATCGTGTATAGGCGTAAAAGCGACAACAACAGAGAAGCTGGGATTTGAAGGCAGGCAGGAAGGAATTTCTGCACAGGCCGTATGTATATTACAAGGATAAGGAGACTGACAAGACATGAGATTATCTAAAATGTACCTTAAGACATTAAGAGAGGTACCAAATGAAGCAGAAATACCAAGTCATATTCTTCTTTTAAGATCGGGAATGATCAAGAAGACGGCAGCAGGCATCTACAGTTATATGCCGATGGGATGGAGAACGGTAAGGAAGATTGAAAACATTGTAAGAGAAGAAATGGATGCCAAAGGCGCCATGGAAATCCGTACATCAGTACTTCAGCCGGGTGAACTCTGGGAAGAATCCGGAAGATGGAGCGCATATGGTCCTGAAATGTGGAGAGTCAATGACAGGAACGACAGAGGATTCTGCCTGGGACCTACAGCGGAGGAAATCTTTACCGACATCATCAGAAATGACATCACATCATACAAGCAGCTTCCGCTTCAGCTCTACCAGATTTCAAACAAATTCAGAGATGAAGCAAGACCGCGCTTCGGAATGATGAGATCCCGTGACTTCATCATGAAGGACAACTATTCCTTCGATAGAGATGATGAAGGACTGGAAGAAAGCTACCAGCTTATGTATGATGCATATACAAATGTATTCACAAGATGCGGCCTTTCATTCAGACCTGTAGAGGCAGATAACGGCGCAATCGGCGGCTCGGCATCCCATGAATTTACTGCACTTGCAGAATTCGGTGAAAGTGAGATCTGCTACTGCGACGGCTGTGACCTTGCAAAGACCGTAGAAAAAGCAGAGTGCGTGGATGCTCCTGCAGAAGATGCACAGATGCTTCCAATGGAAAAAGTACATACGCCGGGAACAAAGACCATCGAAGAGGTATCGGATTTTCTTGGAATCGATCAGACAAAGACCATCAAGGCGCTTCTGTTCACAACATATGATGAAGAAGGAAGCTTCAAGGAATATGTAGCAGCATTCATCAGAGGAGACAGAGCGCTCAACATGACGAAGCTTGTCAATGCCATCGGCGTTCATGAATATGCCATCGAATTTGCGGATGAAGAAAAGATGGCAGAGAAAACAGGCTGCGTCGGCGGCTTCACCGGTCCTGTTGGACTTCATGACTGCAGGATTGTAGTTGACTCGGAACTTCCGGGTCTGAAGAACCTGGTGGCAGGAGCCTGCGAAGAAGACCATCATATGAAGAATGTAAACTACGGAAGAGACTATGAAGGAGATATCGTAACGGATATTAAGACGCTTCTGGAAGGAGATACATGTCCTGTATGCGGCGGAAAGATCAAACATGCAAGAGGAATCGAAGTCGGACAGATCTTCAAGCTTGGGACAAAATATTCAGAGGCGATGGGCGCAATGTATAAGGATGAAAACCAGAAGGATCATCCAATTGTCATGGGATGCTACGGAATCGGTATCTCAAGAACCTTCCAGGCAATCATCGACATGCCTGAAAACCATGATGAAAACGGTATCATCTGGCCGATGTCAGTGGCTCCGTTCCATGTAATCGTAACCATCGTAAAGACCGGCGATGAAGTGATGGAAAAGGTTGCAGAGGATATCTATGAAAAGCTTCAGAAGGCCGGCGTTGAAGTGCTTCTGGATGACAGAAAGGAAAGACCTGGCGTTAAGTTCAAGGATGCAGACCTTCTTGGAATTCCTGTAGCAATCACAGTAGGAAGAGGCGCAGCGGACGGAAAGGTTGAATACAAATTAAGAGCAGAAAGCGAAAAGCAGGAGCTTACCATTGAAGAGGCAATCGAGGCTGCAATCGCTAAGGTGAATGCTGAAAGAGACGGAAGATGTTTCTTTAAATAGGATAGAGAAAAAACTTCAAATTCATGTTTTAAAAGGAGACTATGCCGGGCCTAAAAGCCCGGCATAAGCAATATGGCAAAATGGGAAAGATCAGGAATAACATATATGTAAAACTATTCATATCATTCTTTAAAGCCGGCCTGTTCACCATAGGCGGGGGTCTTGCCATGCTTCCGGTTATTCAGGAGTTTGTTGTAGAAAAAGAAAAATGGCTCACGGAAGAGGAGATGATTGACGGCATAGCAGTTGCCCAGTCCCTTCCCGGCGTTGTAGCCATAAACATTGCAACCTACATTGGAAAGAAAAAGGCAGGAATTCTAGGGTCAATCGTAGCTACATTCGGAACCATACTTCCTTCGTACATCATCATCATACTCATTTCCATGTTCCTTGGAACTGTGGGAGACAATGTATTTGTGGCAGGAGCGCTGACAGGAATCAAAGCGGCGGCGGCAGGACTTATCTGCGTAGCAGGAATAAAGCTTGGAAAGAGTATCCTGAAGGGTCCTCTCACATGGATCGTTGCCATGGCTGCATTTGCTGCAGTCATATGCTTGGGAGTAAAAGCAGTATATGTCATACTAGGAGCTGCACTCATAGGCATCATCGCAAACTGCTTCAGGGAGGTGAAGCCATGAGCGGAATCTACCTCATGATTACAGAATTCCTTAAGATTGGACTCTTCGGCTTTGGCGGAGGAATCGCAATTCTTCCGCTCATCTACCAGTCGGTGGAAAAGATTGGAGGGATGACGCCCGAAGACTTTTCAAATCTCGTAGGAATATCCCAGGTCACACCGGGACCTGTTGCAGTAAATGCTGCGACATTCGTCGGCTTTCATGAAGGAGGCTTTCTAGGAGCCGCTCTTGCAACCATTGCAGTATCTCTTCCGGGATTCATATTGGTGATCATTGCGGTTCATTTCCTGGAAAAGTTCAAGGAGAGCAAGGTCTTAAAGGGGCTGTTCAGCGGCATACGTCCTGCAACAGTAGGCCTTATCTTTACAGCCATGCTCATGGTTGCCAGCGGAACCCTGTACATGAATGGTACCTGGACGGAAATATTTAAGAGCCTTCCTGATTCCATTCACCTATTGCCATGCGGCATATTCTTGGTTACAATATTACTGTCGGGAAAATTTAAATTAAGCCCGATACTGATCATTATCATCATGGGCGTATCTGGCGCTTTGATGTATGGATATATTTTATGACGAGGAGAAAAAGAATGAAATACGTAGTAATCGAAATGGAAAACGGCGATATCATGAAAGGCGAACTGTATCCTGAAATCGCACCAATCACAGTAGAAAACTTTGAAAAGCTTGTCAATGACGGATTCTATGATGGACTGATCTTCCACAGAGTAATCCCCGGTTTTATGATCCAGGGCGGATGCCCAAAGGGTAACGGTACAGGCGGTCCTGGCTGGACCATCAAAGGCGAATTCTCAAATAATGGCTTTACAAACAACTTAAAGCACGAAAGAGGCGTTCTTTCCATGGCAAGATCCATGATGCCTAACTCAGCAGGTTCACAGTTCTTCATCATGGTAGAAGACTGTCCTCCGCTTGATGGTGAATATGCTGCATTCGGAAAGATCATCGAAGGCATGGATGCTGCAGATAAGATTGTAAGCGTAAGAAGAGACAGAATGGATAAGCCTTATGAACCACAGGTAATGAAGAAAGTTACAATGATAGAAGAATAACGGTAGAATATCTATGCCCGGGATGCGTATTCATCCTGGGTATTTTCGTCTTTATGGAATGTAAAGAAAGGGATGGAACATGGAACTGATGGATATTATGAGAAACAGAAGGAGCATCAGAAAGTATACCGGTGAGAAGCTTCCTGATGCGCAGGTGGAGCTTATCCTTAAGGCAGGTCTTCTTGCACCGAGCAGCATGAATAAGAGACCGGTGGAACATATTGTTGTTTCTGATGAAGAGATGCTGAAGACTCTTTCAGAGAGCAAGGCACATGGCGCTGCAATGCTTAAAGACGCATCACATGCTGTAGTGGTAATAGGCGATGCGGAGAAGGCGGATGCATGGACAGAGGATGCAAGCCTTGCCATGGGATATATGATGCTGAAGGCTGAGGAGATGGGCATAGCATCATGCTGGGTGCAGATCAGGCTAAGAAAGAGAGAGGACGGATCCGCAGCTGGACAGTATGTAAAAGATGTTCTTGGCATTCCGGAAAGGTTTGAGGTTGAAGCTATACTCTCCCTTGGAACTGGAGCTGAAAAAGAGGCGCCAAGAGACTGGGACGAAACAGAAATGTTTAAAATACACCGAGAAAAGTATTGATGTAAAAGGATTTTGACAGACAGCAGACATCAAATCTGATGGAATATCAGTAGAAGGAGGTGAAAGATATGGAACTTGGAAGCAGAATAAAGAAACTTCGGATGGAAAACGGCATGTCTCAGGAGGCGCTTGCGGATAGGGCATATGTCTCAAGACAGACCATCTCCAACTGGGAGAATGACAAGAGCTATCCTGACATAGAGAGCATATTGCTTCTCAGCGAAATCTTTCACATTTCAATGGATGATATGATCAGAGGAGATGTGGAAATCATGAAGGAAAAAATTAAGACAGAAGATATTGGACTTTTAAAGAAGTACAGCAGAATATATGCGGGGCTCCTGATTGCCATGGTGGCAGTATCGGTACCGCTGTTTCTCATCATTGACAGATGGGCCCTCATACCTTTTGGAATTCTGTTTGCTCTTGCAATGGTATATGCATTCAAGGTTGAAAAAGTGAAAAAGGAAAACGATGTACATACGTACCGGGAGATAGCAGCCTTCATGGAAGGAAAGAAACTGGATGAGATCCAGAAGCAGAGGGAGATAGGAAAAAGACCGTATCAGAAGGTATTGCTTGTCATTGGCTGTGCCATAGGAGCATTTGTCTTTTGCATTCTGCCTGGCCTTTTGATTCATGCAATTGGTGGATGATTGATTTCGCGGACATTGATGGGATATGGCGGGAGCAGAACAAGTATGATATAATAAGTGTACAGAAAAAGAAAGGAAGCAGACATGAAAAAAGGCGCAGCAGGATTAATAGCAGCATATCTTGCCATATGGGGCATCTCAATATTCATTTTTTTTCATATGTGGTGCTCAGATGATGGAATAGGATTCAGCCTGATCTTCCTATACATCCTAATACCGCTTGCAACAGTGGCATTATCACTCATTGTAGGACTGAAAGGTATCTTTGGAAAAGGAATTGCAGTATGGATCATAGCCATGGGCGTGATGTACATGATGTCAGAATACTGCTCTTTTGCCGTGGCAAACAATCTCATGTTTGACAAGGTGAATCCTCCGGAATATGGGATGATTCCGGCAGGCATGGCATTATCCGCCATAGGATATGCCATAGGATTTTGCATAAAAAAGAAACGTACAGGATAAATGGGAGGTATATTATGGCAACACCACATATTAAAGCAGAAAAGGGCGATTTTGCAAAGACCGTACTGATGCCCGGAGATCCGCTCCGTGCAAAGCTCATCGCAGATGAGTTTTTAGAGGATGCAGTCCTTGTCAATAACGTAAGAGGCGTGCAGGGGTATACCGGAACATATAAAGGAAAGAAAGTATCGGTCATGGCATCGGGAATGGGCATTCCTTCCATTGGAATCTATTCCCGTGAGCTGTTTGAATTCTTTGA
The DNA here is from genome assembly GCA_045599945.1 of Anaerovoracaceae bacterium. GTDB lineage: Bacteria > Bacillota > Clostridia > Peptostreptococcales > Anaerovoracaceae > UMGS973. The sequence continues at coordinate 17,769 of JAZRWY010000089.1, read as the reverse complement.
TGTGGACAATATCATCAGAATCGGTACAGCAGGTACGCTGGACCCTAAGGTTGCCCTTGGCGAGATTGTATTTGGAATGGCGGCAAGCACAGACTCGAATTTTCTTTACCAGTTCGAGTTCCCGGGCACATATGCACCATGCTGCTCCTATGAGCTTCTGAGAAAGGCAGAAAAGGCAGCAGACGGCCTGGAGCTTCAGTATACTGCAGGAAACATCTTCTCTTCGGATGTGTTCTATGCAACAGACAAGATCAATGACGGGCTTAAGAGAATGGGAATCACTGCAATAGAGATGGAGGCAGCGGGCCTCTATGCTACAGCTGCATATACAGGAAAAAATGCACTTTGCATATGCACGATTACAGATAACCTTACTACCAAGGAATCTGCGACTCCGGAAGAGAGACAGAACAATCTGAAGAGCATGATCACACTTGCTCTTCAGATGACATAGGATTGACCAAAAGGCACGGGAAACCGTGCTTTTTCTGTGTGATTTCTGTGAGAATCAAAAAATACAATTGAAAACAATGGGGGATTTCAGTATAATATATAAGCGAAGTAATGTTTTTGAGCGCAACATATTTCAGATATGTAGATATATTAGATGGAAAAAGGAGAATTGGCATGGCATTTACAGAAGAAGTTGGTATTGACCTTGGTACAGCCAATGTGCTGGTATACATAAAAGGCAAGGGTATTGTGCTTGATGAGCCTACAGTTGTAGCAATCAACAGAGATACAGATGAGATCCTTGCAGTAGGAGAAGAAGCAAGACTGATGCTTGGAAGAACACCTGCAAACATTGTTGCAGTCAGACCTCTGAGAGACGGCGTTATTTCAGATTATGATGTAACAGAAAGAATGCTGAAATATTTCATCAGAAAATCGTGCGGATCCGGAAGATTCTTCCGCCCGAAAATCATGGTATGCGTACCAAGCGGTGTAACAGAAGTAGAAAAAAGAGCAGTTAGAGAAGCTTCCTACCAGGCAGGCGGCAAGCAGGTATATCTGATGGAAGAGCCTCTTGCAGCTGCAATCGGTGCAGGCATTGACATTACCAAGCCGGATGGCACCATGGTAATAGATATCGGTGGCGGCACGACAGATATTGCGGTTATCGCTCTTGGCGGAATTGTTGCAAGCGAATCGGTAAAGGTAGCAGGCGACAAATTTGATGAACATATTGTAAGATACATGGCAAGAGAGCATAATCTGTACATAGGAGAACGAACGGCAGAAGAACTGAAGATGAAAATAGGTACAGCATTCCCGAGAGAAGAATCCGTATCCATGGAATGCAGAGGCAGAGACAGAGTTACCGGCCTTCCAAAGACCGTAAACATTACTTCTGAAGAAATGATGGCAGCGCTGAAGGAACCTCTGGATACTCTTGTAGAAGCAGTACATATTGTTCTGGAGAAGACTCCGCCTGAACTTGCTGCAGACATTTCAACCAGCGGTATTACCATTACCGGCGGCGGCGCTCTGCTGAATGGAATTGACAAGAGGATTAAAGCAGCAGTAGGCATTGATGTTATAGTTGCAGATAATCCAAAAGAATGCGTTGCAAAGGGAACAGGTGAGGCTCTGGAAGAACTGGAAAAACTTGAAAACAATGCAATGAACAAGAGAAAGTCATATATCTAGAAGGAAAGATTAAAGCTCCTGTCACGGGAGCTTTTTTTGAGGGAAAAAATGAAACTGGAATTAATTGCAACCGCAACATTTGGGCTGGAAGCCGTTGTAAAAAGAGAAATTGAAAAACTGGGATATAAGATTCTGAAAAGCGAGGACGGCAGAATCACATTTCTGGGAGACGAGAGAGCAATCGTAAGAAGCAATCTCTGGCTCAGATGCGCAGACCGCATATTCCTGAAAATGGGAGAGTTTGATGCACAGGAATTTGAAGGCCTGTTTCAGCAGACCAAGGCCATTGCATGGGAGGAGATCATCCCTTTGGATGGGAGGTTTACGGTTACAGGATCATCCGTAAAATCCAAGCTCCATAGCGTGCCTGCATGTCAGAGCATTGTCAAAAAAGCAATCGTGGACCGGCTGTCTTCGGTCTACATGGTCGATCAGTTTGCAGAGACAGGTGCATCATATACTGTGAAATTTTCCATTTTAAAAGATCATGTGCATGTGATGATCGATACATCCGGTGCAGGGCTCCACAAGAGAGGGTACAGAGTATCCGATGTAAAGGCACCGATCAAAGAAACTCTTGCGGCTGCCATGGTTGCGCTTAGTTTCTGGAAGCCGGGAAGACTTCTGGCAGATCCGTGCTGCGGCTCCGGCACCATTCCCATTGAGGCGGCGATGATTGGAAGAAACATTGCTCCCGGTCTGAACAGAAAATTTGCTGCAGAAGGATGGGACATCATTGAACCGGCCATCTGGAAGGAAGAGAGAAAGGCTGCATTTGAAGCCATTGATTATGATGCAGACATTCGGATTGAAGCGTCCGATGTGGATGGAAGAGCAATAAAAGCAGCAAAGGCCAATGCAGAAGAGGCAGGCGTGGATGACTGCATTACCTTCAGAAAGATGGATATTGCAAAATACAGGGTGCAGGAGGACCACGGCATCATCATCATGAATCCTCCATATGGAGAGAGAATCGGCGAAAAGGAGCAGATTGAAGGAATCTATGAAAGCCTGCGGTATATTCTGAAATCCGATCCTACATGGTCATGCTTCCTGATCACTACGGATAAGGAAGTTGAAAAGAAGGTCTTCGGCAGGAAAGCAGATAGAAGGCGCAAGCTATATAACGGCAGGCTGGAGACGTGTTATTACCAGTACCACGGGGTGAAATGAGTTCCATGGAATCCAGACACATTTCATAGAGGGGATTATACTTGCATAAATATGCGAAGCATAGTATAATCATTGCATATTCATATAATTGAGGTGAGACAATGACAGTGAATCTGAAAGGACGAAGTTTTTTAACTCTGATGGATTTTACGCCGGAGGAGATCAGATACATGCTCGACCTGGGCCATGAACTGAAGAAAGAGAAGAAAGCGGGAATCATCGGAGAATCCCTGAAGGGGAAGAATATTGTTCTTCTATTTGAAAAAACATCAACAAGAACAAGATCATCCTTTGAGGTCGGCATTCTTGACGAGGGCGGACATGCTGTATATCTGGAAAAGGGAGGCTCTCAGGTAGGAAAAAAGGAAAGCATTGAGGATTCTGCAAAAGTTCTCGGCAGAATATATGATGGCATAGAGTTCAGAGGCTATGAACAGGAGACTGTTGAGGCTCTTGCAAAGTATTCAGGGGTTCCTGTATGGAACGGTCTAACGGATGTGGACCATCCGACGCAGATTCTGGCAGATATCATGACCATAGAGGAGAATTTCTCCAAGCCGCTGAATGAAATCAAGGTTGTATTTGTCGGTGATGTCAGAAACAACATGAGCTATGCGTGGATGTATGGCTGCGCAAAGATGGGCATGAGCTTTGCAGCGTATGGTCCGCAGGAACTCTGTGACGGAATCGACCGGTCTGTCCTGGAAAAGGTGGATGCTGTAGCAAAGGAGACCGGTGCAGAGATTACGGTTTCTGCAGATCCTGCATGCTTAAAGGGTGCAGATGTCATCTATACGGATATCTGGGCGTCCATGGGAGAGGAAGATCAGATTCCGGAAAGAGTAAAGCTTCTTACCCCATATAGAGTTACCATGGAAATGCTGGAAGCAACCGGCAACGAAGATGTCATATTTCTTCACTGCCTTCCATCCTTCCATGATTTTGAGACAGAGATGGCAAAAACGCAGATGGAGCTGGGATATGACATCCGTGAAGTTACCGATGAAGTATTCAGATCCAGGCATTCCAAGGTATTTGATGAGGCAGAGAATAGACTGCACTCCATCAAGGCGGTCATGGTGGCAACGCTTGGAAACAGATAAAGATATTTCTCAGGGCTGCCTGCGGGCAGCCCTTTCACTTTTTTGCTCTAATTCATATTTTTTTCTTGACTTTTGCTTTGATTTATAGTTTAATAGAAAAAATGCTTGAAAACAGATGGGAAAAGGTGAGATCGATGAGGGTTTACATGAAAAAACTGAATATGGCAGCATGTGATTTTCATATTTTTCCCATTTCAGCGGTATCCGTATTTTTCAGTTAAAAATAACGGTAGCCGTTTTTTTATGCACAAAATTCAAAGCAGATACAAAAAATACCGATTACTTCTGCAAGAATGTTGCATAAACGTGCAAAAGGGTGTATAATTATTAATACACATGGAGATTATAATATGGAGGTAAATAGATGAAAGGTATCGTGTATATCGAAGACGGCAGCGTTTTCAAAGGATATGGAGTTGGTGCTGAGACAACCAAGGCAGGCACACTGGTATATAGCACAAGCATGAGCGGATATGAAAAGGTTCTCACAGATCCTGCATATACTGCTCAGATTGTAACCATGACATATCCGCTGATCGGCAATTATGGAATCAATCCGGAAGACCTGGATTCCGACAGGATTGTAGCATTTGGAATGATTGCAAAGGATGTATCATTTCATCCATCCAACGAAAAGTGCAAAATGACAGTCGATGAATGGATGAAGGGAGAACATACTCCCGGCGTATATGGGGTGGATACAAGAAAAATAGCAAAAAAACTGAGAGATGTCGGGAGCATGAAATGTGTCATTTCAACGGAGGATAAATCCGTAGCAGAATTAAAGGAAATCTGTGATGCATATGTACCCGGGGAAGACCTCATGAAACATGCAGGCGTTCAGGAATATGTCCATTTTGAAGGGGAAGGAAAGAAAGTGGCGCTTCTGGACCTTGGCGTGAACAGACAGTTGGTGAACGGCATGAAGGCAAGGGGCTATGATGTCCATGTATTTCCGTATGGCGCAGGCGCAGAGGATATCCTTGGAATAAATCCGGATGGAGTCATAGTTGCAGGAGGCCCTGGACTTGCAGAGAAAGAACCGGCGCTGGTAGAAGTCATGAAAGAACTGATTGAAAGCGTTCCTGTGCTTGGCATCGATACTGGACATCAGCTCATGGCATTGGCAATGGGCGGCAGAGTATATGAAATGAAAAATGGACACAGAGGTCTGAACATGGGTGTTTATGACAAGACCACAGGAAAGTCATATATCACAGACCAGAATCATCAGTATGCGGTGGATGGGGATTCTCTTGTATTCAAGGGCATGGACATGACGCATATCAATCTGAACGACATGACGGTAGAAGGAATGAAGCATAGAAGTCTTCCAATCATGTCTGTACAGTTCCACCCTGAGTTCCAGAAGGGCCATCAGGGGACTTCATATATCATTGACGCTTTTGACAAGTACATGGAGGATTAGAAAATGCCAAAGAACAATTCATTAAAGAAAATATTAATCATAGGCTCTGGTCCGATCATCGTTGGACAGGCAGCAGAATTTGACTATGCCGGAACACAGGCCTGCAAAGCAATCAGAGAAGAGGGGATTGAAACCGTACTTGTAAACAGCAATCCTGCAACAATCATGACAGATACAGACATCGCAGATGTTGTTTATCTGGAGCCGATTACAGAAGATGCGCTGGAAAAGATTATTGAAAAAGAAAGACCTGACGGAATTCTTGCAGGCTTCGGCGGCCAGACCGGTCTGAACATGGGCATGGAACTGGACGAAAAGGGCGTCTTTGCCAAGTATGGTGCAAAGCTTCTTGGCGTAAACAAGGAGAGCATCCGGAAGGCAGAAGATAGAGAAGCATTCAAGGAGCTGATGCTTGAGATTGGAGAACCGATTCCGGCAAGCATCATCGCAACACAGCTGGAAGAATGCCGTGAATTTGTGAAGAAAGTAGGATATCCTGTAATTATCCGTCCGGCATATACACTGGGCGGAACCGGCGGCGGCATTGCAGAAAATGACGAACAGCTGGAAGAACTGTGCAAACGTGGCATGGAAAACAGCATGGTGGGTCAGATTCTTCTGGAAAGGTCTGTAGCCGGCTGGAAGGAAATAGAATATGAAGTAATGCGCGATAAGCTCGGAAATGCCATCATCATCTGCTCCATGGAAAACATGGACCCGGTTGGTGTTCATACCGGCGACAGCATTGTAGTTGCTCCGACACAGACATTAAGAGACGAGGAATGCAGCATGCTGACATCAGCAGCAGTCAAGATCATCAATGCCCTTGGCATTGAAGGCGGATGCAATGTACAGTTTGCATTAAATCCTGTCACACAGGAATATATTGTCATAGAAGTAAATCCTAGAGTATCCAGATCATCTGCTCTTGCATCCAAGGCATCCGGCTATCCAATCGCCAAGGTAGCAGCAAAGATTGCGCTGGGATATACGCTGGATGAAATCAGAAACTATGTAACGGGAACAACCAGTGCGTTCTTTGAGCCGTCCATTGACTATATCGTTGTCAAATTCCCGAAATTCCCATTCGATAAGTTTGTAACGGCAAGCAGAACCCTTGGAACACAGATGCAGGCAACCGGAGAAGTAATGACCATTGACCGTACCTTTGAATCTGCGCTTCTCAAGGCAATTGCATCACTGGAAATCAAGTATGATGGTCTTAGAGTTCCGTATGTTACCGGTCTGAGTGATGAGAAACTGATTGAAAAATTATACAACTGCGATGATGAAAGGGTATTTGTCATTGCACAGCTTCTTAGAAAAGAACTGATGACAATCGATGAAATCTATGAAGCAACAAAGATTGATAAATGGTTCCTGAACGGAATCAATAACATTGTTGAGATGGAAAAGACGCTGGCTACAGAGCGTCTGACAGCAGAACTTCTGAAAAAGGCCGAATCCATGGGATTCCTTGACGGAGAAATTCTTGCGCTTACCGGAGCAACCAAGGATGTCCTTCAGGATATGAGAATATATCATGACATATTCCCGGTCTACAAGATGGTAGATACCTGTGCCGGCGAGTATGAAGCGCAGACACCGTATTATTATTCAACGTTTGAAGACGAAAATGAAGCAAGAATCACAGATAATGAAAAGATTCTGGTTGTCGGCTCCGGTCCGATCCGTATCGGCCAGGGCATCGAGTTTGACTATTCCTGTGTACATGGTGCATGGGCCATCAACAGTCTGGGCTACGAATCCATCATGATCAATAACAACCCTGAAACAGTAAGTACAGACTTTGACACATCGGATAAGCTGTATTTTGAAGCACTTCATATTGATGATGTCATGAATGTCATCAAGAAGGAAAGACCAATCGGCGTCATCCTTCAGTTCGGCGGACAGACTGCGCTGAACCTGACAGAAGGTCTGTACAAGAGAAGTATCAATATTCTTGGTACGGAGTTTAAATACGTGGATCTGGCTGAAGACCGTGAAAAATTCACGCAGCTTCTGATTGATCTTGGCATTCCGGCGCCAAAGGGAGAAGCAGTCACAAACCAGGAGGAAGCATTTGCAGCAGCACACAGGCTTGGCTACCCTGTAATGGTCAGACCGTCATATGTAATCGGCGGACGTGCGATGCAGGTGGTCTATGAAGACGCAGAGCTTCAGAAATACATGAGAGAAGCCGTTTCCCTTTCCAATGATCATCCGATTCTTGTAGATAAATACATCACAGGAACAGAAATGGAAATTGATGCCATCGGTGACGGAAAGGACATCCTGATTCCTGGCATCATGGAACATGTGGAGAGAACCGGCGTCCATTCCGGCGACAGTATCGCTGTATATCCGCCATTCTCGCTTTCTGAAAAGATCAAGAATACCATGATCGACTATACGGAAAGAATCTGTAAGGCGCTTCACATTGTGGGACTTGTAAACATCCAGTATGCGACGGATGGAGAAAATGTATATGTCATTGAAGTGAATCCGAGAGCATCCAGAACCGTTCCGATTCTTTCCAAGGTTACCGGAGTTCCAATGGTGGAACTTGCTGTAAAGGCAATGCTTGGGATGAAACTGAAGGATAGTGAATACGGAATCGGATATTATCCGGAAAAGGAAAAATATGCCGTTAAGATTCCTGTTTTCTCAGGAGCCAAACTGATCAACACAGACATAGCGCTTGGACCTGAAATGAAATCCACAGGTGAAGCGCTTGGCATTGACAAGGACTTTACAACAGCGCTCCTGAAAGGCTTTGAGGGTGCGAAGATGTCGATTCCTGCAGAAGGCGGCATATATGTATCGGTAAAAGACCCGGACAAGAATCCGGATACAGCAGATACCATCCGGAAATATGCTGCATATGGATTTAAAATCATGGCGTCGGCAGGAACATATGAATTCCTGTCTGAGGCGGGCATTGAGAATGAATGTATCGATATCGATGAGGCGACAAAGCTCATGGGTGAAAAGATCAACATCCTGATCAATGTTGCGACAGTAGGAAACCACAAAGGAACAGCAGGTCTGAAACTGAGAAGAAAGGCCATAGAAAAAGGCGTGACAGTTCTTACCTGCATCGATACTGCAGAAGTTTTCCTTGATGTCATAAAATTAAAGAATAGCGGTGTAGAGCTGAGCTATGAGGCAATATAAAGTGTGTAGAAAAGACGGAAGATATGGTTATGCCATATCTTCTGTCTTTCATTGTGTTGTTTCCGTGAAGATGAAAACAAATACTTGCGCATCGAAGATTAAAATGTTATTATTAGTTTGGAAACAAACTAATAATTTGTAATAAAGGGAAAAGAGATGCAGAATTTAGAATCCTTCCTACGGGGAGGCCGCTTTAAACACCTGATAGACATACGTCTGTCAGATATCTGTGAAAGATTTGAACTGAAAAGACTGGAAGCAGAACTGATCTATTATCTTTCGGACTGCGGAGATAAGGACACCGCCTCAGACATCCGGGATGTTCTTTATGTGAACAAGGGTCATCTCTCCTGCATGCTGAAAGATCTCTGCAACAGAGGATATATTGAATGCAGGCAGGATGAAACGGATAAAAGATTCAATCATTATTCACTGACAGAAAAGTCTTCACAGGTAAGAAGTGCCATGAATGACGAATGGCGTAGGCTGATGTCCCACATATTAAAGGGGATTACAGAAGAAGAGAAAGAAACATACATGAAGCTTGCGCAGAAACTTCGCAATAACATAGATGAACTGTTGGAAGAATAGAGTAAGAGAGGTACCGCCATGAGTAATTGGAAGCAGATGCTTATTGACAGCACTAGGGATATTGACGGTCTGAAAAAGTATATTGAGGTGAATCAGGAAGAAGAGCGGGTATTAAAGGAGATTGCTGAAAGATATCCGATCTGTATTCCGGAGTATTATCTGAAACTGATGAATCCGGAAGATCCCAGCGATCCTATCCGCAAGATGTGCATCCCGGATGCCATGGAGTTTTCTCTGGGAGGAGTAAAGGATACCAGCGGAGAAGCGGATAATACGGTGATACAGGGCATGCAGCATAAGTATCGGCAGACTGCGCTGATCCTATCCACCAACCAGTGCGCCATGTACTGCAGACACTGCTTCAGAAAGCGGATGGTTGGGCTGGACGGAGATGAGACAGCAACTCTCATTCCGGAAATGGCGCAGTATGTCAGAGAACATCCGGAAATCAATAACATTCTCATTTCCGGCGGTGATGCTTTTTTGAACTCCAATCAGGTCATCCGTAAATATCTGGAATGTTTCAGTGACATTGATACACTGGATTTCATCCGTTTCGGAACAAGAACGCCGGTCGTTCTTCCGCAGCGGGTCACAGAAGATCCGGAACTTCTCAGCATTCTTCGTGAATATGGGGAGAAAAAGCAGATTGTGATTGTGTTACAGTTTAATCATCCGAAGGAACTGACGGAAGAGGCCATCAAGGCAATCCGTCTGCTCAAGGAGGCAGGTTGCGTTCTGAGAAATCAGACGGTTCTTTTAAAAGGTGTAAACGATAATCCGGAAGTCCTTGCATCGCTGATGAACAAACTGGTATCCCGTGGTGTTGTGCCATATTATATCTTCCAATGCAGACCGGTTGAGGGGGTACAGAACCAGTTCCAGGTGCCGTTTAAGCAGGGCTGGGAAATAGTTGAAAAAGCAAAGGCAGGCATGAACGGGAATGCCAAGAGCATGCGATTTGCCCTTTCACATCCAACAGGGAAAATTGTCATTGTCGGAATGATTGGCGACAAGATGATTTTCAAATACCACCAGGCGAAGTATGAAAAGGACCAGTCAAGAGTTTTCGAAATGAACATTTCCGATGACCAGTGCTGGCTGGACGAGATATAAATAGTGACTGATTATGAAAAAGACCGTAAGAAGATGCGGTCTTTTGTCTTATTTATGGTATACTGAAAGTATGGTTGAAGCGGAAGGAGAAACATATGAAACGAATCGTAATCTATCTGATGGCACTGATTTTCATTTTTGTTCCGGCTGTATCCATTGCAGCAGAGCCGGAGGATGAGATTTCCATGGATATTCCGGAAAAATGGAACATGGAATTCATGTATTATGTGGAGCCCAGGCAGGTCACACAGTATCGTCATGTGGTGCTGCTGGACCATAAAGAGGACTCGTTTTCTTTAAAGGAACTCTACTGTCTGGACCCGGAAAGTAAAGACAGCAGAAGCATCCGGGCGGAAAATGAAAAAGATGTCGGTCAGGTATATGAAAACAGCGACAAGCACTTCCTGCTTGAGAACATATCCAAACTAATGCAAAAAGATGTGGAAGAATATGAGCTGATCCAGGCAGACGACGGAAATTTCATGGTGAAGGTTCATGCCGCGGTCGCCGTGGATTCTCTGAGGGACAATTGCCATCTGAACATATATGCCATGCCGGTCAGAGAAAACTTCTGGAGAGTATTCATTGTAAAATCAATGGATGCAGAAGGATGGCCTGAATACTTTGAACTGTGCGAAAAGGTGATTCTTTCCTACCATGATACGGAAAGCTTCCAGCATCAGGTGATGAATGACCTGCAGGAGGCATCCAGGAACATGCCGATGGCGGTCAACCGGACCGCGACCAAAGGTTTTCTTTATGTCATGCTGGCACTGATTGCATTTTTCTGTTTTTTCTGTAGCTGGAGATACAAACGAAAACTCCAGAAAGACAGGGAAAAGCATCCGGGGAAATATCGGGAGAAGCAAGAAATCAGCCGCCGGCAGAAAGAAATTACGGTTGTCTGCGGATATTGCGGAAAAGAATATCAGACGTACGTGGAACCGGAACTGGAGGAATTCTACAAAAAGAATAAGAAGAGATGTCCTGAATGCTATAGGAAACTGAAAGGAAAACAGGTAGAGATTGCAAGATACGAAGGATTTAATTAGCCCGCTTTTTCAGCGGGCTTTGCTTTTGTTTAGGATTGATGAAGATCGTCACTCAGCGATTTCCCTGCATTTCCCGCATGGGAAGGGGCAAAAATTAGGCCCACAACGCCTGCAATGATCAGAGTTCCGCAGAGGTAATGATACCAGTAGAGCGGTTCTCCCAGGATCAGTGCGCCTGCAATGATTGAAACAAGCGTGGATGCACTGTTGAATATGGATGACTGTATGATTTCCAGATGTGCCAGCATATAGGACATGAACTGGGCAGAAAGCAGTATGCATCCAATGCCGAGATAGCTGACCCATATGATGAAGTCCGCATGGTGGAGCGGCTCGATGAGGCTTGCAAAGTCATGTCTTGCCATGGCACGGATGACGGATGCGCTGATGAATACCGCAGAACCGCCAAGGGTGATGGTAAGCGTGATCTCAATTGGCGAAAATACGCCCCTTACATATCTTGCAGATACATTGTTGCATGCCATGAACAGGGTGCCGATGGTTATGAGTATGAGCCCGGTAAGATTCAGATGAATGTCGGTTGCATTCAGTATGATGAGAACCATAAGAGATGCAACTGTGACAACGACAAAGAACATCTGCAGTCTTGTAGACTTTTCTCCAAGCACAATTCTTCCAATAATCTTTGCAAAGATTGGAACCATGGCATATACGATGGCCCCTTCGATGGAAGTTGCAAAATACATGGAGAAAATCTGAAATACCATGAAGAGAATATAGAAGGCGGCTGTCATGTACAGCTTGCCTTTTGGTCTTCCCGGCTCTGTTTCCGGCAATACATGCATTGTCTTCATGACGCCGATCCAGATCAGTGCGCCGATGAGCCCCGCAACATATCTGTATGTCAGAAGTGTAAGGGTGTCTGCATACGGCACGCATTTCTTGATTCCAAAGAATGAGAATCCGATGCAGAGCGTAAATATGACTGCAACGGTATATATTCTGATTTTCGATGTACCATCTTCTGTATACATCTTCATTTGAATCACCCCCAATGAACTATGATTCCATCATATACCTCATATCGCGCAAATGCAATATGTGTAGAGAAAATAATGTAACCAGTTACATTTCTTAAAAATCCTTAAGAAATGTGAAGGATGGAGCGTTCTTCCAATCTGTATGATATACTTGGATTAAGAAAGAGAAAAGAGGTGAATGTCATGAAAAGAATGATTCGGATGATACTGGCGATGATGATTGCAGCAATGATGACAGTGCCGTCATTTGCAGCCATGCCTGAAGAAGCTGGCATGGATCTTCCTGACGGCTGGGATGTCCAGTCAGTGATGAAAACCGGAATTCCGGCTTATCCCATGGTAGACTGTGATGTTCTTCATGCAGAAAAAGAAGGCGAAGGAAGCATAGAAGTCTTCTACATGATGAATACAGAAGGAACACAGGACCGTGAATATATGACAGATGAGGACCTGGCGATGGAAACCTACTGGTCCATCGTGGAAGGTTCAGATAATGTAATTTATGAAAAGGGTAATATTGGGGAAGATGCGGATTATACAATCAGGAAAAATGACTGGAATGAATATGTGATATACATGAAAGATGGATGCAATGCTGTATTAATAGCGCCGCAGGGAGACCGGTTCGCAAGAGTTTTCTATCTGGAAGCTGCTTCAGAGGACGGACTTGAGAACGTGATGAACGCTGCATGCTCCTATGAGGATGCCGGAAAGTTTCAGAATCAGATCTTCACAGAGATGAAAGAGACATACCGGGAAGAGGTGACGGACAAAGCAAAAGGCTATGAAGGACTAGGAACGGGGAAAGCGCTTCTTGTACTTTTCGGAATTGCATTGATTGCAGTAATCTTTGTCGTAGGAAAGGCAATCATCAGGGTAAACATGAATAAGAAAGGCACGCGGGAGGAATTTGATCCTGTAAAGGCAGGGCAGGTGCCTGTAGAGCTTACATGCGGGATGTGCGGAAAGAAATATACGAAATACGCATATCCAGAAGAGGAAGGAAAGCTTAGAGAAAACTCTAACAGGTGTCCTGAATGTGAGAAGAATTTCAAAGAAAAGCTGAACTGGTCGGCGAAGCATATCATGTGGTGGAGATAATTCATGGAAAAGCATGATTCAATGGAAAGAAGGGGCTGTCAAATGGCAGTCCCTTCTTCGATAAGAAAAAATTTAAATGAAATGTGAGAACATTTATCTGATTGATGAGAGCTGCTGCTTTACGCTCTCGAAGGATGTAGAGCCCGTGGATTTCTTGGCCCTGATGCATGCCTTGGCATCGATGTTTTCATAGATGTCTTCGTCAAATCTGTCGGAGAATTCCTTGAGCGTTTCCAGAGGAATGTCTTCGATTGCCGTATTGTTTTCAATGCAGTAGAGAACCAGCCTTCCGATGATTTCGTGGCAGTCTCTGAACGGAATGCCCTTTCTTACAAGGTAGTCTGCTGCATCGGTTGCATTCATGAAACCGTTCTTTACTGCTTTTTCCATGTTTTCTTTTCTGAAAGTTACAGTGGAAATCATTTCGGTGAAGATGCTGATGCATGCTTTTAATGTATCTGAAGCATCGAAACAAGGCGGCTTATCTTCCTGCATGTCCTTATTGTATGCAAGAGGAAGAGATTTCATCAGCGTGAAGAGGGTAAGCATGTCTCCATATACTCTTCCGGTCTTTCCTCTGATCAGCTCTGCCATGTCCGGATTCTTCTTCTGCGGCATGATGGAAGAGCCTGTTGCGAAGGCATCGTCCATTTCAACAAAACCAAATTCTGTGGAGTTCCAGAGAATCAGTTCCTCGCAGAATCTGGAAAGATGCATCATGCATATGGATGCATCGGAAAGGAACTCCAGCGCGAAGTCTCTGTCGGATACTGCATCCAGGCTGTTTGTGCAGATTCTGGAAAATCCAAGCTGCTCGGCTTCGAAATACCTGTCTGTTTCATATGTTGTTCCTGCAAGGGCGCCGCATCCGAGCGGGCAGGAATCTGTCCGCTCCAGGCAGTCTTCGAAACGCTCTTCGTCTCTGCTGAACATGTTGTAATATGCAAGCATGTAATGGGCGAGGGTTACAGGCTGCGCTCTCTGCAGGTGGGTATAGCCGGGCATGATGGTCTCCTGATTCTTTTCGGCAATGTCCTGCAATGCTTCTTTGAGTTTTTTCAGAAGACCAAGAATTACTGCGATTTCGTCTTTCATGTACAGTCTGAAGTCAACAGCAACCTGATCATTTCTGGATCTTGCAGTATGAAGCTTCTTTCCGGTTTCTCCAATCCGTTCGGTAAGAATTGTTTCTATGTTCATGTGGATATCTTCGCCTTCAATGGTAAATTCCACCTTGCCGGCTTCGATATCTTCCTTGATTTCCTTCAGCGTCTTTATGATGATGTCAGCCTCATCCTGTGAAAGAATTCCCTGTTTTGCGAGCATTGCTGCATGGGCGCAGCTTCCCTGGATATCCTGTGCATACATGCGCTGGTCAAAGGATATGCTGGCATTGAATTCATTTGCTGACTGCGTAGCAGATTTTGTAAACCTGCCTTTCCACATTTTAGCCATTTTTCTACCTCTTCCATATTAAATGATAATAATATTTTACACGAAAACCCTCTGTTTTTAAAGGGGTTTTGAGTTGTTTGATGATGTTTCTGATGATATAATCTAGTGGGAACAATAATAAAGTAAGGAGAAAAGGAATGCCAGTATTTGATTTTAGCAAAATACCTGAAAAGAATACGGAACCGGTATGTACCTATGAGATTTTCTATTCCAACAATCACGAAGTTTCTGCGGACCAGCCGATTCTGATCATAGATAACAGCAGTATTGAATGTGAAAACACGGAAATCGGAATGTTCACCAATCCGGTGAAACGAACAAGTTTTGAATTTGAACTGGAAGATGGCGTACAGTCCGCAGATATTCTGGAGATTGATGCAAGATTCATCAGTCTTCTCCAGTGGATGGGAGAAAACCATATCCGCGTAAGCATCCGAGGCGAAAACAGAGAAGAAGGCTATCAAGTGTATCACATTGAGGAGATTTCATCCGGAACAGGAACCAAACTTTCGGCAGAAGACGGTTTTCTTCAATATATGATCGACCGTCTCATTGCCAGCGATGCCCCTTCTGAGGAAGAACTGGACGAGGATTATGAAATCGGCGGCGATGTGATGAAGCTGACGTCGCTGCAGAGCATGACAGACTTCATCAACTGTGCGGGAAGGACTCTGCCGGATAACATCAATCTGTGGGCAAGAAGAAATCTGGCAGTTGCCCGTTCCAATGAAGTGACAGCAGCAGAAAGAAGACATGCACAGCGTGCGCTTTCCATGATGCTGAACATCCAGTGGAGAAACAACTATTTTGAAGCCATTGATCCTGTTGAAGCAAGAAGAATTCTGGATGAAGAGCTTTACGGAATGGAAGATGTCAAGCAGAGAATCATCGAGACCATCATACAGATCAACAGAACACATACGCTTCCTGCCTATGGCATCCTTTTGATCGGACCGGCGGGAACCGGAAAATCCCAGATTGCTTATGCAGTGGCTAGAATCCTGAAACTCCCATGGACCACACTGGACATGAGTTCCATCAAGGATCCGGAGCAGCTGACGGGAAGTTCCAGAATCTATTCCAATGCAAAGCCGGGAATCATCATGGAATCCTTTGCAGCAGCAGGCGAGTCCAATCTTGTATTCATCATCAATGAGCTGGATAAGGCCAATAACGGAAAAGGCAGCGGAAATCCTGCAGATGTGCTTCTGACGCTTCTGGACAATCTTGGATTTACGGATAATTACATGGAATGCATGGTTCCGACGTCCGGCGTCTATCCAATTGCGACAGCAAACATCAAGGCGGACATTTCGGCTCCTCTTCTTTCCAGATTTGCTGTCATAGAACTTTCAGACTATACGGATGAAGAAAAGAAGACAATCTTCTCGGACTTTGCTTTCCCAAAGGTTGTAAAGAAAATGGGTCTGAAGAAAGACGAATGCACTTTTACAGACGACGGCCTGGAAGAGATTATCCGCAGGCACAGAGACGAAAGCGGCGTCCGTGATCTGGAGCAGGCGGCAGAACACATGGCTGCCAATGCACTCTACAGAATTGAAGCAGAAGGCGTAAAAAATGTAGTGTTTGATGAACAGATGGTCAAAGAAGTTCTGAAGGAGGGGAAATAATAGTGTTTGGAAAGTTTCGCAGTCTTTTATTTCATAAAGAGGCGGAAGTAAAAACTGAATCCAAAGGATAAAAGAAGTCAGCTGGACGATAAGTACAGAACGTATCTGATGCTTAAAGAATGGTTCTGCAGAGATATGATTCAAGTACAGTCAGAGGCAGATTATGATGCTTTTGCTGATTTCATGTTAAAACATGGAAAAGGTGTGAAAAAACCATTTGCAGGAGCTAAAGGGAAGAGAGTTGAACTCATTGAGGCATCGAAAGAAAACATGCGGACAGTATTTGATAAATATATTGCAAAAGAAGCCTTCGTTCTTGAGGAACAGGTTATCGCTCATCCGAAGATGCGGGAAATATATCCCGGAAGCATAAACACAGCAAGAGTCAATGCTCTTGTAGATGGGGATGATGTGCATTATGTCCTTCCGTTCATGAGATTCGGCTCCGGAGGGAGTTTCGTAGACAATGTTTCCCGTGGCGGATTGATGGCAAGTATGGACATAGAGCGTGGAATCCTTGACGGTGGTATTCCTGGGATTTGAAATTCCGGAAATCGAAGAACTCAGAAGAGTCACAAAGGAGGTAGCAATAAAGACTGCAGCAGAACAGGGGCTATATTTTGTGGGCTGGGACATGGCACTGACAGATGAAGGAAAATGGATTGCAATTGAAGGCAATGGAAACGCAGCAGTTTCATTTGGTCAGCGTCTGGTAGGCCGTGGCTGCAAGGATTATTACAGGGAAATCGTTTCTCCGGTAATAGAAGAATTAAAAAAGAGAGAGTGAATCCAGTATGTCTTTGCCCCCTCTTAACATGTGTATGATAAAACTACCGGCTCCCATGAGCCGGTAGTAATTATTATCCTTATTTGCTGTTTTCCTTTTCGAGTTCTTTCATCTTCATGGCACGAACCTTCAGAGGCAGACCCCAAAGAGTGATGAAGCCTTCTGCATCGTGGTGGTCGTAGAGATCGCCGGTTGTGAAGGATGCAAGAGATTCGCTGTATAAAGAATATGGTGAAGTCGTTCCTTTCTTGATGATGTTGCCCTTGTAGAGTTTAAACTTGACTTCTCCTGTTACATACTTCTGCGTGGACTTTGTGAAAGCAATCATTGCCTCCTGAACCGGAGTGAACCATTTTCCTTCGTATACGGTCTGCGCCATTCTGTTACCGATGTCCTTCTTCAGATCCATGGTCGCCCTGTCGATAACCAGTTCTTCCAGCTGCTGATGTGCTTCTACTAGGATTGTTCCGCCAGGAGTCTCATATACGCCGCGGGACTTC